>VMSP01000106.1 GCA_013792135.1 Desulfocapsa sp. | reverse complement strand
CCTGGTTCCTTGGACAACTGAACAGCATTGCGCTTAAAGTCAGAATCATATTTTCTACGTTGTTGAACACTCATAAATTTCCTCCTGTCATTGTTTCTATCAATGACTTAACTGAGTGTCCACTCTTTCATAGCATGATCAAATACCCGACAGAAGAACTGAAGTTGCTGATTGTGGAGCTGTCTAAAACAGAAGATAAAGGGCAAGTCCTCGATGATAAATTGTTTCTCGCAGGAAAAAATGCTTTTCAGAAGATGGTAGAAAACAATTTTGCTGCATCTGCTGAAGTTTATGAAACAGCAGCCAAAAAGTATCAACAATTTTGTTACTTGTGGAGCCGGGCAGGAATTTATCGAATACTGGCTAAGGATAGTGATAGTGCTCTGGTTGATTACAGTAATGCTTTACAATGTGAGCCTGAAGCAAAAAAACTTCATGCACTCTTTGCGGATTTAGTCAAAGAGAAAGACTGCAATCTCGCGATTCAGCATTATTCCCGGTCTCTGGATATTGACGGAGACTCTATCAGCGCATTTGATGCTCTCTCGCAATGCTACGCTAAGTTAGGTAATAAGGCTCTTGCAGATGAGTATTACAAAAAATACAAGGCGCTTTACTTCAAAAAAGGTGGGAATCCAGTGAACTTCTTTTTCGCTCAACCGCTCCGGCAAATTTAACGAATCGTATGAGTGTAAAATGTCTTAGTCTTAAGGGTAAAGTTTGGATGCTGACAGGTCATTTCAAAACAGCCCTCTCTTCAACTGCGCATACTCTTCACCTGTAATGAGCCCGTCGGCGAGTAGCTTCGCCAACTTCTCTATTTCTTCGACAATTCCACTTGCTCCAGTATTCGATTTTGATTTTAGCGAAACGAAAAGTGGGGATAGGTAAATTCTCGTCTCATCTGGTTCCATGGTGGAGATTAGCAAGAAGATCTCCGACTTTTCACTCTTTACATGGACTAATGTCTTGGTCGTCTTGTGGCTGGTAAGAATATTCAGTACGGTAGCTGCAGCAGCCCCAACCAAGAACCCATCAACTCCAAAACCTCCACCCATTGCGCCTCCGCCACTTCTCACAGAACCTGGGCCACCCACGTCGATCTCTGTGATGGTCTTGCTAGGAACTGTGTAAGATTTGAGTGCTTCCATATCCCAGAGGTGCAATCCCTCAGCACTCAGGCCATGGCAACCCATATTCAATTTTTTGATACTGCAGAGATAGAAGCTGATACTGAAATTGGTGATAATCAGATATGGAGTACAACCTTTGATCTGTTAAACGATGACATGGAGCTATGGAACCTAGACACAAACCCAGACACATTATACGGCATGGGGTTATACTCCTCGGATTACTTTCTCCACTATGTGACACTACGAATTGACCCGAATAATTATATCCCTCAAAGAACTCCTTCGAATACTTACCTAAGACTGAAAGTAAACGGAATTGAAATTGAAGACTGGTCCAATCCAATTCGCCTCTATGATTGGGGAATCCCTACTAACCCTGTCGTGGACACTTACGGTATTGTCGACAAAAATTATCAAATTACTGTATCCCTTTTCGGGCTATCAACCTTAGGAACCCGCTATATACCTCTCAATAATGTCAACCTCGAAGGATGTTTTGACACTGCCACCCCAGTTCCTGAACCAGCAACCATGCTCCTCATGGGCACCGGTATAGCTGGTCTCATCGCAGCACGCAGGAGAAAGAAAGCTTGATGTCTTTTTCGACATAGCAGGCATACCAAGGCAAGGTCATTCAATTGGATCTGCTTTGGTGTATTCTATCATATCTCCGAGACGTTCAACTTAAATAACGAATGAACTGTAACCTTACCTGGTCTCGATGCCATTCTTTCTCATGGCCTCTTTTACTTCACTGACCGGAACTTCCTGACGATGGAAGATACCGGCCGCAAGTGCCGCCTCCACATCGGTTTCCTGGAAGACGTCGACAAAATGCTGGGCCGAGCCTGCACCCGATGAGGCAATCACGGGAATGGTCACCGCTCCTCGCACCTGCCTGATCAGTTCATGATCAAAACCGCTGTTGGTCCCATCCTTGTCTATACAGTTGAGGAGTATTTCTCCTGCCCCCAATAGTTCACATGTCTTGGCCAGTTGTAGGGCGTCGATGTCGCGTCCTTCACGACCACCTTTGACGGTACACTGATACCAGCAGTAGTTCTCACCATGCGGCCCCGGGGTTGTGGTTTCAATAGTGTTATGAGCGGTATCTTCAGGGGCATGGGCATAGACTCGCCGGGGGTCAACGGAGATCACCACGGCCTGGGCGCCATAGACCATGGAGATTTGCTCAATGGCACTTTTACCGCTTCTCTTGCCTGTTTTTAGAAATTCCTCCACCGCATACACCGCATCACTGCCGATGGAAATCTTGTCAGCCCCGGAACGAAAATATTCAGCGGCCACATCGAGCGCGGAATAATGTTTACCGTCTGAATCGGTAAACTCACGGATACCGCCACCGATGGTCAGAGGGACAAAGACATTCTCCGAGGTCCGCTGCAGCACCTCAAGCATAGGTTGATCCTTCATGGGGAAGTCCCGGAAGCCGGTGATATTGAGAAAGGTTATTTCATCCGCGCCTTCTTCATAATAGCGACGGGCGAGCTCAACCGGTTTGCCCAGGTTGCGCACCTCGCCATCGTTGCGCACATCATATTGATCGCCTTTGGTTACCACCAGGTCACCTTGATCGTTGGTGCGCACGTCGAGGCAGGCAATAATCCTTTTGGCAATATGTGTCCTTTTATCCTGAACCGGCAGGGACTGTCGTACGCTAATTGCTTCATTTCCTTGGGAATCAAGATAATTTTTCAGGATATTCAGTCCGGCCTCACCACTTTTTTCGGGATGGAACTGAAAGGCGGTAACATTGCCCTTCTCCACGCCACTGACAAAAGAATCGCCATAATCGGTAGTGCTAAGGAGCCAGTCCGGACCCACATCAGCGACCGATGCCCGGAAGGAATGGACAAAATAGAGTTTCTGGCCATGGTAGTTTTTGAGTATGGGGGATTCTTTATGAAGGACAATCCCATTCCAGCCAATCTGGGGCACAGACAGTGGCACGGCTTGATCGTTTAACGAATTTAGACCTGTGAACCGTTTGATCTGGCCGGGCAGGATTGACAGGCCTGCTACACCCGGTGATTCTTCGCTGCCGTCAAACAGGGCCTGAAGGGCGACACAGATGCCAAGGAAGGGTTTGTTGAGACGAATCCGTTCAATGAGGGGTTCCACCAGTCCATCACGATGCAGGCGCTGCATCACTGAACCGAAGCTGCCAACGCCTGGAAAAATCAGTTTTTCGGCAGTCAGAATATCCTGAGGGCCCTGCACATCACGAACAGTATAGCCCAGCCGGGTAATTGCATTTCTGACGCTGCGGACATTGCCGGCGCCATAGTCAAGGAGTGTTATCATGATGGAGTGGAGAGTAGTAAGTTGTGAGTAGAAAATAGAAAGTAGTAAGTTGTAGATAAAGTGGACGAAGTGGACACTCAGCACTCACTCCTTACTTTTTTCTAGTATAATATTTTCCATGGGCGCAGCCCCGGCACAGCAATTTTCCATCCTGTTCTACATCACGGCAATCCTGAACCCAGTCGCCACAGGATTGGCATTGGATTCGTTTCAGAGGACGTCCCGGCATATCCTGCTCGGGGATGATTACCGTTACTTCTTCTACGGTGAAGAGTTCCTCCTGAGGCATGATCCGGTAGGCATCCAGCTGCCGCGCGTATTTGTTCTCGATTTCAGGGCAATATTTTTTAGAGAGCTCTCTTGACTCTTCGCGGGCAACAATTCGAACCGCCTTGCCCGTGTCAAGATTGACAAAAGTGGCAGCCATGATCCCATAATCAATCCAACGCATGGACCGTTTTCCCAGGCTGCATCCTGTGACTGACTGGATGGCATCGGTGGCGCAGCGATCGATCTCAACCAGGATGTAAAGTTTTTTTCGATCCAGTCCTTTAGGATCCTGAATGCCAATAGCCTCAAGGCCGATCATGGACATCCGCACCCCGATCACCTGACCGGCGCAGATATGGCCATGAATCTTGGTTGATATTTCAAGTAATACATCAAATGATTCCATATTTTTTCTCCCTGACATGAAAAAAGTGGGGATAGTATCAGTAAAAATAGACTGATGAAAGCGTTTATCTTACTTCTGTGCAGCTCAGGTGTCAATATCGGGACGGTGAGTGATGTCTTGTCTGTGTTTTTTCAGAATTCCATTCCTCGTTGCGCCTTGACCCCATTCTGGTATGGATGCTTGATCTCACGCATCTCAGTGACCAGGTCGGCAAGGTTTATCAGGGCCTCAGAGGCATAACGTCCGGTGATGGCAATATGCATGGCAGGGGGTTTGTCGCGGAGAACGGCAAGGATCTCCTCTTCTTCAATGATCTTATAATGGGAAAGATAAGTGAGCTCATCTAAGATAACCAACTCATGCCTATTTTCCCGGATGGTGTGCACGGCAAACGCCCAGGCTTCTCTGGCCGCAGCCTTGTCTTTTTCCAGGTCATCTGACTTCCAGGTGAATCCGCAGCCCATTACATGGAAATCGAGCAGGGGTTTGAATATTCTGGCGGCTTCCAGCTCACCGTATTTCCAGCTTCCCTTGATGAACTGTATGACCGAAACCCGATGATTGTGCCCTAAGGCCCTGAAGGCAAGACCTAGTGCTGCCGTGGTCTTGCCTTTGCCGTTGCCGGTGAAAACGGCGATCAGCCCCTTGGTGGAGTCATTCCCCTTATGCTGCTGCGCGACTGCCATGGCTGAATTCCTTGTCATAGAGTTTTGAAACAGCTGCAAGCGGCAGATCAGCAAAGACCCTGCCCACACAGATGAGCGCAGTCTTGCAGATACCGGCCTCACGAATCTTGAGGGCGATATCTGCAAGGGTCCCTAAGATGATCTGCTCACTGTCCCAGGTTGCTTTTTCCACCACGGCCACCGGTGTACTCTCACCGTAGCCGCCGGCCAGCAGTTCAAGCACTACAGTCTCAATCATGGATACGGAAAGAAAAATGAGCATGGTGGTCTGGTGGGCTGC
Organism: Desulfocapsa sp.; assembly: GCA_013792135.1. Classification (GTDB taxonomy): domain Bacteria; phylum Desulfobacterota; class Desulfobulbia; order Desulfobulbales; family Desulfocapsaceae; genus UBA2270. The sequence continues at coordinate 30,028 of VMSP01000106.1, read as the reverse complement.
CAGAAGGCTAAGTTTTTCAAGTTCCGGCACCGGGGTTCTCCCTTCCTGACGGGTGATAATGACCGTCTGAGCGATCTCCGGCAGGGTCAGTTCAGCTTTTAAGGCGGCGGCAGCACCAAAGGCAGAACTGACACCTGGTACAACCATATAGGGGATGTCGATAGCGTCCAGTCGCTGCATCTGTTCCTTGATGGCCCCAAAGATGGATGGGTCGCCGGTATGGAGGCGAACCACGAATTGACCATTGTGCCAGGCGGTTGCCATTGTCTCAATAATCTCTTCCAGATTCATCCCTGCAGAGTCATGGATTCGGGCCTTGCATCCTGCAAGAATTGCAGGATTAACCAGGCTGCCGGCATAGACGATACAATCGGCATGATCAAGCAGTCGCCTACCCTTTACGGTGATCAGTTCTACGTCCCCTGGTCCTGCCCCGACAAAGGCTATTGGTCTAACAGCCAGGGACTCCCCAAGGATGGGGGCGCAAGTGGTGGCGGTAGCGGACCGATTAGATTCACTCATCTGTTTTCTCCAGGGCCTGATTTTTTCTGGCCGACAATAATGGTAATAGGGTGCATGGTTTGAGTCCCCTGGTCAGGTCGATCTTCTCTCCCCAAGGGCACTTCATTCGGAGCGTTCGTCACTGGAGCGAGTGAGGTCGGGTTCTCCATGGCCTGCGGATAGCTGCTCCGTGTAACTCTGATCTCACTGAGGCTTGTCGTCAGCCCCTGTTCATGGAGAAATGCAGGCGCATTCTGTGCCGTTTTTTCTAAAACGGCATTGACCACAATCCTCCCCCCCGGGTTCAATCTTCCTGCTGCATGTTCAATAATGGCACGGAGATGCCCTCCGCTGCCGCCGATAAAGACCCTGTCAGGGGAGGGCAGGGATGCCAGGGTATCAGGGGCGCTGCCATGGAAGACCTGAAGATTCCATGTTTGGAATTGTTCACGGTTTCTTTGAATATTTCCTATTTGTTCATCTTCGCGTTCAACAGCAAACACCTGAAGCTCAGGGAAAAGACGCGCCGCCTCAAGGCCGACTGCTCCTGAACCTGCACCCACGTCCCAGAATACCCCCTGTCGCGGCAGTCGCAGGGCATGCAGGCTTGCGGCCCGTACCTCGTTTTTGGTGATCAGGCCGCGGCTGTGGGCGATTTCGTCTTCCGACAGACCAAAAGAGGGTGCTGTTGATGGTGGCACGATCTTAAGCAGGATCATCACATTAAGAGGATCAAAGCTGCGCACAGCAATCTCGCTGAGGGTGCCTGTGTGCAGGCGTTCATTGTCCATCTCCAGATTTTCTGCCACATGAACCATGTAATCGCTATTAATCCCTTTGCCGCATTCAATCAGCAGGGAACGGGCAATCATATCAGGACTGAAGCTGTGATCGGTAAAGAGGAAAACCTTGTCGTGGATGAGGATGCTGGCTGCAAGGTTGTCTGTTTCACGTCCATGCAGGGAAAGGAATCTGGCGTCATCCCAGGGGATCTTGAAGCGGGAAAAAGCGATCTGCATAGATGAACGTGCTGGATAGACCATGATACGCTCAGGTCCAAAAACCTGAAGCAGGGTACGGCCAATCCCAAAAAAAAGGGGGTCTCCCGAGGCGAAAATTGCCACATCGTCATGTGCTAATTCGAGAGCCACCTGAGTTAGCGCCTCCTGAACCGGGGCAATGGGGATAAGGCGTTTTGCTGCTTGCTGGCCCAGGATGGAAGAAAACATAGTTCGGTGTCGTTTTGAGAGAACCAGCACCCGGCAATTTTGCAGGAAATCAATGAGTTTGTCAGAAATCTGCTCACCATTCTCTACCCCGATCAGACGTACTTTTGTCTGGCTCATTTTGGCAGGTTCCCCGGTATTGATTCGACAATCTGTCGGGAGCTGTGCACGAGATAGACAGTGACTGGAAGACCGGATACGTCTTGACAGTAATCCCGGGCAGCGCAACAGACCTTTTTGATAGTGTCATGGGCCTCCATGGCGATCAGCCGTTCATAGATCTCGCGGGCGGTATTTGATCCGGTAAGTCCCTGTAAGATGGTGGGTGCAGTTCCCATGGTCTCAAGAAAAGAGATGGTGTTTTCGATTTCAAGGGCGCCATGGCGGACATGGGTTTGGGGGATGCGCATGGCCCCTTTCAATATCTTGGCCCACATGGCCGCCAGATGGATGGCGGAAAAGCCATGTTTCCCTGCATCTTCAAGTGCAAATTGGAGGTAATCGCCCATCATCACATAAGCCTCATCCGGCAGCAGCAGGTGCTGTTGCACCGTAGATTCTGATGTCCGGCCGGTGGAGAGAACAATTGCCTCAACTCCTGCTTCACGGGCAACATCCATTGAGGTGCTGATGGTAGCAGTCCAGGCCTCAGCCGAAACGGGCCTGACAATTCCGGTTGTCCCCAGGATGGAAAGGCCTCCAATGATCCCCAGACGATGGTTCAGGGTCTTTTCAGCCAGTTTCACGCCGTTGGGGATGGAGATGGTGACGACTAGGGGGCGGTTGGCAGTAATGGCAGAGAGGGAAAGGGCTTCAGTCACTGCCTCCCGGATCATCTTTCTCGGGACCGGGTTTATTGCGGGTTCACCAACTGGAATTGCCAGCCCAAGTTTGGTTACAGTGCCAATACCGGTGCCCCCAGCAATAATTATCTGATCATCTTGCACGTCATCGGGGGTGGCGAATCTGACAACAGCCTCAATCCTTGCCTTGTTGGTGACATCCGGGTCATCACCTGCATCTTTAATGACTGCCGCAAGGGCTGTAGTGTGAGTTGGGTCTTGCCACTGACAGGCGCAGAGCTGAAAAATGACCCGCGAACCATCTGGGAAGGGGATTGTTACCTGATTCTGGCTAAATCCAGTGTTCAGCATGAGGGTGGCAGCTTTAGCGGCAGCTGCTGCACAGGCCCCGGTAGTATATCCTGACCGTAATCTTTTCATCCAGAGAAGCTCATGGTATTTCGCTCAAAAAAAAAGCCGTACAGTAATTACTGTACGGCTTTTCCCAACATATCATGTGATCAACATTAGTCCTTTACATCTGACACTGATCTGAACTATGTCTTATAATCAGTCAAATGCAACATGTATTGATTGTAGAAAATTTAATTTATAGCTTCGGAAAGCTTGGATCCTGCCTTGAATTTAGCAACATTCTTGGCTGGAATCTTGATGGTTTTTCCAGATTGAGGATTTCTGCCAGTACGTGCTTCACGCTTGGAAACTGAAAAAGTACCGAAACCTACAAGGGTAACTTTGTCATTTTTCTTTAAAGCATCTGCAATAGCAGCAAGTGTTCCATTCAATGCTTTTTCTGCTGCTGCTTTACTGATGTCGGCTGCCCCTGCAATACTCTCAACTAATTCCTTCTTGTTCATGGATTCCTCCCGGAAAAAATCATTCTTTACCTTCAGGGGCAGATAGTATCGTTCCCCTTCCTCCAATACTTGATAGTGCTTTAATAGAAGCATTTCGAATTGTCAAAAGAAAAAGAGCTTTTTAAAGCAATTTCTTTTACTACTGACTTTTCTACACTCCTTTAAAATCAAGCTGTAACGATTCATATATTAAAAAAATATCATATATGAATCCAGGTGATGAATCAAGAAAAAATGAATGTTCATCAGATAAAAATATTAATTTTTCTCGCGACCTTGTATTTCCAAATGAGCCTCGGTAAAGCCAAGGTTCTCTAAGAATCGAATCATTTCAAAGCGTAAAGAGAGTGCTTTCATTTTCTCAAGATCACTATGCGGAACGTGTACCACAATAGAATTATGATCAGGTTTTACCCGGCACCCCAAAAATCCCTTTTCCTGAAGAAAATGTTCGGCTAGCTCTATACGCTTCAGTAAAGACATAGTGATTTTTTGATAAACTGGTATCCGGGTGGCAAGGCAGGAATTTGAGGGTTGATTCCAGTTTGTCAGCCTCATCTGCCGGGCCAGAAAGCGGATATCCATTTTGTTGAGCTGAGCCTCAGCCAGCGGAGTCTTTACCAATAGTTCCCGTACAGCCTGCAAACCTGGTCGATGCCTTTGGAGATCATCGCTATTGGTGCCATCCAGCAGAATAGAGCAAGGCTTGATATCCCCGGTTTCGCCAGCGCAGGCCGAAGATGGCTCAATGTCACGCGCAACATGAGTCACCCCGGCGGAAACGTGAGTTCCAGTTATGGACGTCCCAAAGGGAACTTGCCTCAGCTCTCTTTGAAAGGCACAGTAAATTCTCTTTTTACAGAAATAGCAGCGTTGTTCTGAGTTGGCCACAAATTCACGCCAACGCAGTGGATAGATTTTCACAGCCAGATACGAACAGTGGATACCCTTCGAGCCGGTCACCAGTGCTTTGGCTTTGATCTGGTCGGCAATGGGGATAAGGCAGGAAACTGCATGAAGTGCCGTCACATTCTCTTGCCCCAGTGTGTCACAAGCCACCCGCAGAAGCAGGGAGGAATCTACTCCACCGGAAAAGGCCACTGCCACCTTTCCGTATGTGTGCAGCAGCCCTCGAAGCCGAGTCAGTTTATTTTTTAGATCCTTCTCCACCAATCATGTCCGCGTCAGGCAATAACTGGGCCGGTTGGTTGAGCAGAAATTTACGATCTCTGATCCATCCTTTCAATGTCTCGGCAATTTCCCTGGCCTTGACCATACTGGACAGCGGGGCGGTAGGAACTTGTTTGCCGTTTACCTCAATGGAGCCTGATTTAAGCTGGGCGTAACTGACTTCACCATAGTTGCGGGCTATACCATTGGAATAGTCATAACCATAGTCTATAACCTGAGTAAAGATGTCCGCGTCAGAGACCCCCGTGTAGGCTGCCATCTTACTGTTCAGGATGGGGATTGGTACTCCAATGCCAACAGCCATGGTGTTGCCATAACCCATAATAGAGACCCCGCGCAGCCATTTGGCGGACATCTGTTTCAGGTCGCCCTGGACCATGATCGTGCCGGCTGGCTTACGGGGTACGCCTCCTTCGGTGCGCGGGACATTTGGATTATGCTGGCTTCCATGCCAGGTGACATAGCCGATCCCGCCTCCAAGGAAAATTCTGGTTCCCATCCCTATGGTCTGGTAGTGGGGATCGTTCAGCAAGGGACTTAATTCTCCGGCGCTGCAGAAGTTGGCATTGCGACAATGTGGTTTGAGCATGCCCATATAGGTGTAAACGGTCTTGTCAGAGAGATTGACCGCGCAGTTGTAATTCTGGTAGGCGTTTCTCGGATTACATAATAAGGCATAAGGCAGATCAGCCAAGGTCACTTCTTTTTGCATCTTACGGGCCAGATAACAGTCTGTCCCATAGGCCTTAGCCTCAAGAAAGACTTTTCTTCCGGCCACAAGATCTTCAATCACATGGCCGCCACCGTAACGAAATTCCCCGGGATAGATCTTGTTGAGCGGGTCATCCTCAGTCGGTTCCGTCGCCCCGATATAAGCGTCGACTGCCGCAAGGCCGGCATAGCATGAAACTTTATTCAGCCAGACCTTAGAGGCCTTGATGGTGGGAGTCATCTGGCCAAAATTAAAAAAAGCACCGGAGGAACACATAGGGGAGAAGGTACCGGTAGTTACCACATCGACCTCACGGGCAGCCTGCTCCGGTCCCTTGGCCCGCACAATGTCCACCATCTCTTCGGCGGTCACAACCACAGCCTCACCAGATCTGATCCTGGCGTTAATCTCTTCATATGTCTTTTGGATATTGCTCATGTCTATTTCGCTCTCAAGGAAATGGCTTCCTGCTGTTTCAGGTGGGAATACCAGATTTTATTTTTTCGCCAATCTATTTTCGAATAGATTTTGATCTTATCGCAGATTTCTATCTTATATCAACCTTTTTACAGCTTGACATACTTTTTTCTTTCACCTAAATTCTTTCTTCTGAATTAAATGTTTCGCTGAACTATTCATTACTCAAGACTTATGCTCTTCTCAATCATAAAGAGGAAAGGCCATGGCAACTGAAAAAAAACCGGATATTGCCCAGGTGCGTGACAAGATAGACACCATTGACAATCAAATTCTCTCCCTTCTCAAGGAGAGAATTTGTTGTGCAAAGGATATCGGCAGGCTGAAAAACGAGAACAACCGGGCCAAATGGGATCCGTTGCGTGAACGGCAAATCTATGAACGACTGACCCAGATGAACAACGGTGTCTTCCCCGAAACCGCTCTGCGCTCAATCTTTAACGAGATTATCACCAGCTGCCGACTCTCGCAGAAAAAGATTGCGGTGGCCTACCTGGGGCCCGAGGCCACCTTTACCCATCTGGCAGGGGTGAAGTATTTTGGTCATTCCGCTACTTTTGAGCCCATGGAGTCGATCGATGATGTCTTCTCCGAGGTGGAGAAAAATCGGACACACTATGGCATTGTCCCTGTGGAAAATTCTATAGAGGGTTCGATCTTTAACACCCTTGATTCATTCATGAAGTACAAGGTGAAAATCTGTGGGGAGGTGCTGTTGGAAATCAGCCATAATCTGGTCTGCCGCTCAGGCAACATTGAGGATATTCAGACCGTAGCCTCACATGCCCAGCCTCTGGCCCAGTGCCGAGAGTGGTTGCGAAAGCACCTGCCACAGACGCCAACCCTTCCGGTTTTTTCCACTGGGGTTGCCGCCCAGATGGCCGCCAATAATCCTAATATCGGGGCCATTGCCTCATCTCTTGCCATCAAGACCTATGATCTACAGGTGGTGGTGAAGGGTATTGAGGATTACCGGGGCAACACCACCCGCTTCCTGGTGATTGGCGACCATTCGCCCTCGCCCAGTGGCGCTGATCGTACCTCTCTGCTTCTGGGGCTCATGGATCGCCCCGGGGCCTTGAATGAGGTGTTGACGATTCTCTCGGAGGAAGATATCAATCTGGCCAAGATCGAGTCTCGTCCAATCAAGGGGAAACAGTGGAAGTACCAGTTCTTCCTTGATATGATGGGGCACATTGAAGACGATAAGATCCAGAGGGGCTGTGATCGCCTAAGGGAGATCTGCTCTTATTATGAATGGCTCGGCTCGTATCCCTGTTATGAGAGCTTAGCCACCGATGCGTGACATCTGGCCCTGACAGTTGACCTGGCTGGATCCGGCCAGGTCATCCTGCAGGGTATGCCCTTTGGGTTTATTCAGAATGGTCTGCTGGATTGCCTTCTGAATGTCACTGTCCGAGCCCCCCCGGCGCAGCAAGGCTTTCAGGTCGGTTTCATGGCTGTGCAAGAGGCAGGCTCGAAGCCTTCCCTCTGAGGTCAGGCGCAAACGATTGCACTTGTCACAGAAGTGGTGGCTGATGGGGCTGATAAAACCAATCCTGCCCGTTTGACCATCCGAAGTGGTCAGACGATAGACCCTTGCCGGTCCTTCCAGCCGGGAGCCAGGAGATGGTTCCAAAGTTCCCAGAGTCGAAATTATCTCTTTGAGTTCCTCTGCAGCAATAAACCGTGTTTTGTCCCAACTATCCTTATTGCCAATGGGCATAAATTCGATGAAGCGTACCTGGATGGGACGCTGGATCGCAAGTAGCGCAAAATCAGCAAACTCATCATCATTAATTCCCTTCATGGCCACTATGTTGAGCTTGACATTAAACCCCATATCGCAGGCTGTCTGGATTCCCTGCCATACCTGATCGAAGAGATCGGACCCGGTGATGGCCTGAAAACGCTCGCGTTTCATACTATCCAGTGAGATGTTGAGATTTCTGATTCCGGCAGCATAGAGATCCTTTGCCTTTTCATGGAGGAGAACGCCGTTGGTGGTCAGGCGGATTTCTTCCAGGCCATTTATCTCTGCAAGTTTACCGATAAAATCCATAACACCTTTCCTGACCAGAGGCTCGCCCCCGGTCAGGCGCAGTTTATTCATCCCCATATCAACGGCAATACCCACGATCCGCATCAATTCTTCATAACTGAGCAGATCAGCGCATTTTACGAGAGAGGAAGAGGGCATGCAGTAGAGACAACGCAGATTGCAGCGATCGGTGATGGAAAGGCGCAGATAGGAGATCGTCCGCGAATATTGATCCACAAGCTGTTCTTTTTTTCTGTTTTCTTTTGATGAATCCATGACAAAAAATTCCTGATACGGGTGAACGTTGACTTTTTTTCCAAAAAGGATCATATGGATAAAGAAACTTTTATTACCCTGAATGCTCTGCTTCTGCCAAGAGATATTCGACTTTTTCCCTCAAAGAATTCATCATACCATGCTCACCCTTGGAATAGAAACCTCTTGCGACGATACGGCCGCGGCGGTCCTCAAAGACAACGATATACTGCTTTCCAGCGTCCTCAGCAGCCAGGATCAAATCCACACCCGTTTTGGCGGAGTGGTACCAGAACTTGCATCCCGCAAACATCTGGAAGCCATAGTGCCCATTGTCCAGGAAGCTCTGGATCGGGCCAGCGTAACACTCAAGGAAATCGATCTGATCGCGGTTACCCAGGGGCCAGGCCTGATCGGCTCGCTGCTTGTTGGCTTTTGCTACGCCAAGGCTATTTCGTATGTTACCAGAATTCCTTATGTCGGAATTGATCATATGGCAGGGCACCTGCTGGCAGTGTTTCTGGAAGAGGGCAAACCTGAATTTCCCTACATTGCCCTCATCGTCTCCGGCGGGACCAGTTCGATCTATCTGGCGCAGAGTTATACTTCTTTTTCGTTACTGGGCAGGACCCGAGATGATGCCGCAGGCGAGGCCTTTGATAAGGTGGCAAAACTCCTTGGCCTACCTTATCCAGGTGGCCCGCGGGTTTCTGCAGAGGCCATGGCTGGTAACAGCGCAGCTATCAAATTCCCCAGGGCCTGGCTTGGCCGCTCTTTATCCTTCCAAGGAGGTCATACTTCCGCTGGGGCGAGCCCTGTCGTGCGTGATACTACTCTACCATCCTCGACCGTCGAAGATGAATCCCTTGACTTTAGTTTTTCCGGCCTGAAGACGGCTGTCCTGAATCATTGTAATCAGTCCAGACAGAAAGACATTCCCCTGCAAATCCAGGATATATGTGCATCTTTCCAGGAGTCCATTGTTGATGTTCTGGTGGAGAAGACCTTGTACGCTGCAAGAAAGCATAATATCCAGACCATTGTCATGGGTGGCGGGGTTTCAGCAAATCCCAGACTTCGCGAATCTATGCTCGACCGTTGTCAGCAGGAAGAAAAATCTCTCTTTGTCCCTCGCCCCTCTTTTTGTACGGACAATGGGGCAATGATTGCTCTGGCTGGTTTTTATTACGCCCGGAAATTAGTACCGGGCTCATATGATCAGGACGTTTATTCACGTTCTCAAATTTAGGAAAGATACAAAGAGATGAATCTGAAACGAATCGCCCAATATTATTATTTTAAATTCATGCGACTGAAAGGTGATCCTCAATCCCTGGCTGTCAGTGTAGCCATTGGTGTGTTTATTGGTATAACTCCCACCATGCCGCTACATACCATACTTATTATTTTCATTACTGTTGTGACCAGAACCTCAACTATTGCAGCCTTGCTGGGAAGTCTTCTGGTCTGTAATCCAATAACCTATGTGCCTCAGTATTATCTCTCCACCATCGTTGGCAATGTTCTTACCCCGTATCAACTTTCCTGGACCCGGATAAAAGAGGTGCTGGACATCCTGCTTCAACACCCTGGATTGTATAAATCACTGGAAGCTCTTGTCGGTCTTGGCTATGAAGCGGCGATTGTTCTTGTTGTCGGAGGAATTATTCTGGCGCTCCCCTTTACTATAGCCAGTTATTTCTTCTCCCTGCGTCTATTTGTACAGATAAGACAGAAACGGAGCCAGAGGCATCTTCTGAATTAGATCACTGATATGGTTAACACTGTCAATAAAAAACAGTTGTCCTTTGCCTCTTTTTGTCACCGATCCATCGGTGTTTGCAACGAGGGTAATTAACATCTTCCAGTTCATGGTCAGAGACGGGGTCATCGTGTAACGACGGTTGATCAGTCTGATATGCGCGGGTTGGGTACCGTATGAATTGGCTTCGTCGTGGAGCTGCCTCTATCTAACGCCTATCATGCCATGCGGGAGACAGGCGGCGTACTTGCTGTATCCTTGACATCCCTCTATTTGGGGTCCGGAGAATTGCAGAATAAGATCGCTTTGCAGCCAGGTAACTATGTTCGTCTTGAAGTGAGCGACACCGGTCAAGGCATTGAAAAAAGCGTCTTGAACAGAATTTTCGAACCCTATTTTACCACCAAGGTCAAAGGCGAGGGAGCCGGGCTGGGCCTATCGCTTGTTCACGGGATTGTTAAGAATATGGGCGGCGAGATGACGGTCTACAGTGAAGTCGGAATCGGTACCACCTTCCATCTCTACCTCCCTCAGATAGAGGCAGAGATAAGCCAGAAGGAAGCTGCAGCAGTAATTCCTTGTGGGAACGAACATGTTCTGGTGGTGGATGACGAGCAAACGATCATAGAACTGGAACGAGCGATTCTGGAAAGTCTTGGCTATAAAGTTACCGCTTTTACCAGCAGCGTCGAGGCCCTGGAAGAATTTCTGCTGGCTCCGCGGAAATTTGATTTGGTGATCACCGACATGACTATGCCGCATCTGACCGGTGCCGATCTCAGCCGGAAGATGCTGGTTGCCCGTCCGGATTTACCTATTATTCTGTACACGGGCTACAGCGCAATCCTGAGCAAGGAAGAGGCGCTTTCTCTCGGCAACAAGGCCTTTGTCATGAAGCCGGTTATGAGAGACGGCCTGGCCCGGGTCGTCAGAGAGGTCCTCGACGCAGATTGATAATTTCCAGGTTCACCCTAGGGCTTTTGCTTTGCAGGAGAAACTTGAGTTTGAGGAATCTTGCTGTCAGTCTCTCTTGTGGCAGAAAAGACAGCGGTACTTGGGAGGATGGCCATCGGGAAGGGGAAAAACTCCATCCGGAGAATGGCATTCCATGCAGAATTTCTCTGCCTCTTTCTTCTTCATGTCCTGGAATCGGCTGTGATCAGGATCCTTGGGAAGTTTGGCCGTGGTCTCTCCAGGGGCGTTGAACAGGAAAAAAAGAATGGCGCCACAGGAGAGGATAAAGGCGATATTTAGAAGCACGGAGTTAGTTTTTCTGTCTGATTTCTGAAGCATGGCTCAGTTTTGGTTGCTGAAGAGTTAATGAAGAATGAGGGTTATTCTAGACTGCCATTTCAAGTTTGCTGAATCTGATTAAACCACATCGCAGCCCGAGAGTCACGAACTCTCCGGTAATGCTGTTGAGAGTGGGGCTGGCGCTCGTCCAATCTACCATACGGCTGTGCAGTCGGTGTTTTCGGAACAGACTCTCCATCACCTCAGTGCTGTGATCCTGGTCAATGATGGTGCGGGCAGTCTCTTCTCCGGAAATTATGGCCGGGTAAATGCCCTCACCGGTCAACCCCGAGGCCAGACCCGCGGCATCGCCAATGAGAAAGATTCTACCGAATTTCCACCCCTGATAGTCATAATTAATATATCCGGCCTTGGCCTGTTCCTTCTCAAGGGGAAATCCCTGAGTCCCGGCCCAGGCAATCAGACTCTTTTTCAACTGCTGGGCGGGCATGAGTCTCTCGGGAAGATAGGCACCGATGGAGACGGTGTCGCCATGGGGAAAGATCCATCCATACCCGTTCCTGAAAAAATGGCTATTCATATGCCATTCCATTTGCTGCAGATCGCCGCTGATCTGGTAGTTGATACCGATCCCCATCCTGGTACTCACAAGTCCCAGTTGCCTTCGAACCAGTGAATTTGAGCCGTCTGCCCCAACCAGGTAGTCAAAGGTGATCTCTTGTTGCTTTCTGCTTTTTTTCTGCTCAATGATAAGTGCCTGCCCTTTGATCTCCTTTAGCTGCCAGCCGGTCATAATCTCGGCCCCGGCCTCCAGAGCGCATTTCGCCATATAATTGCCAAGTTTGACTCTATTGACGGTGGCGATGATGGGTGTCGTCTCTTCGATGCGTACCTGTTGGAGTCGGGTGATGATGTGCTGCACCGGAAAAGATTTTTCCGCAAGATCCTGCGGCACCCGGCTGATTAGCCCCCCCCACGTAATCCCTCCGGCACACACCTTGGCCCCGATGGTCTTTTTTCGTTCAATAACCAGGGGCTGGATGCCGTGTTCAGCAAGAATCCTGGCACAGGCAAGACCGCCAGGGCCTGCACCAACTATGACTGTATGGAAGTGCATGGCTGCTATTCGACGTCCAGATCCATGGGAACGGATTTGCGCAGGCGCAGTGGTTCAATCCTCTTGGCCCGCAGTCTCATGTTCAGCATTTCCACAAAAACAGAGAAGGCCATGGCAAAATAGATATAGCCTTTTGGGATGTGCAGGGTAAATCCTTCACCGATCAGAGCCATGCCCACCAGCATCAGAAAACTGAGGGCCAGGACCTTGATGGTCGGGTGGAGTTCAACAAAGTTGGAGATGGTTTCAGCCAAAAAGAGCATCACCCCAACGGCGATGACAATGGCTGTGACCATAATTGCCAAGTGGTCTGAAAGTCCTACGGCCGTAATCACCGAGTCCAGCGAGAAGACGATATCAAGGATCATGATCTGGACGATGGTGGGCCAGAAGGAAGCATATTTTTTATGGGTGGAATGCTCCTCAAGTTCTACACCCTCAAGACTCTCATGGATCTCCAAGGTGCTTTTGGCAAGGAGAAACAGGCCACCGCCGATCAGGATCAGGTCACGGCCGGATATTCCGTGTTCAAAGATGGTAACAAAGGGATAGGTCAGGCGCATGATCAAGGTAATTGAAAAAAGAAGTCCGATGCGGGTGAGCATGGCCATGGCCAGTCCAATGGTTCTACCCTTGGACTGCTTGCTTTTGGGGAGATGGCCGACCAAGATGGCAATGAAGATGATATTATCGACCCCGAGGACAATCTCAAGCGCGGTCAGGGTGACAAGGGCCATCCAGATTTCAGGGGAAGCAAGCCATTCCATTATATTTTTCCTTGATATGAGTGTAAGGTGTCTGCCTTTTAGGAGCCGTTAAGAAACAACTATTACAATTTTATCTATTTCTTTACGGCCCGTTATGCCGTTCATGACATAACAATGAATTAATTATTTTTGCACGACGGTCTGCTTAACCAGGAGTCGATCCAGTTGGTTGGCAAATGATTGGCGATTTTTCTGGCTCAATGGTGCCGGACCGCCGGTGCTGATACCGCTATCCCGCAGTTCGGTCATAAAATCTCTGGCGGAGAGCCGTTCAGCGATATTTTCATCCCGCAATATCTCACCCCGTTGACTGAGGACTAGAGCTCCCTTGCCAACCACCGCCGAGGCCAAGGGAATATCATCAGTAATAACTAGATCACCAGGCTGCGTCAAGGCAATGATCCGGATATCTGCCGCATTGAGTCCTGATTGGACCTGGATCTTTTTGATATGAGAAGATGACGGAATCGTCAGTGGACGATCAGCCACCAGGGTCATCTGGGTTCTGGTCCTTTCCGCTGCCCGGTAGAGGATGTCCTTGATAATTCCAGGACAGGAGTCGGCGTCTACCAAAATATGCATTTATGAAGTTCCTGATAAGTTGTGTTGATGGTTGTTATCCCTCTTACTTGAGGAGAAATGGGAGGGGATCTATAAAAATAACCTTGCCACTGGTGCTCATATTCCCCCAGTTGAGCTCTTCCACTTGCAGCTCTTCGTCTATCCAGGCACAACTGATATGAAGATGAGCGGGAACCGAACTTGTTGCAGGAGGAGGACTTATCGTCCCCACTATTTGTCCCTTGTTGATGAAAGAGGAACAGGTTAGCCCGACGCTGGTTTGCACTCCAAGTGCACTTCCTGTAGAACAGATGTGAGCGTAGGGCAGGGATTCCGCAGTGCCACGTGAGCCAGGGATGGCGCAAATGTGGCCATAGAGCGTGTACAGTGTAGTGTTTTTTTGCCGGATCTCCGGATGTCGAATATAGAGAGTTTCTCCCAAAAAATCACGATGAAAATGAACCATGTATCCCGACAGCATGGCCGGGATCATCATCTGCGGCAAGACAGTACATGTGTCCATGTCAAAGCTCTGCATCAGATAGATATCAATACCTTCATGGGGATGGGACCTTTTTTTTGATCTCCACCATTGCAGGGTATCATTGAACAGCATGCCCGGCTGGAACAGAAAGCGCGAGATTTGATCCAATTTATTCAGCTTCACAAAGAGTCTGAGAAAGGAGTCTGGCAGCACTGGGAGGCTAACTCCCTGTGCGCGTATCTGTGCCAAGAGCGGTGATTCAGTGGTTTCGTACTCTGAGGGAGGGTTGGGCAAGAATATTACTCCCCTGGAAAAGATGCTGTAAAATAATTACGGTTTATGTGGGCAACGTGGCGGGTGGAGATGCCTTTTGGGTACACCTCCACATATTCTCTTAGGAGTAGTAACCGGCCGCTGGTGGCCATACTTTTTACCAATGGAAGAGGTGAGAAACCTAAAGAAACCCATGGAAGCGTATCCTGGAAGGAAAATGGTCAAAAAAAGTGAAGATTCATTTCAAATGATAAATGAAAAATAGAAAAAAAAGTAGAATTCTTTTGCCCGTGCAATTTTTTTTAGAACGGCCAGGAAAGTCAGCTGGTTTTGTGATCAGCAGAACTCAGCCTTTCATTTGGCAAGTTCTGCTCAGGCGGCTATGATCTGAGCATCCATCAAATCTATTTCAAAGAGACTACCTGTCAATACTCCTTTGGCCAGCTCCCCTGCAATTTTGTTGATATTGGGTAAGATGAACATCATTATTATTCATGCTATTCCTCTTACCTTGCTTGGTGAGATAGACTATGATAATAAATCAGCGCTTACTTCTTTTTCCGATACGGAAGAGTTGCTTAGAGAAGTTGAACTCAAGGAGGGGAATATGGAGTTTCGTATGGAGCAGTTTGTCGGCCTTGGTACAACCATGGCAGGGGTCATCCTTGTTTTTTTGCTTGGATTTGTGGTGTTTTTTCTGAGTAGGCGTGGGCTGAAAACACTTCTTCACTTGGAGTATATCAGCGATCCTGTCTATGTGGTTACCATGAACATAATCCGCTGGTTATTGATCATTGCGGTTGTGATCATCAGTCTGCAGAGTATGGGTGTTAAGGTTGGCAATATCATGGCAGGTATGCTCACCGTTGCCGGCATGATCGCCATAGGATTCATAGCAGTCTGGAGCGTTATGAGCAATATTCTCTGCTCCGGGTTTTTGGTGGCCTTCAATGTCTTTGAAATAGGCGATGAAGTCGAGGTGGTGGAGCCTGTGGGCGGCAGTGGGCTCAAAGGGAAGGTTGTCAGTTTCAACGTCATGTTCACCACCCTGGAAGAAGAGGTGGGGGAGGGCGAAACTGTTTTCACCCAGATTCCCAATAATATCTTTTTTCAGAAATCTCTGCGCCGCAGGAAAGGGATTGAGACTGAAGGGCTGGGCCAGCATCTGCTCAGCAAACCGGTTTTTCATTTTCCATGAAGAAGTGCCTGGATATACAGTCAGGCAGCAAACGCTAGGCCTGCAACGGTACGGTGAGTATTACCCATGGCAATGCACTCGGCACACTCTCTGTGTATAGATATAGGGATTGTATAAGGATTAGACTTAATATCTTGAGTTAATAACTGGCTAAAAAAGGTGTGGCACCACTCTGCTCCTTTGCACTGTGCAAGTATCTTCATCGTAATGTGTGAACCTTTCAACTCAAAACATTCAACTGATAATTTTTTATGGAAATTCGTGGTGTAATCTTTGATCTTGACGGCACTTTGCTCGATACCCTTGAGGATCTGGCAGATGCTGCCAATGCGACCCTGGCTCATTTTGGGTATCCCGTTCATTCGACTGCCGCCTATCGCTACTTTGTCGGAGAGGGACTGATGACCCTGATAGAACGCATCATCCCTGATAGAAATCGTTCTCAACAGGAGATTGCTGCCTGCATGGAGACTTTTCTGCAATTATATGGCCAGAGTTGGCATCTGCGGAGCAGGCCCTATACAGGGATCATGGAGATGCTTCACCAGTTGCACCAGACAGGATTAAAACTGGCTGTTCTTTCTAATAAACCGCATGCTTTTACCCAGCTCTGCGTTCAGCGTTTTTTCGCCTTGGACACCTTTGACTTTGTTTATGGTCAGCGTGAGGGGGTTCCCAAAAAGCCTGATCCGGCCGGGGCTAGAGGAATTGCCGCCCTGATGCAGCTGGAGCCTCAGCAGATCCTCTATGTGGGGGATAGCGGCACCGACATGCAGACCGGCAATGGGGCGGGGATGTTTACGATGGGTGTTCTCTGGGGATTCCGGGAACGCCCGGAGCTTGAGAAAAATAAGGCTGGGAAAATCATCAGTCATCCTTTGGAGATTGTGAATTATGTCAATAGTAAACGCTGATCTTGCTACTGTCCTGACCTATGCGACCCCGCCGGTGGTCGGAGCTTTTATTGGGTATCTGACCAATAAGGTTGCTATCAAGATGCTCTTTCGCCCCTTGAAGGCCTGGCGGGTTCTTGGCATCCGTGTGCCGTTGACTCCGGGAGTTATCCCTTCCAAACGGGGCGAACTGGCCGTCAATATCGGCGAGATGGTGGGGGAACATCTCCTGACCAGCAAGGAGATCGGCCAAGCCCTGACCAATGAATCGTTTCAGACCCATCTCCACGGTTTGATAGAAAGCAGGGGAAGTGCCCTGTTAAACCGAGATCTTGGGCCGCTTCCAAGCCTTATTCCCAAGGGATATCAAAGCTATTTTGACGTAGCTGTCAAGGCTGTCACCCATCAGGCTCAGGAAGGGATTCATTCCTTTGTGGCTTCTTCCGCCTTTGCTGTCATTGTGGAAGCAGCTCTTGATCAGCAGTTTGAACGCCTCCTGCACACCCGTCTCGCCGAGATCTTTCCTGGAAAAGAGCGGGAAGGGGGGTATGCTTTTATTGAAAAGAATCTGGCCCGTATGCTGGCCAATCCGGCCATGGAACAATGGCTTGAGACCTTTGTCCAGCAGAAAGTTTATTCAACCCTTAGCCAGGAGAAGTCCCTTGCCGACATCCTCCCCGAGTCTTTGCAGGACCTTGTTATTAAAACCATCGAAGAACAGACCCCGGCTCTTTTAGGCAAGTTTGCCGTAGTCCTGAGCGAGCCAGAAATTCGGGATAAAATAGTTCGAGGAGTCCGGGGCGGAGTGGAAAATTTCATTGCCTCCTTGGGGCCAATGGCCGGGATGGTCAAGACCTTTCTCAGCATGGAGACCGTGGAGAAGAAGGTTCGTGAGTATCTGATTGACAAAGAGGATGAAATTGTCGACTGGTTGCAGA
Source organism: Desulfocapsa sp. (assembly GCA_013792135.1). Classification (GTDB taxonomy): domain Bacteria; phylum Desulfobacterota; class Desulfobulbia; order Desulfobulbales; family Desulfocapsaceae; genus UBA2270. The sequence goes on along the minus strand of VMSP01000106.1, from coordinate 12,718 downwards.
ACGGAGAGGTGCAGCAGCGGGTGTCAACCGTTCTGCGTGAAAGGAGCCAAGCCTTTCTGGCCACCCCACTTGTCAAGATGGTGGGAGACGTGGAAGCAGGGCAGGGATGCCCCAGGGTCGCAGGTGCCATGGATGACGCAGGTGCGACCGGCGAAGCGACTGGCGGCCAGGTGGACAAAGTGGAGCGGTTCTGCTCACAGTTAAGCCTGCAGCTTGCTGCCTTCCTCCGTGAACCGGAAACGACAACAGCTGTGGCATCAATGATTCGGGATAATCTGGAAACCCATATGGAAAGCGGCGGGTTGTCGCTCGGTGAGGTGCTGCAGGACTTGATGGGCGATGCCGGGACACAGAAGGGTAAGAGGTGGGTCAAGGATGAGATCCTTGCCATCCTCCGTTCGGGGAATACCAGAACGAATCTGAATTTTATGACCCAGACCCTGCTGCAGGATCTCCTCAGTCGGCCCATCGGACGTCTTTCCGCCCTGCTTCCTGCCGGGGTACGGGATGGTCTCTATCTGTCAATTCAGAAAATGGCCTCTGGTATGCTGGCCGTTGAGGTGCCCGGTCTGGTGGCATCCCTGAATCTCAAACAGATCGTAAAGGAAAAAGTAGACTCCCTGGAACTGATGCGTCTGGAGAGGCTGCTCCTCTCAATCATGGAGGAACAGTTCAAGTATATCAATCTCTTTGGCGCGATCCTCGGGTTTTTGATCGGTTGTCTGAATGTGCTTTTTTTGACCCTGTTTTGAGGGAGGTTCGGTGCGGATGTCATTATCGGACTGCACCTTCTTATCAGCTATCTCACTTGGCAGTGTCACCAGGAATTATCTTGTTCCCCCGCTGTTCCGTGGGGTGCAGTAGTCCTGCCTTATAGGCCGGTCCATCCTTCTCAATATTAAGGATCATCAATTATTGGCTAGCAAGCTGTCCATGGCCTTGATTTCCAGCTTTTCCAGCTTGTCGATGGTATATTCCTTTCCAGCCGTGAGATCAAGATGGTGGGTCTCGAACTCGATTCCGGTGTCGATGATGCAGCATCTAAAGGCGTTGAACGCTTTGCTGTCAACGGCAAGATGCTCTTTGGACATGATGGCAAAGTCATTTCCGTAGGCCCTGAAAATAAGGGATTCAGGAAAGCTGGCCTGCAGCTCGACGGCAAACTCCTTAAGAAGCAGATTCCCATTGGCCCATCCGTGACGCTTGTTGTACTCCGGCACATTAAGGAGGTGCACCATACGTAGACATTTATATTGATTCAGGTCCAGGTTGTTCAGAATGATCTTCAGGTAATCCTCGTTGTAAAGCCCTGTCAACATGTCGTTAAAGAAGTAGGAAAACCTTTTTTTCTCCAGATTGTTAACCGGGAGCTGATTGATGGTAGTGGCGATTTTGACGTCGGCCAACACCTTGACCGCTACCTTTACTACTTCAGGATGAAACTGACTACCGCTCAAGGCCTGGAGCTCTGCCAGGGCTTCGGGGATCTCTTTTCTCGACTTATAGACGCGGTTGGTGGTCATGGCATCAAAGGCATCACAAACCACCATAATTCGAGAGAGCGGGGGAATATCGTCTCCCAGCAGGCCGTCGGGGTAGCCCTTGCCATCGTGCCTTTCGTGATGATGGAGGATAATCACGGCTAATTCCTTGTACATCTCGATATTCGAGAGCATCACATAACCGGCAAAGGGATGGAGTTTGATCAGATCATAATCCAGACTGGTCAGCTTGCCGGGTTTGAGCAAAACGGAATCCGGCGTGGCAATCTTGCCGATGTCATGAAGGATGGAGGCTTTATAGATGTTTTTTCTCTGTACGAGATCAAAACCCATTTTCCTGGCAACCATTTCGCAATACTGAGCGACGCGCTGGGTATGACCGGCCGTATAGGTATCACGTTGTTCGATCATGTCGACAAAAGAGAAAATGGTCTCTTCGTAATTGGCCGTGCGTTCGGCGGTGAGTTTTGTTACCGACTCCCTTTGCCGGTAGGAATCAATGGCAAAACCGATATCGCCTGCCAACTCGTCCAGCATCTCTTTTTCTTCCGGCTCAAAGCCTTCCTTGCGCCAGGTGTAGATGGTCAGGGCGCCGAGGGGTGGAGCAGACTGGTGCGCACGTAGGGGAAGGCTGATGACGGCCTGAAAACCTTTCATCACCTCATGGTCGTACCACGGGGTCAGATCCGGTGTCTTGGGGGTGTTTTCACGGATCACGGTTTTATTATCCCTGATACATTGGGCCGTTGTGCTTCGATAAAAGAGAGCATCAGCATCGAACACATCATAGGGTGGGGCAGCGAGAGGCATGCCGGTAATGTCGGAGGTATGGATCGTCTGGATCTTGCCGTTTTCCAGCAGACCGATCCAGCAGAAATCATAATAATGGCCATGGTGCACGAATCGGGCGCAGGAGCTTTCCAACAGGCTATCAACGTTTGGCGAGGTAATGAGCAGTTGGTTGATATGGGCAACCGTACTCAGGATTTCTCGAAGATACCTCTCCTGGCCCAGGAGGGATCCGATTTTCTTGGTGCGTTGGCCAACCTGAGTTTCAAGGGTCTTGTTGAAATTTTCCACCTTATCCTTATCGCGCTTCACCTTCTCTGTTAACAGCCCGACCGGCACGGCGATAAAAAAGAGAAAACCGATTCTCATGGCAAGGTCGGTCCACTCGATGTATGTGATCATGGGGAAAATGCTGATGGCATAACAAACGGCGGAAAAAAGCGCGACCAAAAGGCCAAAACGAAGACCGAAATAGATGGTATGCAGGCTGATGAGCAGGTAATAGCCGAGAAAGAAGCTACTTTCAAAATTTGTTTCTGCATGGACCAGATTTGACAAGAAGATTATGTCAAGAAAAAGGGATGCCAGATACACCTTCTTCAACAGGCCCGGCCGGAAAAAAATAACCAGGTAGCAAAGGACACTGTAAACGGAAAAATAGATGAGGGCTTTGACCAAGAAGGCCTTTTCCCCTTGAGAAAGGGGGGCAAGCAGGAGCCAGGCAATACCGCCGGCAAGACTGAAAACCCGTAACAGCAGAAAGGTGAGGTCAACCTCGCTGGAGACATTAACAACCCTTTGCCACTGTTGCCGCAAAAAAAACATAATGAATTCCTGCACTTTCAAAAATGAAGCTCGTTTAAGGGGCTGCGTAGGCAAGGCGCATTACCATGGATGACAAAAAAACACTGCCTCCATAAAGGGATAATACTTTCATGTCCTACCATGCGTCAACCCTTATGCGACAGTAGTAAGTCGGTCCATCGGACGTCTTTTCGCTTTGCTTCCTGCCCGGGTACGGGATGGTTTTTATCTGCTAATTCAGAAAATGGCCTCTGATATGCTGGCCGTTGAGTGGCATCCCTGAATCTCAAACAGATCGTAAAGGAAAAAGTAGATTCTCTGGATCTGATGCGTTTAGAGAGACTGCTCCGCTCCATTATGGAAGAACAGTTCAATTATATCAGTCTCTTTAGCGCAGATCCTCGGTTTTTTGATCGGTTGTTTGAATGTGCTTTTTTTTTGACCTTCTTTTGAGGGAGGTTCGGCGGTTAATGATCAATTATTTTTTAAACAAACTTGATTGAAAAATGGATTATTCCAAGGCACTCAAACGAAGCGGCACCTGCATGAGCCGACCATCTCTGATGATTGTCAGGGTGACCTCTTCTCCCACCTGAAAACGTTCCAACTCCGTGCGGATGTCGTCATAGGATTGCACCTTCTTGCCAGCTACCTCGCTGACAATGTCACCAAGAATAATCTCGTTTCCTCGCTGTTCCGTGGGGTGCAGTCCTGCCTTATGGGCTGGTCCATCCTTTTCAATATTAAGGATCAACGCCCCTTCCAGGCCCAGCCTTTTCACCAGACGGGTGTCGGCCAGGGTAGCACCGATTCCAGGCCGAAGCAACTTTCCATGGCGGATAAGCTGGGGGATTACCTGGTTAACATCTTCGACCGATACGGCAAAGCCAATGCCTGCATAGGCCCCGGATGGACTGTAGATGGCGGTGTTGACCCCGATAAGACGTCCGGCGCTGTCAAGTAGGGGGCCGCCGGAGTTGCCCGGGTTGATAGCCGCATCGGTCTGAATCACGCCACGGATCTGACGACCGGTGATGGCTTTAATCTCACGCCCCAGAGCAGAGATGATGCCGGAGGTCATGGTCTGGTCAAGGCCAAAGGGATTGCCGATGGCAAAGACCTTCTGTCCCACTAACAGATTTTGCGATTCCCCGATAGGGATCGGCTTCAGCAGGTGTTTTGGGGCATCTATCTGCAGCACCGCAAGATCTTTATCCGGGGCAGCTCCAATAAGGACCGCCTTCCAGACGCTGTTGTCAGACATGGTTACCTGGATGCGGTTGGCGTCACTGATCACATGATAGTTGGTCACCACCCGTCCCTGATCATCCCAGATAAACCCGGAACCTGTTCCTTGGGGGATTTCTATGGCATTGAGCGAAAAAAGATCATGACGTAGAGCGATGCTGGTGATGTAGACTACGGCCGGTGAAACATTTTTGAAGACATCGATGGTGTTTTGTTCATCGGCGGCCAAATTACCTCTGGCGGCAACCACATGGGGGGTGGCCGTAGGATCATGGTGCTGTTGCTCCACAGGTTTATAGACAAGCCACAGGCCAACAAGGATCAGGAGAACGATAAGGATTAAGGGGGAAGAGCTTCTTCTGGAAGAAGTTGGCATGATGATTTGGTAAGTAGAAGATGGTAAGCTGTGAGTGGTAAGTTGTAAGTTGTAAGGGTACCTTGGAAAATGGTCTTTTTGCCCAAGCTCTGCGTTGTTCTGAACAATTTTATCCTCGGAATATCGACTATATGCCTGCGGTAAAAATTTCTTCACGCCTTGATCTTAAATAAAAATCCTGATTTTTCAAGGTGCCCGTAAGTTTATTTACCTCTCACTATTCTCAATTTTACAGATGTAACAATAACTTGGCGATCCATAAAAACATAAAAACACCGAGGACATCAATAGAGGTGGTAACAAAAGGACCGGTTGCCACGGCGGCATCAATGTCAAAACGTTTCAGGACAAGGGGAATAAAGGCTCCAACCATTGCCGCCATGGACATGGAAAAAAAGATGGATATCCCGACCACCACACCCAGAAGTTTAGGTTCGGCGTATCCAAAATAGGCAAAGACACCAAGTAATATCCCATAAATCACCCCGAGAATCAGTCCAACCCGCATCTCCTTAAAGATAATCTTGAAGAATTGATCCATATGGATCCGGCCGGTGGCAATGCCGCGGACAATAATGGTCGATGATTGGGTGGCTATATTGCCGCCCATTCCCAAGACAATAGGGATAAAAGAGGCCAGTGCCAGAACCTGATTCAGTTCCTTGGTAAAAGAGTTGATGACCAGAATACCCATGACCCCTCCCAGCCAGGAGGCGAGAAGCCAGGGGGCACGAATCATAGCATTGGCAGGAGTGGATTTCAACAGGATCTCCCGATCCTTTCCGGCGCCGGCCATCTGCAGGAAGTCCTCGGTGGCCTCTTCCCGGATAACATCAATGATATCATCGACCGTGACGATACCCACCAGGGTATAGCTGGAATCTACTACGGGAACTGCCAGAATATTATATTGAGAGACTACATGGGCAACCTCTTCCTGGTCGGTGTCGGTACTGACTGAAATCACGTTGGATTTCATGATATTCTTCAGGAGACGGTGGGGTGGATGCATGAGCAATTCACGCAAAGAGACCACTCCGGCCAGTTTTCCCTCGCCGTGGGTGATATAGAGATAAAAGACCATCTCTTTTTCTTCGCTGCGTTTCTGGACCTTGGCAATTGCCTCTCCGACAGTCAGTTCTTCGTCCAGATACATGTAATCGGTGGACATGAGACCGCCAGCAGTCTGAGGGTCGTACTGGAGGAGTTCATCAACCTCTTCCCGATCCTCCTTGTTCATGTGCTTGCGAATATTATCAGCTACCTCTTCAGGCAAGGCCGCGATCAGATCAGCCGCATCGTCAGTTGGCATTTTGCTGATAACACCGGCCATAAACTCGTTGGAAAGGTCTTCAACCAGCGAGAGCATGATAGACTTGTCAAGCTCACTCAGGAATTCTCCCACCAAGTTGGTCTGGGCGATAACCTGAAACACATCATTTCGTTCTTCCTTGGAAAGGTGACGAAAGACCCAAGCCATATCGGCAGGGTGGGTCTTGGAGATCAATTTTAGCAGATGGGCAGTGGCCTTACGCCGATTGAGGCGCTGAATCATGTCCAGGACAACAAGCCCCTCATTGCCAATAAGTTCTCTTTTTGTTGTTTCTTCCATGGCGTTTACCGATAGTAATATGTTCAGATCGTGTAAGAGGCTGGTTAATATCTTGTTACATAAAGAATTTATTAATAAAATTTGATTGTAATCTTATCAATATAGTACCTTTATTGATAAGATTACGTCAATTACTTTATAACAGAGTGTTGTTGAAGGAGAGAGGATGTAGAGGTAGAAGGAGATTTTCCGGATACAGATTCACTCAGGTACGCTGTTACGCCAGAAGGTCTTTCAGGGACATAAACTTTGCTGGAAGTTTAAAACAAGCTGTCACCCTGAATTATCCAGCAGAGTAGAAGTCCGGTAGCCATGGCAATGAGCCCCATGATTCGAAGTTGTCCCGGAGGCATTTTGCTGATTTTATTCAACCAGGACTGCATCGATTCCGGAGCAGCAACATAGGGAAGACCTTCAAAAATCAGCACCATGCCAATGAGTAAAATAAATAATTTCATAGTTGATTGTTAGCATATATGCTGCGACATTTCAAGGGATAGAACGTTCGTTGTCCAGTTGTTGCCCTGTGATTGTGCTTGAAATGAGAAAGGAAATATGTTGTTTTGACGTTGTCGGTCGGCTAAGCTTTTCCTGACTTAAAGACGAACGAGGGGTAGATGAGCATTTTAGAGTAACCGGAAACAGTAGCTTCTCAACCGTATCAAATAAACATTAAGGAGAATTTATGCAAAATCGTATCTTTGCTATTTTGTTGTTGATCCTGTTTTTAGTCCCTTTGCAGTCCTCTTTGGCAGCCACTGACCCCACTGATAGCACAGGCAGCAAGGATCCGGATCTTTTCTCCCGGATGCCCGGCTTCCATATTTATCGTTCCGAGGAAAATGAGTTTAATAAATATGAGTTCCAGATTGCACCGGATAAAAAGCAAAAAGTAGAAGGATATTACTATATTGCTGTTTACTATGCCAATGAAGGCATTACTCAGCCCAGCGGCCTGCAAATTACCCGAAATTATGTCAATGCGGCCAAAGCCATCGGCGGCGAAGAGGTTTATGCTTTTGAAGACGGCGGGACAGAGTATTCCATTATCCGGGTCATAAAGGATGATAAAGAAGTCTGGGCCGAAGTGTCCGGAGCGAACAATGGCATGTATGAAATCCATATGATTGAAAAGCAACTCATGAAGCAGGATGTGGTAGCCAACGCTGATGCCCTGGCAAACAGTATCAGCGAGACCGGGCGGGTTGCAGTGTACGGCATCTATTTCGATACCGACAAGGCCGATCTTAAACCTGCGTCTGAACCAGCAATGGCGGAGATAGTCAAAATGCTCAACGCTGATGGCAACCTCAAGGTCTATGTGGTGGGTCATACTGACAATGTCGGTCAATTTGCCCATAATATCAAACTTTCTCAAGACAGGGCAGGCTCGGTGGTGAATGCGCTGGTCACCAGGCACGGTATTACTGCCTCCCGGCTCACCCCCTTTGGTGCCGGCCCCACAATACCCGTAGCGTCTAATAAAAATGAAGAGGGACAGATCAAAAACCGACGAGTCGAACTGGTTGCTCAATAAGATCGTGAGGCATAATCAAAGAGCTTTTTTGTTAAGGTTCGTTCTGCTTTTGCCGTAATTAGTGGACGTTCAATCTCAAAGCGATGTTCCGACTCTTTTACCGAGCCGTCACCATTTACATAGGCGTAAAGAGTTGTCGTGGTAATTCCGAGTCGACTTGCCACCTCACTAGCTTTTGTCTTTGGGTCCGCCATTGGTGCCATGGCGTGAAGCTACCGGTACAGGGAAAACCAGAAACCAATTTCGACAAGATCAATCAATATATTTAATTTCTAGCAAGGTTGTAAGCGTTGATCATTTTTATTTTTGTAAAAATAAGAAGAAGAGAGGAGAGGAGAGGAGAGGAGGGAATATAAATCTCCTCACCTTTTTGCTCATGCCGAGTGCAATGAGTTGCCCTTACAATTTGAATACAGGAATTTGAATACAGGTTGCATTTTTCAAGCACACCTTATAATATATAACTATTGTGAAGTCTTGACATGTTGTGAAAAGAGCCTTTTTTTGCAATTAGAATAACAACCTTAATCTCCCTGATTTAAGGGTATATCATGACCGATTTACATCAATCAAAATATAGTGAGGCAGGCGTTGATATTGATAAAGGAAATGCCTTTGTCAAGGGAATCAAAGATATTGTCGCCTCAACACATCAGCGTGGGGTACTCAACGATATCGGCGGGTTTTCCAGCTTTTTTGCCATCGACACGAACACGTATCACAATCCTGTAATCGTATCATCCACTGATGGAGTTGGTACTAAACTCGCCATTGCAGGGCTCTGTAATAAGCATGATACAATTGGAATTGATCTTGTTGCTATGTGTGTCAATGATATCATTGTCGGAGGCGCCAAGCCTCTCTGTTTCCTTGATTATTTCTCGATTGGTAAGTTGGATCTGCATATCGCTACCGAAGTGGTCAAGGGGATTGCCGAGGGCTGCAGGCAGGCAAAATGTTCTCTGGTTGGTGGTGAAACAGCGGAGATGCCAGGTCTGTATAATGGTAATGATTATGACCTTGCCGGTTTTGTGGTTGGTATTGTTAATCGCGATTCCATCATTGACGGCTCCGAGATCAAAGTCGGTAATAAGATTGTTGGTGTGACCTCCAGTGGCCTCCATTCCAATGGATTCTCGCTGGTCAGAAAGGTTTGTTTTAAGGATCTTGGGCTGTCGGTAGGGCAGCAGATGGACGAGTTTGGCTGCACCCTTGGCGAAGAACTGCTCAGGCCTACCCGTATTTATGTCCAGCCAGTTCTGGGTGTATTAAAACATTATAAAATTAACGGTATGGTGCATAATACCGGTGGTGGTTTCATTGATAATGTTCCTCGAATCTTGCCTCGAACCTGTAAGGCGATCATTGATTGTTCTTCGTGGAAAATTCCCCCTGTTTTTACTTTCTTGAGTGAAAAAGGGAATATCCCCATGGAAGAGATGTATCGCACCTTTAATATGGGCATTGGCCTGATGGCCATTGTCGAAGAGTCTGTTGCCGATGATATTGTCCACCACTTTGGGGCGCTTGGTGAACAGGCATATATCATTGGTGAAATCGCGGCCACAGAGAATGGGGATGAAGAACAGGTTGAACTGATCAATTAAGCCGTCGTTCAAAAATAATCCATACGATACGTTATCATTAACGGCATAAGGGGCCATAAAGAAATGGCGAAAAAGTAAAGGTTATTTCTTAACGGCCTCTAATATTCAGACAAAGAGTTTCCATTGAAACAAGAAAGGGCGCTTATCTCACGATAAACGCCCTTTCTTGTTTGTGAGATAGTTAGTTCTTAGTAACTCTTAAATTGGCACAGTCGCTGGTTCCGCCCTGAATTTTATCAAGGGCATGGGGCAGGGCAGGGAGAAGTACCTCTATATTTTCTCTGGCTGCCTTCTGGCTGCCGGGCAGGTTGATGATCAGGCTTCTTCCACGAATCCCGGCCATGGACCGTGAAAGAACAGCATGGGGCGTCTTCAGTAAACTGGCGGCGCGCATGGCCTCAGCCATTCCCGGGATCTCTTTTTCAATGACTTCCCGCATTGCTTCAGGGGTCACATCTGTGGGCGACACTCCCGTTCCCCCGGTGGTCAGGATAAGATCAATTTTGTCCTGATCCACCCATTGCACCAGAGCATTGGTAATGGCCTCTATCTGATCCGGAACCATTTTGTAGCCACGCAAATGATAGCCTTCTTGCCGCAGCATTTCCTGGAGCATCGCTCCACTTTCATCTTCACGCTCCCCTCGCGACCCTTTATCGCTCATGGTAAGCACCGCACAACTGAATCGACTGGCGTCGTTTCTCATGTTTTTTTCAACACTCTTTTTGACTTCTTTTATTGTTGATGGTCGCTGGCAGCAATGATCTTCTCGGCAATATGAGATGGAACTTCTTCATAGTGAGAAACTTCCAGCGTAAAAGTTCCCAGGCCTCCAGTCATGGCGGTCAGATCGGTGGCGTAGCGTTGGACTTCGGCCAAGGGAACCTGAGCAATAATAATCTCATTTTTGGCATCGGTATCCATGCCCATCACCTTTCCCCGCCTGGAGTTAAGATCTCCCATAATGTCACCCACATGCTCTTTGTCAACGCGGATGGTTATTTTTACGTAGGGCTCAAGTAAGACCAGACCTGCTTCCTGTGCTCCTTTTTTAAAAGCCAGTGATCCTGCCACCTTAAAGGCCATTTCGGAGGAGTCTACTGTGTGATAGGAGCCATCAACGAGCTCGACCTTGAGATCAACCACTGGATATCCGGCCAGAACACCTTTTTCCATAGCCTCGATAATACCTTTTTCAACGGCTGGACGATACTGCTGCGGAATAACCCCTCCTACAATCTTATCCTCAAAGACAAATCCGCTGCCATGGGGTAACGCCATGATTTCAATGGTACAATCACCAAACTGCCCTCGGCCGCCACTCTGTTTCTTATGCTTCCCCTGGACCCTGGCAGTTCCTTTGATTGTCTCTTTATAAGCAATTTTAGGCAGGGTCAGTTCCATTTCCACGCCAAACTTTCTTTTTATCCTGGCCCCAAGCACCTCCAGATGGATCTGGCCCATGCCGGAAAGCAAAACCTCTCCGGTCTGTTGGTCACGTGTCAGGCGCAGGGTAAGGTCTTCATCCAGAATCCTGGTAAGGGCGGAAAAGAGTTTTTCTTCTTCACCTTGTTTGGCATGTACAGCAAAAGAGATGACAGGCGTAAATGATTGTGGAGGAGAGTATACAATCGGATGAGCGGCCTCACAGATGGTATCGCCGGTTGTTGTTTCTTTAAGTTTTGCCACAGCAACAATCATTCCGGGACCAGCCATATCAATGGTTCGCTGTTCCTTTCCTTCCATAAGGTAAAGCTGTCCAAAACGTTCGGCTACTTTTTTACTGGCATTATAAAAAGTGTCACCGGAAAGAGCTCCAGAGTAAACACGGAAGATGGTGAGTCTTCCGGCATAGGGATCAGCCATTGTCTTAAAGACCATGGCTGAAAAATGTTCATTGGAAAAAAGTTTTCGTTCTTCAAGCTCTCCAGTGACAGGATGAGTACCCACCAGAATAGGTCGCTCAGCAGGGGAGGGCAGTAAATCGTTTATCGTATCAAGCAGGGAAAAAGTTCCTTTGTTAAGAAGGGCCGACCCCAGACAGACGGGAGCGATACTGCCTTGTGCCACTCCAGCTCTCAGGCCAAATCTGATTTCATCTTCAGTTAGTTCACCATTTTCAAGAAACTTCTCAATGAGATCGTCATCAGTCTCCGCCACTGTTTCCATAAGTTTTTCATGGTATTCTGCAACCTGATCGACAAGGTCTTCCGGGATAGCAATCTTTTTTATGCCGGTGTCATCATCAAAGAGATAGGCAGATTGTGTGGCGATATCAACAATACCCTTGAATCCTTCTTCTTCGCCGATAGGTATATGGAGGATAACTGGGTTGATGGGGAGTAAGCTCTTTATCTCATCTATGGTTTTATTAAAATCAGCACGTTCCCTGTCCATCTTATTGATAAAAAGAAGATGGGGAAGCTTCTTGTCGGCAATAAAATTGGCAAACTTTATTGTCTGACCTTTGACCCCAAGGACTGCACCAACTATAAAAACAGCGCTATCAGCGATCTGAGTTGCCTGATAGGTTTCGTTGAGAAAATTATCATCTCCTGGGGTGTCAATAAGAAAGACGGTATGTTTTTTCCATGTATAGTTATGAAAAGAAGAATTGATGGAGAGGTTACGTCGAATTTCTTCTTCATCAAAATCCATGGCGGAGGTGCCTTCATCTACCTTGCCCAGTCTTTTTGTTTTTCCAGCGGTATAAAGCATGGCCTCGGCCAAAGAGCTTTTACCACAATGTCCGTGTCCGATTATGGCAACATTCCTGATCATATTAATATCTTGCATGCATGTCTCCTTTTATGAAGGCCCCTGGAAATTAGAGAAAAAACTTCCATGAAGCTTTTGGCTGATTGCTTTTTAACGGATCAATTAATCATAATAGGCTCGCAAAAATTTCTGATTATCATACTGTCATTTTGACTAGCGTGAGAAATCTTAATAATACCCATGTGATGAGGAAAAAGATTTTTCGCTGATACTCGAAATCATAGTCTTTTCAGATTTTTCGCGAGATTAATAAATCATTAAGGAACTATTAGTTATATATGCAATATATTGTTGTGAAGTCAAGGATGATTGACAGGTTAAGCTGTTTAGATATAATGGTTAACACTTAAGGGTACCTTGAAAAATCAGGCTTTTTATTCAAGATCAAGGCGTGAAGAAAATTTTACCGCAGGCATATAGTCGATATTCCGAGGATAAAATTGTTAGAACAACGCAGAGCTTGGG
>VMSP01000046.1 GCA_013792135.1 Desulfocapsa sp. | reverse complement strand
TAGAAATTGATGGCATATTCCAGCTTGCCCAGTGCGGAAAGAACGGTCTCCATGGTCTGCCGTGACCTTTTATTAACGACATAGTAATCAAGTTTTTCTGTCAGATATTCGGCCATGTCTTCTGCGACCGCTGCTGAATCCAGCAGACTCTCCCGTCCTTTTTTCTGCATATACTGCACAAAATGGTGGGCCTCATACTTATAAACCTTCCAACTTCCAAAAGAGTGGATGCCACCATTGTCTGTTTTCGTCTGACGAAACGAACGGATGCCCTGTAATACAGCCTCAACCTGCGAATGCAGAGAACGCGGCCAGCGATGTGTCATATCTATTCCTCAACTTCTAAACTCCAATAGCCGTTCCCGGCCCAACGTGCTGATGAGATGACATGCTTTTTTTTTGCGCCAGCACAAAATGCGCCGAAGGGTGCAGATCCTTCGATGAGAGCCCCATCAATTTTACTGCTCCATGCATGAGTTCCGGGGCTCCATATGGCTCTCAATGCACAGGTACTCTTGGTTTTGGATTCAGTTAGCATCTTGCCATGACGCCTGACTCAGGGGCATATTTCCTGGTCAGTTTCGACTAAATGTCAGAAATAACTTTCATCAATACGATCATTCAAGGCTGATACCGTTCCTTAAAATGAAAGGGCCTACAAGTGAGTTAGGTCTGCCAGTCCCATGAGTGGAGTCTGGTGGTCGGCCAAAATTGGCACCTTGCACACGCAAATACTCCGGTAGAAATGTCCCTAAAAAAACTTGGTTGTGAACTGTTTTGTTATGTTTGCAAATAAATAGTAACTCGCCGTGAATGCTGAACTTATTTTATTTTTAATATTTTCTAAAAACGCCCATTGTGTTCATTCGTGGGCACCTTTTTTGGAGGTAAAAATGGTCAGTTCCAGCACCCCGCCATGACCTCTATTTCTTCTCTTGATATTGTTTGCCGACAGGTTCAGTATTCCTCCATGACATAATTTGAGCTCTCTTCATGAAAAGAGATATGCCATTTGTCCCTTACAGAAGGTTGGCACAAGGTGTTCATTGGCTTCATCTCTTTCATTTTCAGCAAGTTATCCTTCATGTCAGTGTTCATTACCTGACGAACTCCTTCATGTTGAGAGAATGGCTCCGACTCATTCCTGATTCTTAATCCTTGGATCTTTACACCATCGACTGATCGGGGGAGTTTCCTGGCATAAATCTCGTTTGAATGTGCCGCATCAATAACAACGGAGCTGAATCGTTGCAAAGAGACCGATTCCCGGCCAGACTCAAGGCACCATGTCAAATAATTGGGATACAGATATGTGTCGGCATTGGCAAAGACGTCTTCGCCTGATGCCCCTTTCATCTTGGTCTTGATACCTATTTTCGTTTTCGATTCGGGATCGAAGATCAAATTTTGTATCATCCAGTCAAGAACCGGATTATTGAACCTTGCGGCTTCAAAATTCGCCATTTTGACCCGTTCTGGTATCCCCTTAAAAATCAGGGAGACCTCTTCACCCGTAAGACTGAGTGCCCAGTTGATGATACCAGGGGCTTCCTGGTGAAGGAGTATTTCCTCACCACCCAAAGTATTCCATCTTGTCTTTTCTTCAGGGGTGATTCTTCGTGTGAATTCAACGGTTATCCTGCGTCTTTCAATGCCGGAGGTGTAGTCTGTGGTCGCCAGGCGTTCATTGCTCATCATCAGGGTCTGGCCACCGAAGATAAATGATCCTTGCTGTTGCTGATTTTTTCTCTCCAGCCGCAAAGGGTCTTGCCCAGTCATTGCTTTCAGCATACTGACCGAGCCACCATATTTGTCCGCCTCCTCAATTGCTACAAGTCGTTTGCCATAGATATTTGCCGCTTCAAACCGATTCGTCTCAAGTTGTTTAAGCGTTGTTGTCGTTGCATTATCGCGGCCAACCAGCATAAAGACAAGACGGCCAAAGGTGCTTTTGCCAGTTCCTGCAGGCCCGATCAGGTGAAGAAATATCTGCAAATCAGGCCTGCCGGTCAAGAGTGCGTTCAGCCATGCCTGTAACAATCGCATCGTTTCAAAGTCGTGGTCAATAGAGATTTGCAACCACTTCAAAAAATTTGGACATTGTGCTGCATGGGTGTAATGAAAAGGAAGCACCCAAGTTGCTGCATTCTCTGGCGTAATTGGTTGCAATGTTTTTTTGGATAAGTCGAGCAAGCCATTGAGGAAAGGGATCATGTTGCAGTGATGGTCCGCAAGCCGGTTTTGACCGCTTTTTTGCAAGAGAGCGGCAACTCCGGATTGATAAGAATTTCTGAAACCAAGGCCATCCGTACCGACATACAGCAATTCCGTAACTGCGGTATCAAATTCTAATTGTGAACACAATCGCCAGTAGCTACCTGTGTAACGCAGCCAACGGCCACCAGTGGCATCAAAGGCAAAGGATCCATGAAGCTCTTCGGCTATCAGGGCAGCTGCAATTGATTCAATAACAAGCACATTGTTTTCATTCTCATCACGAGAAACAAGAACTCCCTGAAAATGAAGAACTTTTTCATTTAATGAAGACCTCAATGAAGGATAACTATTTGATAATGAAGAAAATGAAGGAGATGAAGACCTTGAATAAGTTCTCTTACAAAAACGGGATATATCTTTGTCGAGCTCGCTGATAATGACCGCGTTGTTTAAGCGTTTTATCTGGTCACGTACATGCATAAAGCGAGGCTTGTCAGTGGTTTTCAGCATGGCCAGCATTTTTACTGTTTCCGGCTCGAATGGTGCACCACAATCACTTGCGACTCGCCGCAGGAGATTGGCTAATTCTTCTTCGTGTAATACGATTGCGGCATCTGGGGCCGTTGCCATTATCGCCGTGGCGACCATCTGCCTTACGGCTTCCGCCCCTTGTTCATTCAAAACATCCCAGGCATCAGCCTTTTTACCAAGATTTGGGATTGCCACCTTGCCGCCTACTGCAAGGGCGGCTTTCATGGCTGCTTTAACGCCGGGGTTGCCACCTCCATCTTTTTGATCATTATCAGCAATGATGGTGATCAAAGACGAAGGGGCTGTCTTTTTAATCTCTATGGCGACTTCTGTCAGGTTGCCGGCAGTCAAGGCCATAATGCCAGGTGAACCGGTGGTATGAGCAACTGCCCACATTGTAGCCAGACCTTCACCGATATAAATCGAACCAGAACTCTCTGCAATCTGCTCAATATTTCCAAGTGGGTAAAAGCAACCTTTGATCCGCCCACCTTTGAGAAAATCCTTGCAGCCGTCAACATTGATCGCTTGAATGCTGACAATCGTTTTGTCGACACTGTAGATTGGTACCAGCAGGGCATCACACCAGTTCTTTTGAGGCCATGCCCCTCGCTTTACCTCGTCACCAAGTGGAATTCTTTTTTTAATGGCATAAGGGTGTTGCCCTGGATCGCTGCTGGCTTTATCTAATATTATTGCCGCTTTTTTTGCTGCGCAGATATGTTGTGCTTGTTTCTGTCTCAGTCGTTCAATCTTACCCCGTTCAATTTCATTTCTTAGTGTATCCTGTTTTTGCGGCGACAAAGGCCAGTCATCATTATCAGGCCATACATCATTTTTTTTCAGTTCCTGGATCACCGCATCTTGAGGACATCCGGCCATGCACCTAACGAGCAGCTTCCCGTTTAGCCCGTCATCAATGGAGAGGGACGGTGTTTTGTCGTCATGTGCTGGGCATGAGCACATAAAACCACCGCCAGCCTTGGGCTTGCCACCCAAGATGCTATAAGCTCTTTCGGCATTTGTCATGACCGCCAACCTCCTTGCCGGTTGTCTCAAGGATAGTGGGCAGGGCACAATACAGCCAATCTCGTATGTTTTGGAAAGCGGTTTCATCCGGTTGATCAGTCTGTACAGATGGAACTGCTTTTTTATTGGCGGTCATGGGTTACCCCCGTAAAGCCATGCGGGATTCAATCCATTGATCAATTTCGTGCTCTAACCATCCCACACATCTGTCAGAGATTTTGATTGCCGCAGGAAATCTGTTGTCTTTGAGGTAGACATAAAGGCTGGCCCTGCTTATTCCGGTTTTTTCAAGAACTTTGGGCAAGCGAAGAATAACTTTTGGTTGGTAGGTTTTGGGCGAATGAGACATGATGCTTTCCTTTACCACAGAAAATGGGGGAGAAAAGCACCTGCAAAAGGGAAGGTAGAAGGTAACTCGCAGTCAAAAGAATCTTCGAGACTATCAAGAGGAATAACTATTTTGACACGAACTCCCGAATCACGGTCAGAGTAATGTCAAGCGGATGGAAAATATGAGTGTTGAATCTCTTTATTCCCAAGCCTGGCAACGAACAATTCTTGTCAGTTGCCAGGCAATCAGTAGTTATTGGTACAAGAAGAGCTCTTTTAATCCTTGAAAATCTCAGTCAGTCGAGTATCTTTCTAAATAATCCTTTGCAGGGCTTTCCTGTGGGTTAATGAAAGGTCAATACCTCGAGCCGGCAAGCATGAGGGTATTGACCTTTCTGTTTTTTAGCAATGATATGATTTTCAATACAGTCCTGAATCTTATTGAATCCCAAATAGTCTAAATGTTCCAAAAAGAAAAATCAATAATGAAATTGTTTTTTCCGGCAATTTGCAAAATATCTTATCACAACAATGAAGGTTTTGAGTTTTTTGTATTTTACGAAATTATCCGCAAAATGCGGATAATTGAGCAGATGCTCTATTATATAGCAGTTTCTCACGTCTTTGCACCTCCCGGAAAACTTAAGTTACACTTAAGCTTTTTGCTTACTTTGTATGTGTCCGTATCGAGTCATATCAGGCACTTTCGAGCGCGTTTGAGCTCGTTAAGAACAAGCAAAAAATTAAGTTACTAATTTTTGCCGAAAGAACCCGGCGGATATTTACGGGATAATTTGGGGCAAGGCCACAGCTTCAAAAATCGATGGCAAGTATACAACGCAGCCGCACTGAGGAATGACAGCCAAGGTTTGAGTATCCACCCCCTTGAACATTTAATCTTTTGTCTAAATAAATAGACATAGCAATTTCTCAACAGTGCAAGAGCAGATATATTTAACCATTATCCATCATTGTTATGCGTATTCCAAAATCACCGGGTCTTAAAAAGGTATCAGGATGAAAAAATTTTATAGATAAACAAGATGGGTTGCAAACAGATTCAATGCTATTTTTGAGTATGTCAAAAAACTAACTTTCTTTAAGTGTTATTTTTTGGGGGTCTTTTTGGGGGTATTCGCATTTTTTGATTAAAAACAAACTTAATCAATTTATGACGTTATACTATTTGTTTGAGTGAGGGACGGCCAGTATAATCAAGCACTTATCGAGTTTTTCGGTAAGTGCTTTTTTGTTTGGTTATATGCCGGTTAGATTTTGCCGAGACATCTTGGTACAAGTCAATATCATGACGCTGACTGGATCACTCCTTTCAGGGCGTAAAAAAAACGCCTCCCTCTCGAAATAAAGAAGCGGTCTGGCGCGTTGCGTTTAACATCAGCCTTGATTTTAAGGCTCGTCAGCAGAATCTGTGGTGGTGTTCAGGTTCTGCTGACGAGCCTTTTTGAAATACCTACTGTACGGTTACGTATAATCAGGAACCATCTTAACTTGTATTTTTCTTTAAATGTTTAACCTTGCCATTGCACATTTCTAATCGAACCCAGTATGATTTTTATACTTCTAAATGGTTGTGTTCCTAATGTTTTCAGGTTTTTTAGATCGATGACCAAGGTGACAGATAAAATTTCCTTGACTTGCCATTCGACACTATCATATCATTTACCATGAATTTAAAAATAGTTTAAGTCATGCGAGATAAAGCCAAACCTGCCGGAAGACAGGGACGGAAAGTTACGGGTCTATTAGATAGCCGGACTGCCTTGGAAAAGGTAGTCCGGCTTTTTTTTATGGAGCTTACACTGGTTAGATATAAATGGAGAGTTGCAGCTGTTATACTTTGAATTATCCATTTGGATGGACATGGGGCTGGGTGCCTGACAGCTGGTATTGTTATCAGCTTTGCTGACATTGTAAGGTTATGCCTGTCAAAATAGTCGCTGGATGGGACGTTGAAAAAACACGGACGACTGAAGATTCAAGAAAAATACTAGACAGAATCTGCCTAACACAATATCAGCTCATTCTGCCTTTAACACTGTTGGGCTCACTCATGCCGGTGTCATATTTTCTACGGCCCCAAGAATGACCAGGCCTACACTTTTGGGAGGAATTGTAATGACTACCTTCATCGTAACCGTCGCCTATGTGCTGATATGGCGGCTCTGTGTTCTCGCTTGCGGCCTTGTCGCAATTATTCTGGGATACCGCTTATTCATGAACGGATTTGCCGTCCACGAAGGCAGCCTTGAGGCTGGGGTAGGCAAGAATAGCTTGAAGCTCATAAATATCGCCCCCGGCACCTTTTTCGCCCTTTTCGGGGCGGTAATCATCGCAACATTAATCTGGACCACACCGGCCGAAATTGTCATCCCGAAAGAGGCTCTGCATGCTACCGGAGAGGTTGAAACAGGTCAGGGCGGACTTAGGGTGCGAGGAGAATAGTGATGTGGCTACTACGAATATTGACCATCCTGCTGAGCACCATCGGGATGGCATACGGACAAGACTTTCAGACCAGCTACGCCATCGTTGTCGGGGTTGATGACTACGTAAGCCTTGGCCTGCCCCGTCTGGCCAACGCCGAATCTGACGCCGGTGCCGTAGGAAGGTATTTCAGCGCCCAGGGCTACCAGGTGATATCACTGCTTGGTCCCCAGGCCGCGACAAAACAAAAGGTGGAAGAGGCGATAAGGAAAATCGCCACACGGATCACCGAACGCGATCGCTTCGTCTTCTTCTTTGCCGGTCACGGCAAGGCAAAACGGACGGAAGGGGTTGACGTGGCCTATCTGGTCGTGCCCGGTGGACGGGATAAGAATGATCCCGTCTCACTTATCTCCACCGGTGACATTATGGACTATTCACACAAACTCGACTTGGCTCGCCACCAGCTCTTTATCTTCGACAGTTGCTATGCCGGATTGATGGGACAATTTCAGACGCGCACCGTGGGCGGGCGGCCGCAGTATGATAGCGAAACTTTTCTGATGCGCGATCTCAGTACCCGCCAGGTACGCCAATACCTCAGCGCTGGTGGCGAAGACCAGGAGGTACTGGACAACGGCCCAGCTAATCTGAGCTGGTTCACCTACTTTCTCCTGAAAGGCCTTGAACCGGGTGTAGTAAGCCAGCGCCAAAGCGGCCTTATCACCTTTCCCGAACTGGCATCCTACGTCCAAGCATTAAGCGCCAACCCCAAGCACACACCAGCGTTCGGCAGTCTCGCCGGTCATCACGGCGGTGAATTTCTCCTCTTGTCCACAGCGCAAGGCTCGCCGCAGATCCCGAAACTGCCCAGCATCAGCATTCAGACCCTGCGCGACCTGGGCTTTCTCACGCGGAGCAGTGCGCCGGAACAGGTGGGCCCTAACATCGACCAGATGCGCGAACCGATTGATCTTCTCTATCAGGCATGGATGCAGAAGAAGCTTGACCTGTACCTGCATCAATTCGACCACGACGTGGTACAGACCGGTCGTTTGAAGAATGGCAAGACCTACAGTCGCGGCTACAACGAGATCGTAGAGAGACGGCGCCGCGACTTCGAACGGCTCGACCACGTCGATGTCTTGAAATACGAGGTCATGTACCAGGGTAGCGAGGACAGGCAGGCGACCTTCGGCGTGCGCTATAGCATGGACTTCTACTGGCGGGACGGGAAAGTCACGCGGGAGCGTAACATCAACGAATGCTATAACGTCCGCCAGCTTCCCGACGAAGATCGTTGGGTAGTCATCCGCAACGATGACTATCAGCATAACATCTGCTATCAGTAACGTCGTAGCACAAAATACAACCGGCATGAAAAAATTAGGGAAAACCGTGCCATTCTTAATTTCAAAGGCCCAATCGGGTAGCCTGGGGGGGTCTCCCCCAGCCCCCAGGTGAGTAGCCCAAAGGAACTTCCCCTTCAGGCTCTCTCAGAACCGGACGTGAATCTCTCGACTCATCCGGCTCCTATCGTTCAGCCGTTTTTAGACAAGACACGCCAATGAACAAAAATATGTGGCTGTCGTTCGGCAATTTGACTCAACCATCTGGTGGCCTTTTGTTGACGTCCCCTGAGTTTCTTATATTTACAGGTTGCCCAACGCACCAAGCGCCAATTTATATGATGGAGAATACCAGACATTGCAGAAGGATTGAACCGCCCGTAATAATTAATCCAGCCCCGAATTATAGGATTACATTCTAGAGCCAGATCCTCAAGCGTGTCGCCTGGCCGTAACTGCCAGTTCCAACTGCGTACTTTCTGCCTGATTGCTTTTGCCGCCTTGTTGCTTATCGCTGGTGTGAAGTTTTCAAAGAATTTGCCTCTGCGATTTCTTGATATTCTCGGACGAAACGTATACCCCAGAAAATCAAACTGCATAACAGGATAGTCTCCTTTGCGATCCTCATCTTTGCAATAAACTATTTTTGTCTTTTCAGGGTGTAGCTCCAACCCACATTCACCAAACCTTAACTCCAAATCAGCTTTCAACTGCTTGGCTAGTAATTCAGGCCCTTGCCATTGGCTAGTAATTTATGATAGACTTTCACTTATCACAGGAACACTTACAGGGGACTCGAACCCCATCAGTTCACGCCCATGCCGGGCGTACACAAACACATACAGCCGACCTGCAAAAGCGCCGCTTCGCTCTGCTTTCGCACTCGGCTGATTTGCGCCGTTCACCGGGCACACCTCGCTAGATATTTCTAACTGTATAGTGGACCCCAGTTTTGAGACAGTAGTTTAAGCTATACGTAACCACCAGGGACAAGACAATATGAGTGAAGCGAAGAAGAGAAAGTTCCATACTCCCGAGTTCAAAGCGAAGGTCGCTCTGGAGGCATTGCGAGGGG
>VMSP01000121.1 GCA_013792135.1 Desulfocapsa sp. | reverse complement strand
GTTAAGGACTGAGCTGCTGATTTCGAACTATAAATAGCCTGGCAATGGCTTGCACTTGAGGGTAGGATTCTTTGATAGATTTACTAAAGAAAAATTCTACGTTCAAGTGCAAAAGTTTCTGCGTTTACGTGCAAGCTTACAGCAGGTCAATGGGTAAGCCCTGGGTGGAGAGAATGAGTAAGCGCGGCTCGTCATCGATCCGGAACGGCTGCGGCAGGATATGCAGTTGTAACAGGGACTGAATCTGCCGGGCAGAAAGTGCTACTCCTCGGCATTCGGGTTCCAGGACAAAGGGACAGCCATCTTCCCAGCCGGAACAGCCGTAGGCCCTTTTCCCCTTGATAACCTCTTTGCCGCAGAGCGGACAACTGCCCCAGCGCGCACTGTCTAATCGTCCGCTGGAGCTGTGCTCGATCAGGGTGCGAATGTAGTCACCAATCCCTGCCATAAAAGTCTCCGGGGCGAGTTGGCTGCGTTCGATCTGTTTGAGTTTCTCCTCCCATTCACCGGTCATCTCCGGCGATTTGAGTAAGGGGTCCTGGATGAGGGCAATCAGGCAGCGCCCCATATCGGTGCAATGCAGTTGTTTTTTTTCGCGCCGGATATAGTTGCGGCGCAAAAGGGTCTCGATAATGGCGGCGCGGGTAGCGGGCGTGCCGATGCCTCGTTCTTTGAGCGCTTCGCGCAGGGTGTCGTCTTCGACAAATTTTCCGGCTGCCTCCATGGCACCGAGCAGCGAGTTTTCGGTGAAGTGACTGGGAGGTTTGGTTTTGCCTTCACGCAGGGAAGGCTCATGCGGGCCGGTTTCGCCTTTGACAAAGAGAGGCAGGGCCTGGTCGTCAGCAGTGTCCTGGCTTATTTTCTTTTTCGGGAAGAGAATGGTCCAGCCGGGATCGACAATCTGGGTTCCCTTGGCCTGAAATTTCACCTGAGTTGCGACGCCGTTGACCGTGGTCACATTTTTGATACAGACCGGATAGAAGGCGGCGATGAACTGGGTGGTAATCGCCTCATACACGAGCTGCTCATGAGCACCTATGGTGCGCGGCCTGACTCCTGTCGGGATGATGGCGTGATGGTCGGTCACTTTTTTGTCGTCGATGATCCGGGTGGTGAAGGGCAGTTTGGCGAGGTCGAGCGGCGCAATCTGTTCGGCCCGGATGGCCTTGAGCTGATCGAGTATCTTGGGAATGCGCGGTTTGAGGTCCTGGCTGAGGTAGCGTGAATCGGTTCGCGGATAGGTGACGAGCTTGGCCTCGTAGAGATTCTGGGTGGCGGCGAGGGTGTCGGCTGCCGAGAGGCCGTGCGTCTTGTTGATTTCGCGCTGCAGCGTGGTGAGATCGAAGAGCTGTGGCGGCTGTTCTTTGTTTTCTTTGGCGGTAATGGTGGTGATGGCAAAGGGCTGTCCGCTTATTTTGTCGAGCAGGGCCTGTGCCTTTTCCGGTTGCTCGAAGCGCTCACCGGTGTACTTGAACACCACCTCGCGATAGCGGATGGTGAGCTCCCAGAACGGCTGGGGGCGGAACTGGAGGATGGTGTCGTCACGTTCGACGATCATCGCCAGAACCGGCGTCTGCACCCGGCCGATACTCCAGAGAACGCGATCGCTTCCGCCGCCGATCTGACCGTGACGGACGGTGTAGTAGCGGGTGGCGTTGAGGCCGACAATCCAGTCCGACTCACTGCGGCAGCGGGCGGCTGCATAGAGCGCGTCATAGTCGTGGCCGTCCTTGAGGTCCTTGAACGCCGCCTGAATGGCGTCGGGGGTCAGCGAGTTGAGCCAGAGGCGGCGGATCGGCTTGTCCTCGCAGTTGCACAGCGCCAGGATGTAACGAAAAATCAGCTCTCCTTCCCGGCCGGCATCAGTCGCGCAGACAATTTCCTCGGCCTGTTCACACAAGGTCTTGATAATCTGGAACTGCTCCTCGACACCGTTGTTTTTGATCAGGGTGAGCTTGAATTCGTCCGGCACGAAGGGCAGGGTGTCGAGTGACCAGCGCTTGAGGGCCGGATCATACGCCCCCGGTTCCTGCAGGGTCACCAGATGGCCGAAGGCCCAGGTGACCGCGCAACCACGCCCCTCGATGTACCCCTTTTTTTTGGTCGTAATATTGAGAACTTCTGCAATGTCACGGGCCACGGAGGGCTTTTCGGCAATAACAACTTTCATCGTAAAATTTCTCGCGATCTTTGGTTCCTTCGATTATGAAGGGCACATAATAGACATATCATAATGACTGATCGATCCCCAACAAGAGTCTATAGATAGCAATAAATACAGGTCATAGGTAGCAAAACTCTGCCCCCAGCGAACAGGATTATGAGAAATATAGCCTTTGGATACTCAACACGGTGCAATGTCAAATGTGAACACTGTGTCGCCGCAGACGCCGTTCCCGAAAATTTAAGGATGGAGCTGGTTCAGGCCACAGAGATCATCGCTGAAATGGCCGCTGCTCAAATCCAGGGCATAAGTTTCACCGCCGGTGAACCGCTTATCTACCTGGATGAAATTACCGAACTGGTCAAGCTCTGTCATCAGAAATATGGAATCTACACCCGGGTCGTCACTAACTGCTTCTGGTCCAAGACCTCGGCGCTTGCTGACAGCTATATTGTCCAGCTCAAGGAAAACGGGCTGTCACAACTGCGCATGAGTTACAGTCGGTGGCACCAGAAAAATATAGCCCGCCGGAATATAGTGAACGCAGCTCAGAGTTGTGAGAAAAATGGGCTGGATTATTTCATTTCCTTTGTAACCGATTTTTCAGAACAAGATGATGCCTGCGAAGTCTATCTGCGGGAGCATGGTCTCAAATTTTTCCCGGAACCGGTAATCTTTGCCGGCCGGGCAGGATCATTTGATCGTCAGCCCATTCACACCGATTACCAGGCAAACTGCTGTCCGATGAACCCTTACCTTGCTCCCAGCCTTGACATGTATGCCTGCTGTGATGCCGGTAGTCATTTTACCAACACCAATTTCTTCCATCTGGGGAATTTAGAGGACAGTACCGTTGAGCAGCTTCTCCAAAAAAGTGAAACGAATAGTTTGTATAATCACATCCGGACAATGGGTATAACAGCTATAGCATCTTTTACCGGTTATAAAGCAAGAGAAATCATTCAGTACAGAAAATGCGAACTGTGCGAAAAAATGTTCAACTCACCTGACACGCTGGCAATGCTGGAGCTGGAGGCTCATTCAGGGCTGAACTCTTGGTACAGGTAGGAATGAAGCCATCAAAACAGGTTTGAACCGCTCCGTTCCATCGGACGATTTTCTCGCGATCTTTATTTCCTTTTGTTAAGAAGAATACAGTATAATGACAGAGGAAACCCTTACTGTAAATGTTTTGCGCCGCACCCTCAACTTAATCGTCAAAACGCTGGATCTCTCCTTGATGGCCGTCTACTCACAGGACGAAAAACCGTTACAAACGAAGATTCCCCGCAGATTGCTGCGAGGAGCTTTGATCACCTCCAACTGACAAGAGAAACATGACCGACAAAAATATCATAGAACTAACCCCGTTCCGCGCTGATCTGACCCGTGCCCTGACCCGCCGGGGCGAGCGAATTCTGGCCTCGAACGATCTGGCTCATGAAGTTGCAGCTCTCGAACCTCTGGAGGCCTATTATATCGTCAGGGAGATCGGTCTGGATCAGGCCCTGCCCATCCTCATCGAGCTGAATCCGGAACAATTAGAGGCCTGTGTCGATCTGGACTGCTGGAACCGCTACGACTTTGCCCCCGACAGTCTTGATGAATGGCTGACAAGCTTTGCGCTGGAGGACCCTGAGACCATGGCCAGGGCTTTTTCCTCCTTGGATTATGTAGTGCAACTCCTCTTCCTGGCCCAGACCGTTACCGTGTATGATCCTGATACTGATGAGGTTCCTCAACAGGAGGAGGGGAGCCAGCCCCGAGCCACGACCCCGGACGGCTTCTATCTTCTGGAGTTGAAGACCGAACTGGCGCTGAAGACTCATCCCTTTACTGTCTTGGATGCCCTGTACCAATATGAGCCTATAGCTGCCCACCGACTCCTGAGCGATGTCCGCGTGGATCTGCCGACTCAGATCGAAGAAGAGGCTCTGCGTTTCCGCAACGGCCGCATGCAGGATATCGGCTTTGCGCCACCAGAGGAGGCTGCCGTTCTCTTCTCCCGGCCCGCTATTCGTCAGCCCTTGTCCCGGTCTCTGAAGCCGATAGATAGTGGTCTTACCCGGCTCCCATCCGTCTATGCTGGAGCCTTGATCGAAAGCACGCTCTTATTGCAGGCCCTGTCCCTGATTACTGACCAGGAACGCCTGTCACATCTTGAGCAGGAAATCGTCTGGGCTATCAACAGCGCGATCACCGCCTATGGTGAAAAAACGCAGGATATCAAACAGATTACCGATATCGCTGAGCGGGTGCGGGACACCATTTCCTTAGGGATGGAAACACTGTTGGCCCAACAGGATTCCAACATCCTGCTGGACAGTGCCACTGTAGCAGCTAAAGCGTCTGACTTACTGGATGTCTGGTGTGTAACTGATCTCTTCCGGCACGGATTTGCTGCGACCCTGGCTCTTCAGCAGGAGGCGCGTCAGGCCTTGCGTGATCCCAGATTTCGTGCCTGGTATGATCTGGAGGAGTCGAACCAGTCGGATGATCCTGGTGATAGGCAGCAGCGTGCCTTTGTTGCCGCACTGCTCGGTCGTCATCCCCTGCATAGTGGTTTTGATCCGGCCATGGCCGAGAACGTCAAGGCCTTTGCCTGCCTTGCCGATATTGACGCAGCCCATATCCGTTTAAAACAGCTTGTCGCCAAGATCTGCAGCCAAACATGATCTTCTGCAGGGGGATACAATTGTATGATTTTGGAGATACCATATAGAAAAAGAGGGTAGAACTTTTTCATTCTCCTTAAAATGAGCTATTTAAAAGTATGGTTAATTGTTAATCAGTGTCTGTTTGCTGACTGTCCTGTTGGTATCGATTTTCAGCCTTGTTCAGTACAGGATCAACCATAATGACACAACAAACACTTGAGCATTGTGCAGTAAATCCATGAAAATACGCAAACTCACCCCTGAAAATTATGTCAAGGTTTCTGCCTTGTTGCAGCAGGCATTTCCTTGTAGTACCTATGAAGTGCAATTAGTTGAAAATATGCATAAAAATGGAAAGGCTGTGCATGAGTGGGTGTGTATTCATGTCAATATGGTCATTGCCTATATTGCTTTTACGAATGCCTATAATGGCTCTGCTGTTTGTGGTTTGCATTTGGCTCCCTTAGCGGTGAAGCCGGAGTTCCAAAAGCAGGGGATAGGCTCTGAGTTACTTCGCTTTGCTTTGCGGCAGGATATTATTAAAAAAAACACCATCTTTGTTTTGGGTGCTCCAAGTTTTTATAAGAAGTTTGGATTTGAACCTTGCGCCATGCCTCTTTGTCCTTTTGATAAGAATAATGGTCATTTTTCATGTATGCGCAATACCACATCGAGTCAGTTCACGGTGGGCTATGAAGCGGAGTTTAGAGGCCTTTAAGAAATAACTTGGCCTTTTTACCAATTTCTTTACGGTCCCTTAGGCTGTTTTTGTCATTCGCTTGACAATGTTATTTTATGGTAACGGCTTAATATTGGGGCAGAGGGTGAGCATGGCGGGGACAAACCTCGCGTAGCGCGGAACAACAATTTACAGGGAAGAAAATGGCAAAGATAGGCAGAATAAATAAGCTTACGATAAA
Organism: Desulfocapsa sp.; assembly: GCA_013792135.1. GTDB lineage: Bacteria > Desulfobacterota > Desulfobulbia > Desulfobulbales > Desulfocapsaceae > UBA2270. The sequence goes on along the minus strand of VMSP01000121.1, from coordinate 67,200 downwards.
AAATATACGGGATTACGGCGTCTATCATCTTGATGGTGGCAAGTCAGGTGATATTCTTCTGCCGACAAGGGAGGTTCCCGAGACGTGCCGGCCAGGCGATGAGGTTGAGGTTTTTGTCTATGTGGACCGGGAAGATCATCTGTTGGCAACCACTCAAACACCGAAGGTGACAGTCGGTCAGTTTGCCAAATTACCGGTGGTGGCAAATACAGCAGCCGGTACCTACCTGGACTGGGGGTTGGAGCTGGATCTGTTTGTGCCTGGGAGTGAGCAGCAGAATAGAATGAAGGAGGGTAAATCGTATATTGTTTTTGTCTTCCTTGACGAAAAAACCAACCGTATCACCGCCTCTTCAAAGCTGGATAAATTTCTTAGCCAGCAGCCCCCGAATTATAAAGAGGGTGAAGAGGTGGATCTGATTATATATGAGAAAACAGATCTGGGATACAGGGTGATTGTGAACCTTGACCACGAGGGCATGCTTTATGAAAATGAGGTGTTTCAGCGGCTTGTCATTGGTCAGGAGCTGAAAGGCTATATCAAAAAGATACGGGAAGACCTCAAGATTGATTTAATCCTGCAGCAGCCTGGATATCATGGAATTGATGATGTTTCCCTGTCCATTCTTGAGACCATAAAAGAACATGGCGGCAGCATTGATGTTACTGATAAAAGTCATCCCGAAGAGATTTATTCTCTCTTTGGGGTCAGTAAAAAAACTTTCAAGAAGGCAATCGGTGCTCTTTATAAAAAAAGGCTTATTACCATTGATTCCAGTGGAATCAAACTTGTCGGCTGAAGAGAGAGTCGGGGCAGACTTATTTGCTATTTCTGAGGGCTTTTACGAAAATCGTAATTTTCGTATGCTGTATGCAATCAAGAAAAAGTGGAGCAACCACTATATCAATCGTTTGACAAATGAATATCATTCTCTTAGAAAAACAGGAAGTCCAAGGCGGCACTGTGCTGCTTACTGATCGACGGGCCAAGCATCTGATCAAAGTGCTGCAGGTGCAAGTCGGTGATACGGTCAGGATTGGGATTATTGACGGGCCAAAGGGCTCCGGCAGGGTTGTGGCTTCTTGCAATAAGTACCCATTTCAGGTGGAGCTTGAAGTTCAACTTGCTGATGAATTGCCTGATAAACCACCTGTTGACTTGCTTCTGGCTCTTCCCCGGCCCATAATGCTCAGGCGTATTTTCAGTCAGGCAGCTGCCTTAGGGGTTGGGGCTATCTTTATCACCCATGCTCAGCGGGTGGAGAAGAGTTTCTGGAATGCCACCTTGCTGAATGAAGAGGAGTATCGCCCCCATCTGCTGCATGGTCTGGAGCAGGCGGTTGATACCAGGGTGCCTGAGGTCTTTATTTGTGAGCGGTTTAAGCCCTTTATCGAAGATGTGCTTCCGAGCAAGATCAGGGAGTACAGTCATCTCCTGATTGCCCATCCAGGCAGTTCGGCAACCTTGAAATCTGTGATTCATGAACGGCCGAGGCGGATCCTGCTGGCGATCGGTCCGGAGGGCGGTTGGGTTGATTATGAGATGGACAGGTTTGCGGAATGCGGTTTTGCATCATTTTCACTGGGAGAGCGGATCTTGAAGGTGGATACGGCAGTGGTTGCCATCCATGGACGCTTGTCCGAGCGCCGCGAGAGTTTTCTCTGAGCTCTGCTTATATTTTTTTTTACGAAGGGGTGCCGGTCAACTGGCTTCATAAAAATAATCCACCCAGCCAGTAAAGAAACATCCCCAGCAGCACCGTGGCGCCCATACTCCGGCTTTTTAGAGAAAAAAGCAGGGTAGGGATGGCGACCAGCAATTCCAGCTTGCCCCAATGCAGGCAGCGGGGATGAGCATCGGTGAACAGCGATGGGGCCAGCAGGGCGCTCATGATTGCCACCGGGATCAGGCTCAGCCAGTCTATCAGCCATTGGGGTAGACGGTGATGGGCCAGGTAAAAGAGGGGCAGCCAGCGGGGAAGATAGGTGACCAGTCCCATTCCGGAAAAAAGAAATAGATAGTCGAAGAAACTCATGTTCTTTTTCTGCTCCGGCGTTTGATCATATAGCCAAGGGTGGCTCCACTTACTGAGGCAATGATAATATACGAGTCGCCAGGGATGAGTAGATAGCAGGTAACACTGATCAGTCCGGCCAGCAGTCCGGTCAGGATAAAGGTCCAGTTTTGCAGCTGAAAGGTCAGGAGGCTGATAAACATCCCGGTCATGGCATAGTCCATGCCGAGTGCCCTTTCAGGTATCAGCTGGCCGACCAGAGCACCGCAGGTGGTAGCGGCAACCCAGGCGCTGTTGGACAGGTGATTGACAGTGAGGGCCTGCCAGCGGTTCCACTCTCCAGTGCGGAACCGGGTCATGTTGACCGCAAAGCTCTCATCAGTGACTCCATAAGCGAACAGGGAGAGGAACCAGCGGTTGACCCCTTGCAGGTAAACGGCCAGGGTTGAACTCATCAGGGTGTGGCGCAGATTAACAATGAATGTAGTGAGGATAATGGAGATGGGCGAGGCCCCAGCGGCCAGCATGGAGATGGCGATGAACTGGGCGCTGCCGGCAAATACCAGGATAGACATGAGTCCAACGGCCCAGAAGGGCAGGCCAGCCTGTTGGGCCAGCGCTCCACAGGCGAGACCAACAGGGAGATAGCCAAGGCAGATGGGCCAGGCGGCAGCCGCTCCCTTGCGAAACCAGTGTTGAGGTCTGCTATGATCCTGTTGTGGATGGTCTTGATGATTGTTCTGCTCCATGAAGAGTCGCTGGTCGGCTTGAGTTGAGTTTGATCTGTTGCCAGTACTATATTTGAGTGGACTGGGGCTGTCAATTGGGTAATAATGGTACTGATGTTATTACATTCAAAGCAAGAATCTGTTTCAGGAAATTGCTGTTTGGGGGCAGTTAAGAGATAACCATTACATCTTTATCTAGTTATATACAGCCCGTTATGCCCTTACCGTACTGCAACGTTACAGTTAATTGTTTTAAACGCCCTACAGGATAAGGAGAACAAATGTCTGCATTGAACCTTAAGCCACTTGCCGGATTTAATCCTTTCCCGGGACCAGTGGTTACAGTAATTATGGATGGGGTGGGGATTGGGCCTGAGAATGAGAGCAACGGAGTCTATATGGCCTATACTCCGGTGCTGGATGCGCTTCTGCAAGGCGAGCTTGTGACCCGGTTGAAGGCACATGGTGCCGCGGTGGGCTTGCCATCCGATGGAGATATGGGCAACTCCGAGGTAGGACATAATGCCCTGGGGGCGGGGCGGGTCTTTGCCCAAGGGGCAAAGTTGGTGAGTGCGGCTTTGACGAGCGGCGCGGCTTTTGCCAGCAAGGCCTGGCAGGAAATTCTCGGACGGATGGTAACAGGAGGCACCCTGCATCTGATTGGCCTGATCTCGGACGGCAATGTGCACAGTCATGTGAACCATCTCTATGCCCTGCTGGATCAATGTGTCCGGGATGGTGTCCAGCGGGTCAGAGTCCATGGTCTCATTGATGGCCGTGATGTGGGGCCCAGAAGTGCGCTGGATTACTTTGCGCCCCTGGAGCAGAGACTGCGGGGTCTGTCGGTGGATGGCCGGGACTTTCAGGTTGCCTCCGGTGGCGGCAGGATGGTTACGACCATGGATCGCTATAACGCCGACTGGTCGGTGGTTGAGCGGGGCTGGAAGGCCCATGTGCTGGGGGAGGGCAGGCCTTTTCCTTCTGCCTGTGTTGCCATTCAGTGCTATTATGACGAAGATCCCGCCATGACCGATCAGTACATGGAGAGCTTTGTCGTGGTTGATGAGGATGCAAGGCCGGTGGGAATCATGGAAGACGGGGACGCGGTTATACTTTTTAATTTCAGGGGAGACCGGGCCATCGAGATCTCGCGTGCCTTTGATGAACTCTATCTGACTGAGTTTGACCGTAAGCGGGTTCCTGATCTTTTTTACGCCGGGATCATGCAGTATGATGGCGACGCCCACATACCCGCCCACTATCTGGTGGAACCGCCGACCTTTGACCGGCCGCTTGGGGAATATCTCTGTGCGGCAGGGATCAGGTCCTATGCCATCTCCGAGACCCAGAAGTTCGGCCATGTGACCTATTTCTGGAATGGCAATAAATCAGGATACATTGATAAAACCCTGGAAACCTATGTGGAGGTGCCATCCGACAGGGTGACCTTTGATCTGCGGCCCTGGATGAAGGCGGCGGAAATCACCGACTGGGTGGTTGCAGCCATTGCCAGCAACAGCTATAAATTTATCCGTCTCAACCTGGCCAATGGTGATATGGTCGGCCATACCGGGGTGGAGATTTCGGTGCGGATCGCTGTAGAAACCGTGGATCTGTGTCTGTCAAGGGTCCTTGTCGCCCTCGAGAAGGTTGGCGGCATTGCCCTGATCACTGCTGACCATGGAAATGCGGATTGCATGTGGACGGAAAAAAATGGCAAGCGTACAGCCATGGTGGCCCATACCAGAAATCCGGTGCCGTTGATCATCAAGGATTATAATCAACGAAACCATTTTCATCTCAGTCCTCTTGAACAACCGGGATTGTCTCATGTCGCCGCGACAATCTGCAACTTGTTGGGATTTGAGGCTCCACCAGACTATGACCCATCATTGCTGGAATTGTCATAGTCTGGGATTTATTTTATTTATTAGACTGAATATGAAGGATTTTTTTCATAAAAAGACTATATTATTAACATGTTGTGATAAATGAAATATTTTTATTTTTTTTCTGGTTTTTCATAATGCAATTTGCTATAAGAAAAATAGACGTATTAATTGTGTGGTATTTTTACTTAGCACAGGTGTGACCATATAAAAGTTATTGTATTATATGGATCTTGCTTTTTGTGGGTTTTAATTGCTGCACAGCACAAAAGTAGTTTGATTACACTATTAGGAGTGAAAGGGTATCATGTTAGAAGGCACAGTAAAGTGGTTTAATGAGTCCAAGGGTTTTGGTTTTATCGAGCAAGATGGTGGCAAGGATGTTTTCGTACACTACTCTGCAATTGCCTCTGAAGGCTTCAAGACCTTGAACGAAGGCGACAGGGTTCAGTTTGAAATTACAGAAGGCCCTAAAGGACCTGCTGCTGCCAACGTCCGTAAAATTTGATTATGCTCAACTTTGATCGTTAAATTTACCTGAATGTTTTCAGGTAAATTTAACGATTTTTTTTTTTGCTGTTCTTTTCCCGCCTTTTTCTCCTCTTGTATGTGGCTCCTTTCTCCTTTCTTTTTATACCATCGGCACTAACAATGTTTCAATTTCCTTTTGTCAAAGGGAGAAGTATACATTCCTTTTTTTATAAAAGCGCCTGTGAGGATTTACCAGGCGATGACACAATATCTGACTCGGAGGCAATTATTTAACCAGACATTGCCGATAAAAAAATGAAACAATAAGACAAAATCTCATGACAATATCTATCCCTGAAACAACCATTCTAATCGTTGAAGATGATCAAATTTCACGGATGATTATGGCCGTTTTTCTGACGAATAGTGGTTTCCATGTATTGCAGGCCGCAAATGGTAAAGAAGGGCTTGAACTCTTTAACCAAAAGACTCCTGATCTCTTGATCATTGACCTGCAGATGCCCGAGATGAGTGGTCTTGAGCTCTTGGCGGCCATCAAAAACGACATCTCCATCATCCCAGCCATTGTGGTTTCAGGCACAGGAACCATGGATGTTGTCATAGAAACCCTGAAACTTGGGGCTTGGGATTACCTGATTAAGCCCTTTGAAGATCTGGTTGTTCTTGAATTTGCTGTGAAACAGGCCCTGGAAAAGGCCCGTCTGATCAAGGAAAACAGACGTTACCAGCTCTATTTGGAAGAAGAGGTCATCCAGAGGACAGCAGAACTTCAGCTACGAGAGCAGGAACTTTACCAGATATTTTCCAGCGCTCCCTTCGCCATCTGTTTTGTTGACAAGGAACTGCGAGTGATACGGGCGAATGCAGCCATGGAGTTTCTGTTTGGATTCGAATTAAAGAAGGCCCGTGGAAATTATTGCTACGATTGTTGGGGCCAATATTCTAGGGATGAGACTCGACACGGGAAAGAAAGGATATGTGATGACTGTCAGGTTGTATTAACATTGCGAGATGGTAGCAAGCATTCCTACGAAAGAAGGATGGATGATAAAATTATTGAGATTGTAAGCACTCCTGTTCGAAATATGAATGGTAATATAATAGGGGCAGTTGAGGTAATCACTGATATTACCGAGAGGAAAAAAAATGCGGAAAAATTAGCACAGCACCATCAACAGTTGCAGCAACTGGCTTCACGTTTGATCGAGACGGAAGAAAATGAGCGCCGCCGTATTGCCAGGGAACTGCATGATCAAATCGGTCAGCAGCTAACCGCTTTAGGAATTAATCTTCATATCATAGAGCAGAGTGTCCTGCCGGAGCAACGCAAGCGCATCGATGACTCCCTTGAGTTGATTGCAGCAATGACCGAACAGGTACGGGACATTATGACGGATCTCAGGCCGCCGGTACTTGACGACTATGGCCTGCGTGCAGCCTTGCGCTGGTACGGTTCTGTTTTTAGCAAACGAACAGGGGTAGCGGTCATTGTTCATGCCAGGATTCCGCGCCTGCAGGTAAACCTTGAAATAGCACTTTTTCGCATCACTCAGGAGGCATTGAACAATGTAATCAAACATGGCCATGCAAGCAAAGTGGAGATTTGTTGTTCCATGAATGACAATCAGTTATCTCTGGCAATAGAGGATAATGGCTGCGGTTTTCAGAACATGGGCGAGAATGTATTACCTGAATCACCAACATGGGGCCTGCTTTCCATGCGGGAGAGGATTGAATCGTTTGGCGGCAAACTGATCGTTGCCTCACGACCTGGGGTCGGGACAGTCATTACTGCTGAGGTGCAGATATGAATATGCCTATGCGACTGGCTCTGGTGGATGACCATGCTATTGTCCGGGAAGGACTTAGAGCTCTGCTTGAGCAGAGTTCTTTTATTCAGGTCGTTGGTGAGGCGGCAACAGGTCGTGAATGTCTGTCCATGATTGAAAACTGGCGGCCGGATGTGGTGATTATGGATATCTCTATGCCCGATATCAATGGTATTGAGGCCACACGGCTTATAAAAGAGCAGTGGCCACGGATCAAAGTTGTTATTCTTTCAATGCATTCCACCGCAGAATATATCTATCGGGCCTTTGCAGCAGGCGCTTGTGGCTATGTGCTGAAGGATTCCATAGGCGAGGAGCTTCTCAGTGCCATTAAAGCTGCCCTTTCCAATAAACGCTATCTGAGCGCAATCCTGCAAGATGCCGATATTGCAATGAAATATTTATCCTCTTGCAGTTCACCTCTTGCCAGTTTAAGTAACCGTGAACGGCAGGTGCTGCAGCTTGTGGTCGAGGGCAATACCAGCGCCTATATCGCCCAACGACTTACCCTCTCCCCCAAGACTGTGGAGACCTATAGAAGCCGGATCATGCAGAAACTTGATTTGCACGACACTCCTTCCCTGGTGAAATTTGCCATTCTGCACGGCCTGACCTCCCTTGATTAATAAAGTTATCCCTGATTGTTGAAAGAGTCGTCTCTTCAATAATTATGGCAACATGTCATAGTTTCCCTACAGACTCGTTCAGGGCTTTATGCCATATTGATAAAAAAATATGTTATTCCATTTCTCAATTAAGCTCTGGAGTTTAAGGCGATTATGGCGGAACAACTTTTTGCATCATTTATTCTCGATCGAGAACAGGGGCTGGAAATAGCAATTGGCGCCGAAAGTGTCACCGAGGCGACGCCCATCACCGGCAATATTCAACCCTTACCTGCCAGTGTCCCTTTTCTGGAGGGAATCATGCATCTCCGTGATGCAGTTATTCCTATAATTAACTTGAAAAAACGGCTGGGACTGGGCGCAACCACGTACGACCAAGATGCCAAAATTGCGGTAGTCATGCTTGCCAGTCAGCGATTCGGACTCCTTGTTGATGATATCAGAGAAGTTCTACGTGTAGAAGAATCGCTGATCATTCCTGTTCAGCCAGCCCTGCAATCCACCGATTATATTATCTCCGACCTTATTACTCTTAAAGATCAGCAACGTACACTTGAAGTTCTTGATCTGAACAGGATCTTTGGTGATAGCAGTCTGCTTGTCTCTCAGTCTGCAAATTCCAAGGTCCAGACCGAGGCCTCCCGGATTCGAACCTATTCCAGGTATGTGATCTTTTCTGCAGATGGTCATGAATATGGGATTCCGGTGGAGAATTCTCGGGAAATAACTTTTCTCACTGACATCGATCCCACGTTCAAGACTGACTCTCTGGAAGGTGCCTTGCAATTGCGAGGTCATACCATTCCCATCATGAGTGCCGGGGCTCTTCTTAATGGCGGTAAGGTTGGCGAAAGCGAGAGTGAATTAAGCCGCATTCTGGTCATGTCTGCTGGTTCTCTTATTTTTGGGATGGTCATTGATGAAATTCTGGAGATTCTCACAGTGGTCAATGAAGATATCCTCCTGATGCCTGCAAGAAGTGAGCAGTCCGTAGTCGGTATTTATGAGCCTGAACCTGATCGGAATATTATGCTCCTTGACGTTGAAAACCTGATAGCCACTCAAGTCGAGCACCTTAAATCCATGGCTCGAATCAATACCGATGTCGATGAGGATGAAAAAGCTGCTGTGGCCAAGGCCAGGCACCTGATCACTGAGAACTGTTACCTTATATTTTCCATTGGTAAAAATTTTGCCCTAGAACTCAGGGATATACAGGAAATTATAGAGCGCGAACTGCTTATGTCTATTCCTGCGGTAAGGGGTTTTGACTCAGCAGTTTTTAATTTGCGAGGACAGATTATTCCGGTGATCGACCTTCGTCAGTTTTACGGTTACCCTCAACAGAAAAATGTGGGGAATAACTTCAAACTCATCATCTGCCGTGACGGTAAGCAGGTTATTGGACTGCAGGTGGATAGTATCACTACTATTTACAAGCAGGAGCAGTATTACCCAACACCATCATTAAACGCTCAGTTGCAACCAAAGAGAGATACTCTGGACCGTCTCATTGAATTTATTGGTGAAAAACAAATCACGGAACACGTTCTGGTTGTCAATACCCACAACCTGATCAACAATCACTTGCGATCGGATATATCATCTCCAAATCAGACCTTGAAAGACGAAGAGATTGAATTCATAGAAGAGTCATTTACTAACATTGAAATAAGGGGGTAACGTATGTCCAGTGTTTCATCAAACCCGACAACAATTGAAGATTCCTGTTTTTCCCTGTTGACGGAACCAAGCTATCTTGTCAATGACGATATGGGCATCACCTGGGCAAATGAGGCCTTTCTCAAAGAGTTTAATCTCAAGGCGAACCAGATTGACGGGAAGTTCACCTGCGAAGAGAGTTGTCTTACACAGCTCTGCGGTACCAAGGACTGCCCAGTAAACAAGGCGACACGATTGAAAAAGATGGCCGAGGGTGATGTACTGTATAACAATAACGGGAAGGTCTCCTGGTACCATTCCAAAGCAACTCCGCTGGCGGAAAAAGGTGGAACGCTGGTCACCATGCGTGACATCACGTCGACCAAAGAACTCCAGGCCAGGTTGCGTCAGATGGAGACTGATCTCAATGTCATTCCTACTCCCATCATGGAGATTGACGACAAGTTTACCATTACCTTCATGAACCCGGCAGGGGCATCCGTGGTTGGAAAAACTCCTGACGAAGTCGTAGGCAAGAAGTGTTATGACCTTTTCAAAACCCCCCATTGCAAGACGGAAAAGTGCGCCTGTGCACGAGCCATGAAGACCGACTCCGTTGTCACTGAGCAGACCATTGCCCGGCCTGCTGATGGAGTGATCATTCCCATCAGGTACACCGGTGCCCCCATCAAGGACGCCAAGGGTAATATCAAGGGCGCACTCGAATATATCCTTGATATCACCGAAGAGGCGAAACAGAAACAGGCGGCGGATGAGAAGATCAATAATCTCAATACCATCCCCACTCCGATTCTGGCCATTGACACCGATTTCACTATCACCTTCATGAATCCGGCCGGGGCAGCCGTGGCCGGGATGACTCCTGACGAAGTCGTAGGCAAGAAGTGCTATGACCTTTTCAAAACCCCCCATTGTAAGACGGAAAAGTGTGCCTGTGCACGAGCCATGAAGACCGACTCGGTGGTTACCGAATATACCATTGCCCGGCCTGCGGAAGGGGTGATTATCCCCATTAAGTACACCGGTGCTCCGATCAAGGATGCCAAGGGTAATATCAAAGGAGCACTGGAATACATCCTTGATGTCACCGAAGAGGCGAAACAGAAACAGGCGGCGGATGAGAAGATCAATAATCTCAACACAATCCCCACCCCGATTCTTGCCATTGACACCGATTTCAACATCACCTTCATGAATCCTGCGGGGGCGAGTATCGCAGGTATGACCCCGGACGAGGTAGTGGGCAAGAAGTGTTATGATCTCTTTAAAACTCCTCATTGCAAGACGGAAAAGTGTGCCTGTGCCAAGGCCATGAAGACCGACTCGGTGGTCACCGAACAGACCATTGCCCGGCCTGCTGAAGGGGTTATTATTCCCATCAGGTACACAGGTTCTCCCATTAAGGACGCCAAGGGCAATATCAAGGGGGCCCTCGAATATATCCTCAACATCACCGAAGAGGCGCAACAGAAACAGGCGTCGGATGAGAAGATCGAAAATCTCAATGCCATTCCTACGCCAATCATGTCCATTGATACGGATTTCAACGTCACCTTTATGAATCCCGCAGGGGCAGGGGTTGTTGGACTCAGTCCTGATGAGGCAATTGGTAAGAAATGCTATGATCTCTTCAAGACAGCTCACTGCCGGACGGAAAAATGTGCCGTAGGACGGGCCATGCGCGAAGACAGAGTCGTCAGCGAAGAGACCATTGCCAGACCTCAGGACGGGGCGATCATCCCCATCAAGTATACCGGGGCTCCGATCAAAGATGCCAAGGGCAATATCAAAGGGGCGTTGGAATTTGTCCTTGATATCACAGCAGAGGCCAGGCAGCGGCAGGAGGCCAACGAGAAGATTGAAAATCTTAATGTTATCCCCAATCCCATTCATGCCGTCGATCTGAATTTCGTCGTTACCTATATCAACCCTGCCGGTGCAGCTATGGCCGGAATGTCCGTGGAAGATGCTCTGGGAAAAAAGTGCTGGGATCTTTTCGGCAAGGATCACTGTAAAACTGAAAACTGTGGAATCCAGCGGGCCATCCGCGGCAACACCACGATCTCGGAACAGACCACCGCCCATATTAATGGTAAGGGGATCCCGATCAAGGTTACCAGTGTTTCTATTAAAGATGCCAAGGGCAATATAAAGGGTGGGTTGGAGTACATGGTGGACGTGACCTCGGAAGCAGCAGTGGGGCGGTTGATCAATGAGGCCTCATCCGAGGTGGAATCTCTGGTCTCCGACTCTTTGCTGAAAATGAGTGAGGCCAATCACTCCATTGACGCCATGAAACAGCTTATCGAACGGGAGGTCAATTTGCTGAGCGAGGCATCCTTTACGGTCGACGGTATGCTCAACTTTGCCAAAGAGATGGTGGAGCTCACCACTCAATCCAGTGAGATGGCAGCCGGTGTTGCCGGAGATGCTGAGCAGGGGAAGAAGGCAGGTGCAGATGCAAGCAAAAAGATGCTGGCCATCAATGAATCCATGGGCAGCTCGAATCAGATGGTTGCTAACCTGGTAAGTCAGCTTGAAAAAATCGGGGGATTTGTTGATATCATTAAAGAGATTGCTTCTCAGACCAATCTTCTGGCCTTTAATGCCGCCATTGAAGCAGCCCGGGCAGGAGATGCCGGCCGAGGCTTTGCCGTGGTTGCCGATGAGGTCCGTAAACTTGCGGAAAAATCATCCAAATCAGCAGTGGATATTGCCAATATAGTCAAAAAAGTGGAGTCCGAGTCCAAAGAGACCATTGTCGCCATGAAGGACGGCATGAAAATGCTTGGAGACGGCAGTGAAGTCATCAAGACAGCCCTTGATTCCATGGAAAAAATATCCACGGGTATTGTCACTATCTCCAGTTCTGTTGATGCACTGGACAAGAAGGCGGATATCCTCAGTGAGAATGGACAGGCCGTCAAGGTGCAACTCGGCAGCGTCGTCAGCTCTTCCCGCGAGAATAAGGAATCTACCAAGGCTGTCAATTTCTCCATTGATGGTACCATCGAGGCACTGAACAGGCTTAAGGCCTCAAGTACCGAGCTGAATAAGGCCGTCAGTGAAATGTAAGGAATTTTGTATGTAATTGTAAATTTTGAATGCCGTAATAGGCATAAGGAGAAAGTTGCGGCGCTTTACCTCTTTTATAGGGTTTGGCGCCGTAACCAATTTTGAGGGAATATGAGTCTTTATGGTGACAGGCTGTTTACCCGCAGGTTAGTCTTGAGAAAAATTCAGGAAATTGATATAGCCCTTATTGTCGCCTGGAGCCAATCGGAAAAGGCCTGCGGTGAATATCTGAGCCTAGGAAAACACGATGCAGAGCAGATGCGTCAGCAGATTCATTCCAGTGTCTTCTGGAGTGACAGGGAGAAGATGTTTCTGGTGGAGTTAAAAGAAGATGGGCGTCCCATTGGTACGGCCCATTACTGGCACTCCCCAGGAAGACGAAATACCGTCTCCATGGCCCTGAAAGTAGCCATCCCCGAAGAACGGGGTAGGGGGTATGGTACTGAGATTCAGAAATTCCTCATTATGTATATCTTTGAGCAGCTTCCGGTGGAGGCAGTTGAGATGCATACAGACATCAACAACACTGCTCAGCAGCGATGTCTGCAAAAACTTGGTTTTGAACTAATTGAATCACTGGTCTATGACGATCAGCAGAAAAAAAGGACAGGGCATCTCTGCCGACTGACCGCCGAGCACTACCAAGCACATCCCATTTATCAATTTCATTATGAGTAGGCTCGGTCTGGTTTTTGACAGCAGATATCTGCACCATGCGATTGCCAATCCATCGCTGGAAAATCCTGACCGGTTACGCAGTCTCTATCTGCACTTGCAGCAGGAAAAATACAACAAGAATACATGTCATATCTCGCCGCGGGAGGCAACCAGTACTGAAATCAGTATGGTGCACTCATTGTTTTATGTGGAACAACTCCGCGAACATGCCGTAAAATCTGATCCCTTCTCATACGACCGTGACACCTACCTGATGGAAGACTCTCTTCCTACGGCCAAGTTGGCGGCAGGTGGCTGCCTTGCCCTGGCAGAGCGTATCATGGAAGGTGAGCTGGATTACGGTTTTTCGCTTGTTCGCCCTCCTGGTCATCATGCGTCAGCAGGGAGGGGAATGGGCTTTTGTATTTTCAACAATGTTGCGATTACCGCAGAATATCTTCGCCGAAACTACGGCCTAAAGCGCATTCTTATTCTGGATTTTGATGTCCATCATGCCAATGGCACTCAGGATATATTTTATGACACCAACGAGGTTCTTGTATTTTCCATTCACCAGAAGGGAATCTTTCCTTTCACTGGTGACGCGGATGAGATAGGGACGGAGGCGGGAGTTGGATATACGGTAAATCTCCCTGTCCATCCTCAGTTTGGTGACAAAGAATATACCTATCTTCTCGGTCGTTTGCTTCAGGGCCTGGTAGAGCAATACTTGCCTCAGTTTATCCTGGTGTCCGCTGGTTATGATGCTCATGTCGATGACTCGATCAGCGGAATACTTTTGAGCACCCAGTGGTATGCCACGGTGACTCATCTTCTTCGGCGATACGCCTTCGAGAGTTGCAACAATCGCCTGCTTTATGTCATGGAGGGAGGTTATAACTCTGTGTCCTTGGAAAAATCAGTAATAGCGACTATTGACGCCATGCTCCAAAAAGATTTTGACAGACCAGGTATCCTGTCAGTCCCTCGAGCTGAGAAGATCCTGGTTGATCATCCTTTACGAAAATATTGGACCATTTAATGTGCTGAGTTTGCATAATAAAGTCTAAAACATCATGAACATACCAAACCTCGACAATACCACCCTTAAAACCATCTTCCCGGAATGCCGTCAATGTGGAACCTGTTGCAAACGATACAAAAAAGTACTGCTCCATGGGGATGAGGTGGAATTTATAAAAAAGATGGGGGGCTATGTCGGAATTGATGCCACTCTGCGTCAACTTCGGGAAAAACCTCTGAGCCAGCTTGTCGAAGAAAACAAAGAAAAGGGCAAGGTCTACATGATCCATCCCGATGATAAGGGCTGCGTTTTCCTTCAGTGCCGCAATGGATTATACTACTGCAAAATCTACCACTATCGTCCCCTTTCCTGCCAAGGGTTTCGCTGTAACTTGGCAGACAGCAGTTTCTTGGATCTCTTCGGCGGCGATGCCACTGGCCTTCTAGGTCTGAACAGTTTTGGCCTGGCGTTTAAAAAAGGGTAAGTCCACGATTAATTAACTGAGGTTGTGGAGCTGTTTTTGTCTTCTTGTCATTGCTATTCTCTTTTTTCTCATCAGTCAGCTCTCTTCTTGCTTCTCCAATGCTGTTAGGGGTATAGTATCATTTTTACGGTTTTCCCTTATCAGGATTCCCCTATCAAGGGAAAGAGGAGTTTGTCATGCAGGATCTTACAAAATCACAAAAAGCACGTCTTGCCATTCACACTTTTAAAACCCTGGCTGATGCCCTGACCTTGCGGGGTAACTATAAACCTTCTGGTAAAACCGGAGAAAAACTGGCGGAATCATTAAAACTGTTTTCTCCGGAGATTTATGGGTCCATGAGCGATCTTCGCGTTGTGGAGCTGCAGGGACTTGAGTATGTGATTGACAGGATGCCAAAGGGGATCGAAAATTGCAATCGCATTATCCTCACCGGCCATGAGGACTTTCAGAATACCTCGTTTGAACAGGTCATTCCCTTGAAACGTCGGCGGTTATCCTATGTCGTCTCTGAAAAGGAGATCTGTTTTGTCATTACCAAGGGTCTGACCGAAGTGTACGATATCCTGACTCATATCACTTTTTTGAATATAGAGGCCCAGAAGATCCAGCAGCAGATCTGCGATAAGGAAGGAGGAACCTGTTCCGAATGGCATGATCTGGGCAAGGCCGCGCAAGGAGAATTGGTGCTTGAGGGGGCGGTCCTGGATCAGGCCATCTGGAATCTTTCGATTATCCTTGGCCGTACCTATAAAGAGACGCGGGCAACCTATGAGAGTATGAATAAGACACATCATGGTCAGCGATATAATAATGGTTTATTTTCTATTATTTACGCGATGGGAGAACGTATTATCAGTGAACATAAATCAGCTGATGAGCATCTGACCATTTATTTCACTCCGTCACTACAAGATATGATCGGACATCATCAATATGCAACAGCTTGGGCGCAGGCGGTGAAAAACCATATTTATGAACGGGGGCTTCATGAGCGTCCTCTCCATATCATCAGCGCCAATATGCATTCGGTGAAAAATGTCTTGTATGGCGCTGGAGCCTTGAGGAAAATGGGAGAGAGTATTCCCGCCAGTCTTTATGATATGATCCCCACCCTGAAGGGAAAGGAAGAAGAGGTGGACACCTTAGCTCAGCAATATGGATTTTCCTTCCTGCCTGATCTTTCAGGGTCGAATATTGATGTCATGATCATTGATGCGGCAACAATTGATAGTAACAGCCTCCATCCTGATCTGTCCATTGACCCTGATTATCTCCAGAAAGAAAAGCCGGTGATTGTGGTCATGGATTATGCCTTTGGCACCCAGGCCTTTGACGTTATGGATGAACTGTTGTGTCCCTGTCATTTCGAAGAAGAAACGATCATCTTTCGCATTGAGTCAATTTCCATAATGGGCAAGGCGGGTATCCTGCCCGGGAAAAAGGGGGATATCATGCTGGCCACAGCCCATGTTATGGAAGGGACGCCCCATAACTACATTGTGGCTAATGATTTGAGAGCTGAGGATTTTGAAGGGAAGGCGGTGGTCTATGTGGGGCCGATGGTGACGGTTCTCGGGACCTCTCTGCAGAATCGTGATATCCTGGAGCGTTTCTATAGCTCCAGCTGGAAGGCGGTGGGGCTGGAAATGGAGGGGGGGCATTATCAGCGTGCTATTAATGCCGCGGTTATTCAAGGGCATATCTCTTCCCATATCCGGATTCGTTATGCTTACTATGCCTCGGATAATCCTCTGCATGGAGGACAGACCCTGGCCGCTGGTTCTTTGGGGCTGGAGGGGATCGTTCCCACCTATCTTATTACTAAGGTTTTAGTGCAGAAGATTCTCAATCCACCCGGGGATCGAAGATGCGTTTTATGAAAGGACAGCGTCTTGCCCTGGTTTCCCCGTGGGTGTTGGCTGCTGCCTGTGCTTTACTGTCGTTGATCATCGGGGTCTTTGCTGTCAATAATTACCAGCGTGAAAAAAGGCTGATGACCGATGTCCTGCTTGAGCGTGGAATGACCCTTATTCGCTTTGTGACCTCCGGCGCCCGGGCCTCATTTCTCGATGGCGCAAGGGAAGGTCTGGTGCCTGTGTGGCAATGGTCGGAAAATGTGCAGGAAATCCTGGGTCGTGCTGCTGAACATCCGGGTGTGCATTTTCTGGCCCTGGTCGATTCTTCGGGAAAGATCGTTGCCACTTCGGCTTCTGCAGAGGTCGATACTCGTATCGATAAAGAGACTCTTGAGTTTATTGGCTCAATTGATCAGAAAAGTCATGATCAGGGCAGATTTCGTTATCGTATCGGTGGACGTGATAATTCCACAGCCTTTCAGGTAGCAGCTCTTTTTGTTCCTATTGGCCAAAGGCCAATAGGGTTACAGGGTGGGCCGCCAATGGATGGATCGAAACGTGGTGGCCAGGGAATGATGGGGCGAATGATGAGACATCATTTATTTCCCCCGGAATGGATTGACGAGTTGGAACGGGTGAGTCAACAAAAATATATTATTTTGGTGGAGCTTGATCTGGAGCAATTTAACAGGGCGGTCAGACAGCAGCTTCTCCAGATTGTGATTCTTTCCGTTGTCCTCCTCCTGGTTGGAGTCGGTGGCTGGCTGTCTCTATTGACCCTTGAAGGGCTAAAGGGATCACAGAGTAGATTGAGCCGAATCAAGGCCTTTCGTGATATCCTTATTTCTTCTCTACCGGTAGGATTGATTGTCACCGATAGCGAGGGAAAGATTCTTCTCTGCAATCAGTTTGCTGAACAGATGGCTTCGGTGGTTGAGAATGAGGTGGTGGGTGCTGTACCTGAAAGTGTATTGGCACCTGCACTGGCACAGGCCCTTGATGATCAGCAAATAGCGACTGCCGGCCCAGTGCAAAAGGAGATTCTTCTGACCGATGTCAAGGGGGAGATGCGAACCCTTCAGCTGCACAGCCGGTCTGTTGTTGATAGTGACGGTACTTCCGCCGGTGTTATGCTCCTCATTCAGGATCTGAGTCAGGTGAAATCTCTGGAAGAGGAGTTGCGCCGTAGTGAGCGGTTGGCTGCCCTTGGCAAGATGGCTGCGGGTGTTGCCCATGAACTGAGGAACCCATTGAGTTCCATCAAGGGGCTGGCTATTTTACTGAAATCCAGATTCCAGGAAAAGAGCAGCGATCAGGAAACGGCAGACATCCTGGTGCAGGAGGTGGAGCGCTTGAACCGCAGTATCGGTGAATTGCTCGATTATGCCCGTCCCCAGAAATTAAACAAAGACAATATTCGCCCCGAAGAGGTGGTGCACAAAGCGGTATCGCTCATCCGCATTGATGCGGAATCAATGGGGGTAATGGTGAAAGTCCTGATGGAAGACAATCTTTCTTTGCTGTCGGCCGATCAGGATAAGCTCAATCAGGTTTTTCTTAATCTCTTCTTGAATTCCATCCAAGCCATGGAGCAGGGTGGACAATTGGACATTCAAGTCATGAAGCAGGGCAGGAATATTCTCTTTACAGTCAAAGATACAGGCTGCGGCGTGAACAAAGAAGATCTGTCTCGCATCTTTGACCCTTATTTTACCACAAAACCGGAAGGTACCGGCTTAGGGCTTGCCATGTCCATGAAGATCATTGAGGAACATGGCGGGACCATGACCTTTCAGAGTGAACCGGATCTGGGAACAACCGTTGTTGTCACTCTTCCCTGTAAGTAGCTTTTGATAAAGTCATATTCTGGCCATTTCCGCAGAATATGTGCATATTTGATGTATAGAACATAGCGATTACCCCTCCGGTTATGACGGTTTTTATGAGAAACTATCTAACCACAGAGGAGCAATGCTTCTTCAGGCTATCCGAGTTTTTGCAGATAAATGAAGCTTTTGAGCTTGTCGAGCTTGCTGTGTATCTGTAAACGGCTCCTCTCTTAATGGACTCCTCCCTTGATGATGGCTGGTAGAAACATCGGCCATGGGAATTTCTTGAAGGTATCGGAGATCTTTAAGATCACGATATCCTCGTTGAGGCCTACGCTATGAGCATGCAGCGGGCTGCCCCAGGTGGCATTGCTGGAACCTGTTATATAGACATTTCCGCTTCCGTCAACGATTAAACCATAACCATAATCAGCAACAGATACAGCGCCGTAGAATGTATTTCCCTGGAGTATTCCTGAATTAGCAAGCTTTAAGGCCACAATGTCAGTGCTGCCACTATAAGCATGCAGTGGGCTGCCCCAGGTGGCATTACTGGAACCTGTTACATAGACATTTCTATTTCCATCAACGGCTATGTTATAACCATTATCAATAGATAGCGAGCCGTGGAAGGTGTTCCATTGTAATGCCCCAGAAGTGTTAAGCTTGAGGACCGTGATTTCACCCTGTCCACTTCCATTAAAAGGATTAACAGGACTGCCCCAGGTGGCCTTACTCGTACCTGCTACATAGGTATTCCCGCTCCCGTCAACGGCTATACCATAGCCTTTATCGTCATATGTTCCAGAACCGTAGAAGGTGTTCCACTGTAACGCTCCTGTATCGTCAAGCTTTAAGATCATGATGTCAGCTGTAGCTCCTGCACTATGAGCATGCAGCGGGATACCCCAGGATGCATTGCTGTAACCTGTTACATAAACATATCCGCTTTTGAGGGCTATACCATTACCATAATCAGTGGATGTAGAGCCATAGAAGGTATTCCACAGCAGGTTGTTTCCTGAACTGTCAAGCTTGAAGACAACGATATCAGCGTTACCCCCTCCACCATGGGGATTAAGCGGGCTGATGCCCCAGGTGGCAACACTGATACCTGATATATAGATATTCCCGTCTCCGTCAACAGCTATGCCAAGGCCAGAATCAGTAGACGCAGAGCCGTAGAAGGTGTGCCACTGGTATGCCCCTGAACTGTCAAGTTTGAGAATCACGACATCAAAGCCTGAATTATGGGCATGCAGCGGGGCGACCGGGCTGGCCCAGGAGGTATTACTCTGACCTGTTACATAAACATTCCCGTTTCCGTCAATGGCTATGCTATTGCCATAATCACTATTTGCAGAGCCATAGAAGGTATTCCACTGCAATGCTCCTGAGCTGTTAAGTTTTAAGACCACGATGTCAGTACTGTCAGTATAAGGATGCAACGGGTTGCCCCAGGTGGCATCGCTGGAACCTGTTACATAGACATTTCCGTTTTCGTCAACAGCTATGGCAAGGCCAGAATCAGTAGCTGTAGAGCCGTAGAAAGTGTGCCACTGATAGGTTGGATCGATAATCAGTTCATGATCCTTGTTGTATGCTCCAGTTTTAAAGCCAATTTTCCCGTCTTGTATCTCATATGCCACCTGGACTGCTTTTTTTCGGCCATCCACAATCTGCCAAGCCACTGGCATTGACTCGGTAATATAGCCTTGCCGGGTGGCAAGTTTGATCTTGAGCGACCCGTCTTGCTGCAGTTCGGTGTCGGCGTTATATCTCAACCTGATATCAGCAACATCAGCCCCGGGTTGAATGAAATAAGTGCTTTCGGCAATCCCCGTTTGCACCGCGTCATAGTGAAGGGTTATCCCGTCCCAAAGATCCTGGTATTCGACCCGTTGCAGATTGGCAAGCGTGTCTTCACGGTCTGGTGTTAATGCAATATTATCCTGGTGCCGATTTGTGTTATCTGCGGCGACAGCCTGCGGGACAATAGTATGGGCGCCAAGAAATTCTACGCTTAAAAAACCAGCCGTATTCACAAGGTACGCCTTGTCCGGCTTGAACCCCATGACATGAGTTCCAGCCCTGAATTGTAAGAGATCATTTTCCACCGGCAGGGGTCGGTTTTTTACTCCACTGTTCGCATTGGCCATATCAGCCATCAAGGCACAGAACATCGCCATCAACATGAGAAGCCAAATAGAACCTTTAATCCGCTTGTTTTTCATGGTTTTTCCCCCTGTTTTGTTTTTTACCTTTGCCGCAGAATTTGTGCACTATTGGATAGACAAAATAAGTAATGGTGCTCCATCGGCTATGTTGAGAAATTGTCCAGCCCACACCGGAGGAGCAAGGTGTATAAAGACTCTCCTCTTTTATTGGACTCCTTTGGTTATGGCTGGTAAAAACATCGGCCAGGGAAAGTCCTTCAGGAAAGATGCAGAAATTTCTTTCTGCTCATCCATGGTCACCGTGCAAACTCCTGTCCCTGTACAGCCACCGCCTGTCCATCCGGTAAAGATGCTGCCGGTAGCTGGAGTGGCTGTGAGGGTGACATCGGTTCCAAAGTTATAATCCTCGGAACAATCCGTGCCGCAAATAATACCGGATGGGCTGCTTGTCACCGTGCCGATGCCAGTTTTATTGATCGTGAGGGGATAGCTGTTAAGGGTAAAGGTTGCAATAACGGTACAGTCTGAAGTAACGGCATTTGTGGTGTAGGTGGTGCCATCTAGTGTTCCGCCGCAGGTGCAGCTGACACTGGCGGTGTAGTTGGTGTCAGGGGTGACGGTAAATGTGGTTGTAGTTCCATGATTTACAGTTTGGTCATTTGCTGGGCTAATTGAGCCGTTGGGTCCTGCCGATGCGCTAACAGTGTAGGTATTGATAGCAAAAGTAGCGGTACAGGTTGTGTTTGCATTTATGGTCACTATACCATCATCGCAGTCTGCATCTCCGCTCCAGCCGGTGAAGGTAGAACCTGCATCTGGGGTGGCGGTAAGGGTGACGATTGCGCCAGATGCATAGTTCCATGCATTCCCTCCGGCGCATTCGTTATTGACACTTGTGGCGGTTACAATACGCAAATAGGGGCGCTTGCCAATTTCTGAGTCAGAGCTATGGACATAAAAAGCAACAGATGCATTGTTGCACCCAATCGTTGGAGAAGAAATTTCAATCCCATAATTTGGAATGCTACCATCTTTCCATTGTTGATAAAGATCTGTAATTTCATACTCTCGAGCTCCAAAGTCATTAGGGAAGGTAATATTGATTGGGCCATAGGCTGGCGTTGTGCTGGCAGTCGGGTTATTTGTCAAGCTGACAGTATTTTCACTCCATGAAGAGGTTAGGGGATAAAAATAAAAATCAGCGTCACAGTTTGAATAACAATATGTGTCATGAGGATAATGGGTAACTCCGAGATAAACATGTTCCACAGTGGCTGGTAACGAAGCCAAATCAAACTGAATGAATGCGTCACTGTTACATTCGTTACAGGTAGTTATGGGAGCAGCATAAATAGCAGTGCCGTCACCATTATTGTAGCCGGGGTTGCTGCATGTTCCGCCGAAGGCATCTTTTCCAGCCAGGCTTGTACCGGTATCTGTTCCATCGTTTATTCCGGGTTCTGGGCGGGAAATACAATCTATGCTTGCTGTGTCGCTGGTTATAGTTCCGCTGCCATCACCCGCTTTCCCTGGAGTCATGATATACTTCTGGATTGTAGTTATGCTGAAGGTATCAGTTGCTCCGCCAATATCGAGGCTGAGGTTTGTGGTTGTCGCATAACTGCTTGATGATGTCTGTCTGACGGTAACCGTATCGTTATTATTGACTGTGCTGGCAGTAGAGGTCCAACTGTCGCCGTTGATCTGGTATTCGCAATTTGTACCGGTACAGGATGAAATGCTTATGTCTGCCGGACTGTTGATACCGCTTACGGTGATCGTATTAGAAAGAGTAAGAGTATTTACCGCCCCACCTGTCTGGTCAGTGAAGGTAAAGGCGTCAGGGGTCGTGTCAATATCGCACGTCCCGGCGCTGCCGGCATTGTAAATTGCCGCAATTTCCTCAGCTGAAAGGGTGCGGCTGTAGATTGCCATTTCGTCGATGAGGCCACCAAATGGATATGTGCCGCATGTTCCCGCAGCACCAAATTTAAGAGGAACCTCATTCTCTGAACCTAAAGAACCTAATCTGCTTGCGGCTAACTTGCCGTTTACATACAGTTTTAGTGTGGTTTCGTCAGAAGTTCCGGCAATATGGGTCCAGGTGTTGAGCGGCAGGTCTGATTCCTCTCCAGTTGTGCAGATCTGAGTTGCATTGCCTCCGAAACATAACCCGGTGTTAAAGCCAGAATCCAAAGCTAGCTGATAATTAAAGTAAGTACAGTCGGTACGTTTTGAAAAGATATGTTGAGTTGCTGATGTACTTGTTCGATATACCCATAGATCAAAACTCATTGGCGAAGCAGGAGGGAAACTCAGGCTTGCATTATGCGGCACTTCAACATAAGCATCCACTCCATCCAGGCTGAAGGCCTGATCGACCTTACCTGCGGCATACGTTGTACCATTTTGCACGGTGCCGTTATTAGTACTCACGCTGTCATCGGCATTATTTTCTGCCTTCCACCATGCTGCCATGTTAGTGGGAGGCGGAGTGCAGGAGCGGCACTTTCCGGCACTGCCGGCGTTGTAGATGGCGGCTATTTCCTCGGCGGTAAGGGCACGATTGTAGAGTTCCAATTCATCGATCATCCCATTAAAAAAAGTATTTGCGTAATCTCCGAACCCTCCGACCTGAAATGGAATTTCACCTCCGCTATATGTGGTGGTCGTGCCTTGATGATCCAGTACCCCATTGATATATATATTTACATTTCCTGCATCAAAGCTGGCTGCTACATGAACAAACGTGTTGTTGGAAATTGAGGCTGTTGAGTCAACCATTGCTCCGGCATTCCCAAATGCTATTTTGCCATTAGAGCGTAAATCCAATTGATATCCTCCCGGCATACCGGCTAAGACCACGATGTCGCCCGGTAATACGGTTGCCTTTATCCAGGCGCCGATTGTGAAAGCCGCAGGGAATTTCTGGCTGGTGAGATTCGGTATGTTCACATAATCATCCTCTCCATCCAGACTGAATGCCTGATCGACCATGCCTGCGGCATACGTTGTACCATTTACCAACGTGCCGTGGTTGGCGCCGACCATATCGAGGGCGTTATTGTCTCCGCCCAGCCAGGAGAACATTCCTGAAGGAGGCGGGGTGCATATATTGGGCCCGATAAACTTGCCGACGGCAACAGGATGTGATCCCACCGGGATAGTGGCAACAACGGTATTCGTGACAGTGTCTATGGCCGAGACAGTGTCGCTATAATGATTTGCCACATAGACATGACTGCCGGAAGGTGTAATCGCCAAACCATAGGGATAACTTCCCACGGGGATGGCACCAGCAACGGTATTTGAACTTGTGTCGATGAACTGGACAGTGTTGTTATTACTGTTTGCCGCATAAACAAGGCTGCCGGAGGGATTGACTGCCAAACCGGCAATAGTAATACCGCCCAGAGGAATCGTGCTGACAACGCTGTTTGTGTTTGTATCAATGGCCAAAACATTGGATTCATTATAGTGTGCCACATAGGCATGATTGCCTGATGGGGTGATGGCTATCATCCAGGGAACATCCCCGGTAGAGACTGGGGCGGGATCGGTAATGACAGTGTTGGTGCTTGTATCAATTACCGAAAGGGTATCAATGGCATTGTTTGTCACATAGACGCAGCTGCCGGCGGGGTTGACGTCTATACCAAAAGGACCAGCTCCCACCGGGATGGTAGCCGTAACGGTATTTGTGTTGGTGTCTATTGCCGAGACGGTGTTGCTTAGCCAGTTTGCCACATAGACGCGGCTGCCGTTAGGAGTCACTGTGATACCATAAGGGTTTTCGCCTACTGTGATTGTGGCAATGACGGTATTGCTTGATGTGTCCAGGACGGAAACGGTGCCGCCGTTAAGGTTTGTTATATAAACCCTTGTGCCTGTAGGATTGACTGCTACGCCAAAAGGACCATTTCCTACAGCGGGGGTCGCGACAACAGTGTTGGTGCTTGTGTCTATAACTGAGACTGAGTTACTGTAGTGGTTTGGAATATAGGCAAAGGACGCCGCCAGTACCTGGGGCAGCAACGCTCCCGTCATAAACAAAAACGTCAGGGTTAATGTTGTAAAAAAGCTGCTGCCGGTTCTCTTCATTTTTATTCCTCCTCGTTATGTCTGTTGGTTTATAGTTCTGTAGCCTTTTAACTTGTTTATTAAGTGCGAATGTGCGTTACCCTGTTGTCATTATTCTGGCAAGTCAGTTCAGCTGAGGGTTGGACGACTTGTGATCATCTTGTGGCGGTGGGGACGGTGGCGTCAGGCATGTCTTTAGTCTGACTACAAGTGCTTTGATCCCCTGCCATATCTTGGGCAGCAACCATATGGCCAGGAGGATAAACAGGAAGAAGAGTCCTATAAAGGTCATGGGGTGATAGAGTGCGGTCCAGAGTCCGGCGACAACGGCCACGTCTTCCAACAGTGAGGCGGTCCAGTTGCTGAAGGGTTCAGGAGAGGTGTTGATCAGGATTCGTGAGCCGGCCTTGAGGGAATGGGTGGTGGCGGAGACAGTCCCGCCCAGGATTCCGGCCACGATGACGACGGCTGGATTTACCTCGCCCACGGCCCCAGCCGCCAACATGACACCAGCCGGAATGCGGATAAAGGTGTGAATGGTGTCCCAACCGGTATCCACCCCCGGAGTCTTGTCGGCAAAAAATTCTACAGCGTACATCAGGGCGGCCGCACCTACCACCAGAGGATTTTGCAGTATCTGCAACTGTTCGGGGAGAACAATGTTACCAGTCAGTCCCAGAAAACCAAGAACCCCGATGGTTGCGTAGAGATTGATCCCGGCGGCCCAGGCAGTGCCCATGGTCAGGGCGATGGTGGCGATGAGTTGCTGGTAGGCATCCATTCTCTAACCTCCTTTATTATTTCTTCGCTGTTTTTACCCCTGATTCTGACATTCGGTGAAATGGTCGTTAAGAAACTCACAATCTTTAGGGGAGAGGTCGAACTTGATCTCGACCTGATGGAGCAAGGAAATTCGACTTTTTTCTGGATGTTCCTTGATGAGTTCAGAAAAGGCGCAGATGGCCTTTTTCATCTTGTCTCCAGGGCGTTGGGTCGGTGAATTGGCAGCCATTTTTTGAGTTCCTTCTTATCTGGAAATGGGTCTTAAAATTACGCCAGCCAGTGGCGGCACGGTGATCCGTGTATGGAAAGGGGCCTGAGCAAAGGGTTCGGCAAGAGGCTGGTAGATTGTGGTATTACTCTCATTATTGCCGGCGTTGCTGCCACCAAATTTTTCGCTGTCCGAACAGAAGATTGCCTCATACTGGCTGTCGGTCGGCAGTCCCAGCTTGTAGTCATAATGAGTCTGCGGGGTGTAGTTGAACAGGCAGACCAGGTGGTCGGCGCGGTTCTTGCCATAACGGACATAGGAAATGATAGAATTCTGCCGGTCTTCCAGATCAAGCCATTGAAATCCTTCAGGGCTGAAATCCAGTTGCCACAAGCTGGGATTTTCCTTATAAAACCGATTCAGTTCCGCAACGAAGGTCAACATCTGAGAATGAAGTGGATTTTCGTCCAGAAGATGGAAATCCAGGCTTCGTTTACAGTTCCACTCCGCCCATTGTCCGAATTCACTGCCCATAAAGAGCAGTTTTTTTCCTGGATGCATCCACATGGTGAGGAAGAGCAGGCGCAGATTGGCAAACTTCTGCCACAGATCTCCTGGCATTTTGTCGAGAAGCGAGCGTTTGCCATGCACTACTTCGTCGTGGGACATGGGGAGGATGAAATTTTCAGAAAAAGCATAGATGATGGAGAAGGTGAGGATGTTATGGTGGAATTTCCTGTATAGAGGGTCTTTGGTAAAATAACTGAGAATATCGTTCATCCAGCCCATGTTCCATTTGAAGCCGAAACCAAGCCCACCGATATCCGCTGCTTTGGAAACTCCGTAAAAACTGGTTGATTCTTCCGCTATCATCAAGGTATTAGGGTGGCGATCATAAATAATGGAGTTAAGATGACGAATAAACTCAATGGCCTCCAGATTCTCTCTACCACCATAGGCATTGGGGATCCATTCCCCTTCTTTGCGTGAATAATCGAGATAGAGCATGGAGGCCACGGCATCGACCCGAAGTCCGTCAATGTGGTATTTGTCCAACCAGAAGAGGGCATTGGCTATCAGGAAATTGCTCACCTCACGGCGGCCATAGTTGTAGATAAAGGTCCCCCATTCCTGTTGCTCGCCTTTTCTCGGGTCTTCGTGTTCAAACAGGGAGGTGCCGTCAAAGCGGCCCAGGCTGTGCTCGTCTTTGGGAAAATGGGCCGGGACCCAATCAAGGATTACCCCAATTTTGTTCTGATGACACTGGTCAACAAAGTACATGAAATCTTCCGGCGTCCCGTAGCGGCTGGTCATACTGAAGGGGCCTGTCACCTGATAGCCCCAGGATTCATCCAGCGGATGCTCCATTACCGGCATCAGTTCAATATGAGTGAATCCCAGCTTCTGGACATAGGGGATGAGTTTGTCGGCCAGCTCCCTGAAGGTGAGAAATCGTTCAGGATCCTCCGGGTCTCGTTGCCAGGAACCTGGATGAGCCTCATAGATAGCCATGGGCTGGTCATAGGGTGAAATGACGTTTCTGTCCTGCTGCCATTGTTGGTCTTCCCATGTATAGTGATCCAGAGGGCGGACAATGGAGGCGGTCTTAGGACGCAGTTCGCCGTAGAACTGGAATGGGTCGTTCTTTTCCAGGATCGCCCCCTGCTGGGTACGGATCTCAAATTTATAGAGTTCGTCTTCACCAATCCCCGGCAGAAACAGCTCCCAAATTCCAGAACCTCCCAGGCTGCGCATGGCGTGTACCCGTCCGTCCCAGCTATTGAAATTTCCCAGAACAGAGACGCGGGCGGCAGACGGTGCCCATACCCGGAAAATGGTACCGGCAATTCCGGAACGACTGGTCATGTGGGCACCCATGTGGTTATAGAGTTCATAATGGGTGCCGAAATTAAAGAGATAGCGGTCCTGCTCGTCGAGTGCCGGCAGGAAACGGTAGGGATCATTGACGGTGTGAACTGTTCCGTCAAAATAGGTGATCTCGAACCGGTAATTGTAGGGATCAAGGTCGATGTCTTTAAAAGTAGCTCGCTCCAGTTCCAGCTCATAGAGGCCTTCGTCGCAGGTCTTTTTCATAGGCAAGGAAAAAGTCTCGGTGAGCAGGGTAACGGAGGCGGCATGGGGCTGAAAGGTGCGAATAACAACCGTCTGTTCTTCGGACCCTGAAAAGTGAACGCCAAGAAATTGGAAAGGGTCATGATGGGTTGCGTGGATTATTTTATCCAGCTGTTCTTTTATTTCGTTCATAATAGATTTTTTTGGATGTCGGGTGTAATTGATTTGGATTTGGGGTAATGTGCAAAAGTTATGGAGCTGTTGTGCAATAGTCTTTCTCGTTTCATCGAGGACGCCCCGAAGGAAGCACTATTGGAGTGTGAAGAGCTACCGGTTTCTTGTGCTGTTTTTGCTCTCTGAATAACGATAGTATGTTTTTCAATAAAGGATGGCTCTTGCAAAACAACGCCTGAATTTTTTTATTTTTTTTATAATACATCGAATGGGAAGAATTGAACAGTAATGAATCAAGAGAATAATGCCATAATTGACACCTTGACCGGTTCGTTTCTCGTCTCCACTCCCCGGATGCCTGATCCGCGCTTCAGTGAGCAGGTTCTTTATGTCTGTGCCCATAGTCATGAGGGGACAATGGCTTTGGTGATTAATCAGCCGAATCCATTTCTGACCATGGACGAAATCCTGATGGGCGCCAATCTCTCAGTGCCTGGGAAAAAAATGCCGTCGGTCTATAATGGAGGGCCGGTTGAGCCGATGACAGCCTGTATTCTGTTTAGTTCTGAGTATCTGGCTGAGCACCAGTTAGCGGTCAGCTCAACGATATCCCTGAGTCGCGAGGCCAGGCTCCTTGAAGATATTGCCAAAGATCAGGGGCCGGAGAAATATCTTTTTCTTTTGGGGTATGCCGGCTGGGGACCAGGCCAGTTGGAACAGGAGCTGATGGCAGAAGGTTGGTTGGTTGTTCCTGCGGATGATGCCATTATTTTTGATATTCCCGATGAAGAAAAATGGCAGCGGGCGGCACTGTTGTACGGAATAGATATTTCCACCTATGATGATGTGGTGGGGAATGCGTGAGGAAATCTTGATTTAACAAGTATGGCTTACAGATTGAAGAGCCCAGAGAGGCCGCAGGATAAAAAATGGATGAGATGAAACAGATATTTGAGTGTCAGCGTTGTGGCTATTGC
Organism: Desulfocapsa sp.; assembly: GCA_013792135.1. Taxonomy (GTDB): domain Bacteria; phylum Desulfobacterota; class Desulfobulbia; order Desulfobulbales; family Desulfocapsaceae; genus UBA2270. The sequence goes on along the minus strand of VMSP01000121.1, from coordinate 38,539 downwards.
TGTCAGGGCGAGACAACCGTCTCGCTTGACGAGAATGATCGGCAGCGCATGGTTCAGGCCCTGGGCTTAAGTGAAGACGAGGTGCGGGAAAAATTTTGGCGCGTGACTGGTAATGTCACCCAGATGAAAATTGTGGATGGTCATTGTATCTTCTATGATAATGGCTGCACAGTCCATACCGGACGCCCCTGGCGTTGCGGACAGTGGCCGCTGCATCCCTCGCTGCTGACCGATGAAAACAATTTTGCAACCATCAAAGAATCCTGTCCAGGTATGAATCAGCATATTTCATATGAGAAATTCTGTCGTATTCTCAGATCGATAACGGAAGCACAGGGAACCGTTAAGTGCTGAAAATGCTGGCTGGACGTGAGTCATGAGACTAGAACTGCTGCTTCTGGGGAAGACCAAGGATTCGTATCTGGCAGAGGGGATTGCCGAGTTTACCAAACGGCTGCAATACTATACAAAAGTCTCGGTAAAATGCATCCAGCACAAAAAAAAATCCCAATGGAATGAAGAACAGGAGAAGGAGGAGGATGGCCGCCTGCTCCTCAGTCATGTCCCTGCCGGAGCCCTGAAGGTGATCCTTGATTTTCGTGGCCGCCAGTTTACCTCAGAAGGTCTGGCTGAGCAGATTGGCCAGTGGGAACAACAAGGAGTCAAGCAGGTGAGTCTGCTTATTGGCGGGCCTCTTGGTCATTCAAAGGAAATGGTGGCCCGGGCTGATCTCCTGCTTTCCTTGTCAAAGATGACTTTTACCCATGACATGACACGGCTTTTTCTTCTGGAACAATTGTACCGCGCCTATACCATCAAGGCCGGAGAAAAGTATCACAAATAAGAGAGTCGGGTAGCAGCCTGGGTACTATTTGGAGAGTCCGGTCAGGTACACATCAAAGCGGCTGTTTTGCATCTCCACGACATGAGATGGTCGTCTGGCGTTGAGCTCAAGGGCGCCCTTAGGTCGTTTGACCACCACCCGGTTGGTGGCAATCTGGAGTGCGCTCTCCAAAAGGGCTGCAGCATCCTGATCATCGCCCACAAGTGCGCGGATGATCCGCATCTCTTTTTTATTGAGAGCGGATTTGTGGCGATGGGGGTACATGGGGTCCAGGTATATGGTGGCGGGTTGCTCGGGAAGAGTGGTGATGATTTCACCGGAATTACCGATGAGGAGCTCGAGGCGTTGGACGACGATATCCCTGGTTGCCGGATGAGTGGCAGCCCGTTGCAGTCCGTCGTCAAGCAGTGCCCCGATCACAGGAGATCGTTCGATCATGGTGACCTTGCAGCCAAGGCTGGCCAGAATAAAGCCGTCAATGCCAAGTCCGGCGGTGGCATCGACAATGCTTGGCCGCCAGCCTGATTTCAGGCCCGCGGCCCGGGCCAGAGGTTGATGGATGCCACCACCATGGAGACGGCGATATCCGGTGTTGCCATGCACAAAATCTACATACAGGGTTGTTGTATAGCGCTTTGTCTCGGGGCTGAGGTTTTGCAGCTCCAAGCCCTTTGCAGTATAGACCAGTAAAAACTGATAGTTGCTGACGGCTGTGCTGTCCTCTTTAGGCTGCTTGCCGTTAGGGTAGAGGGATTCTGTCAGGGCTTGTGCCTTGAGCTGGAGTGCTTTGTCATCGTCCGGGGCACTGGTCACAGCCAGAGAAATGGTCATCCCTGTGGGGTAAAAGTGGTCAGTCATGGGTACTCTGAAGTGTGAGGATGAAATTCCGTAGTTAAACCGTTTTCTAAAATATACACCAATTAAAGATATGGAACCTGTAAAAATTCATACCCCAGCGGTCGTGGCGATTATCCCGGCCCGCTATCTTTCCAATCGTTTTGAGGGAAAGCCCCTGGCCCTGATTGCCGGAAAGCCTATGATCCAGCATGTAGTGGAGCGGGCGCGGCAGGTTGAGGTCCTGAGCCGGGTGGTGGTTGCCACCGATGACATGCGGATCGGTGAGTGCGTCGCCTCTTTTGGCGGTGAGTATGTACTGACCAGGAGTGATCATGTATCAGGTTCTGACCGTCTGGCTGAGGCTGCAGAACTCCTCGATATCTCTGAGCATGATGTGGTGGTCAATATCCAGGGGGACCAGCCGCTCTTCGACCCGGAAGTGGTGGCCCAGGTGGCCCAGCCCCTGTTGGACGATCCTACCCTGCCTATGTCAACGCTGATCTACAAGATTATCAGGCCGGAGGAGATTAATGATCCGAACCATGTAAAGACTGTCTTTGATCATAACTATAACGCCCTCTATTTTTCCCGTGCCCCTGTCCCTTTCCAGCGGAATCCCGAGGAAGGGGTGTCGCCGACTTATTATAAACATCTGGGCTTTTACGCCTATCGTAAGGGATTCCTGCTTACCTTTGTAGCTCTGCCGGAAGGGGAGTGGGAGCGTTTTGAAAAGCTGGAACAACTGAGGGCCCTCGAATATGGGTACAAGATCAGGGTGGTCCTCACCGAACACGACTCCATTGAGGTGGATACCCCCGAGGATCTGCAGAGGGTGGAAGAGTATATCGAAAAGTTGAAAGTGTAAGCTGAGAGTGTAGATAGCGGAAAGTATGTTAGTGTTTCCTGAAGTTTTTACCATACGAAATATGGAGATATGAATGTCAAATAAAACGCTTAAATATCTTGTCGCTACCGTCATTGTCATGCTTCTTGTCTTTCAGGTCGGTACGCTGATTGCAAGTTTTTATGGTATTGTCTGGGGTGCATGTTCTGCTGCTGTTGTTATGGCAGTTTCATTTTTTTCGGCACGCTCTGCCAGGACTGGTGGAAAAAACTCATTCTGGTTTCTCTTACCAACACTTCTTTTTATCATATTGCCTATTTCCTTCAAAATTTGGAAGATAATGTCCGAGGATATAAGCTGGCTTGAGCGAATAGTAAGGTTTGCCCCCTTTATGATTGGTTTTGGTGTTCCAATTTGTTTATTATTGATTGTCTATTATGAACTCCGCAAGAAAACTATCGACGGCTGACCATGTGATACAAATGGGACTGGTTTACAGCAGGCCTTATTCTCTGCATTCAATACCTTGTTTTCTCTCCTGACTTCAAGTTGTAAGGATAACTCGTGGTAGCAGACTTCATTAATAATATGCTCCCGGCAATCGAGCACTTTCGTGTCGGGAGCTATTGGCTTGCTTTTTTTGCAGCTCTCCTCGAGACAACGATCGGTATAGGCCTGATTTTGCCTGGTTCAACGATCATTCTTTTTCTTGGGGCGCTTTCTGCGCGCGGCTATCTTGATATAGGTGATCTCATATGGTTTTCTGTCTTAGGAGCAATCATCGGAGATAATGTAAACTACTATCTTGGGAGAAAGTATGGCGCCCAATGGCTGAAAGGTGGCTTCTGGTTCTTCAAGGTCAACCATATTGAAAATGCAAAACATTTCCTGGACGTCCATGGTGCTAAAAGCATTTTTCTTGGCCGATTTATCCCGAGCGTCAAGGAGATTGTCCCCTTTATTGCCGGTAGTGTAAAGATGAACCAAAGGACATTCATGTTCTGGAATGTCCTCGGTGCGATCGGCTGGGGTTTTGAATGGGTCCTTGCCGGTTACATCTTTGCACAATCTCTTAATCTGGCGACACTCTGGTTATCGCGCGCTGGTCTTTTTTTTGCTCTTTCCCTCATATTTGTCGGCATCCTTTACTGTTGCAAATGGTTGATTGTCAGGAGGGGAAAACAATTCTGGATCATTTGCACCTCTCTTGGCCAATCTATCAAAGAGGCAGTGATCAAAAATGAACACGTGTTTGTATGGATGCAGGAACATCCGCGAAGTATCTCGTTTTTGAAGGCACGATGCGATACCTCACTGTTTTCAGGATTGACCCTCTCCATTTCCACGCTGGCATTTGTCTATGTCCTGGCCTTGTTTGGCGGGGTCGTGGAAGATCTGATAACATCTGACTCCATCATTGCCGCAGATATTCGCATAGCGAACCTCTTCATGGTCTTGCGTACGGATGGACTAACCAGTTTTTTTACCTGGATAACCCTGCTTGGTAAAAGCCAGGTCATACTGGTCTTTATTCTTATCTCGGGTGCACTACTTTGGTTGTGGGGGAAAAAGTATTGTATTTTTCCCCTGTTTATTGCTGTTGCCGGCAGTGGGATATTTACCTATTTGGGTAAACTGGCTTTTCATCGTCCTCGTCCGGAGATGGTTGTTTATGCGGAACATTCTTTTTCTTTTCCAAGTGGGCATGCAACTGTAGCAGTCGCTTTCTACGGGTTTGTGGGCTACCTTCTTATGCGTTTTACCCAAAGCTGGAATAGAAAGGTAAATATATTTTTCACAACACTTCTCATCATCATAGCGATTGGCTTTAGCCGGGTATATCTTGGGGAACATTATTTAAGCGACGTATGGAGCGGTTATCTTGTCGGAGCGATGTGGCTGATTCTCGCTGTCTCTTTTTCCGAATGGTTGAGACATAAGGAAAGATGTGAGCAAGTCATATCACTTGGTGGTGGAGTTCGTCCCGTATCTTTCGTTCTCGTTTTAATCGCTATCCTGATTTATGCCGGATTTGTGATGAATTACCATCCGTTACTGGCATCAATCCCATCAAAAAGCACAGTTGTTGTCTCGAACAGTACCGATATCTTCAGCAATGAGCAGATGAAATATACTGAGACACTGACAGGTGACAAACAAGAGCCAATAAACTATATTTTCCTGGCCAAAGATGATAGACATCTGGTCGCAGCACTGCAGCAGGCAGGGTGGATTCTTACCGACAAGGCTGATATAACCTCATTTGTTAAAGCAGTTAAGGCCCTGATAGTAAAAACGCCCCATCCTTCTGCGCCGATTTCGCCTTCTTTCTGGAATGCCAAAATGCAGGATCTTGGTTTTGCAAAAGTTCCCGGATCAAATTGGCTCAGCAATGCCCATCATGTGAAAGTATGGCGGACAAACTTTGCATTAAACAGTGAGAATACTATCTACGTTGGCTTAGTTAATGCCAATAATGGCTTTAAATGGGGCATTATTCCGAAAATTGCTCCTGATTTGGACACGGAACGAGAGTTGTTGTATTTGAACCTTGAGCGTACTGGGGAAATTGAAAGTCATTTGATGGCACAACTTGTAAAACCTCTTATTGGTAAAAATTTCATAGGAGATCAATTTTTCAGCGACGGAAAGGTTTATATAATTGCAGTGCGATAAAGGTAGAGTTTGACCCCGATACTTCTGCCCTTGATACTCTTTAATGGGGATATGTCCTGAGGATGAGAGAAGGGTGGAGGGGCATGTAAATAAGTTGAGTATGTGTTAAGATAGATTTTGATTTGTTGAACAGTGGAATTATAATGATTGTGAAAAAAATATGAACTATCAACCAATAAGGAAGAAAAGATGAGAAAGAAGATTACAATTATCGGGGCAGGAAATGTCGGAGCAACAGCAGCGCACTGGGCGGCGGCGAAAAATCTTGGGGATGTGGTGCTTCTGGATGTGGCGGAGGGGATTCCTCAAGGCAAGGCCCTGGATTTGTTGCAATGCGGACCGGTTGAAGGGTTCAAATACCGGGTGACGGGAAGCAATGATTACAAGGATACGGTCAATTCTGACGTGGTGATCATTGCCGCTGGCCTTGCCCGTAAGCCCGGGATGTCCCGTGATGATTTGCTTACCATCAATGTCTCTATCGTCAAGGCCTGTGCCGAGGAGGCAGTTAAACATTCACCGGATTGTGTGCTGATCGTGGTCACCAATCCCATTGACGCCATGGTGCACACCGCCTTCAAGGTGACCGGCCATCCTAAACAGAAAGTGATCGGTATGGCCGGAGTGCTTGATTCCGCCCGCTACCGCACATTCCTGGCCGAGGCCATCGGTGTTGCCCCCCGTGATGTGAATGCTCTGGTCATGGGAATCCATGGTGATAACATGATGCCCCTTGTTCGCCTGGCCAATGTGGCAGGTGTTCCCATCACCGATCTCCTCTCTGCTGAAAAAATTGCTCAGATTGTCGATCGGACTCAGAAAGGTGGAATTGAAATCGTCAATCACCTGAAGACAGGTTCAGCCTTTTATACTCCCGGGCTGGCAGCGGTGGAGATGGCAGAGGCCGTGCTCACAGACTCTCAACGGGTGCTGCCATGCGCGGCCTATCTGGAAGGTGAGTTCGGCATAAACGGTTATTTTCTCGGGGTGCCGGTGGTGATTGGTGCTGGCGGTGTGGAAAGAATCCTTGAGTTTGAGCTGACCAGTGATGAGAAGGCTGCCATGGCCCTGTCGGTGGCAGCAGTGCAGAAACAGATGGAAGCGACAGGAATTTAGTTTCCGTGTCACAATTATCTGAAGGGTATTCATTAGGCAATGGGGAGCAGGACGCACTAGGACGTGCTCTGGAGCAACTGATGGCCAGGCAGTTGTCGGCGTTTGACCTGCTCCCCCATAGTGATCTACGTGAAAAGCTGGTGGAGCTGGTTCTCTATGGAGAACCGGCGTCTCTTGATGCTGAAACTGCAAGCCAGTTTCAGCATCTACGCGCAGCCCTCGAAGATAAGGTCGTTGAGGGAGTCCGGATTGTGGTCTTTGGCGGCGGCACAGGGCTCTCCAATCTTATTGGCGGTGACAGTCGCAGTGCCACCTGGGCCCGTAAGCCTTTTGTCGGCCTGAAAGAGCTTTTTCCCCATACCCGCTCCATTGTCTGTGTGACAGACGATGGTGGTTCCACCGGCGAGCTGCAGAAAGACCTGCCCCTTATCGCCCTTGGAGATCTTCGCCATGTCCTCCTCTCTTCCATCCAGTCCGGCAGGCTCCAGTCCCTTTATGGCCTTACCTTGACCCGGGCTGTGGAGGTAGTCTCGCTGTTGTCATTGCTGTTTAATCATCGATTCGAACAGAGGCCTGATTCTGCTGCCATGCTTGTGACCCAGGCAGGTGTTGATCTTGCCTGTTTGCCGCTACCCATGGGAGAAGCGCTGGCAGGATTGATCGATCATTTGTTTTCCGATCCTCGTCTTGAGCCTACCCTTTCCCGGCCGCACTGTCTGGGCAATCTTATTCTGGCTGCAGCTATCTATGCCGAAATTCCGCCAGAGATCAGCAATGATGAACTCATGGTCAGTCATGATCTGCTGGCGGCTCCTTTGGCCCGTGGATTGGCGATTCTTACCGCAATTCTTGGAGCGGAGGAACAGGCTGTTCTGCCCTGTACATCCACCCAGGCCCAGTTAAGTGTGCTTTACAGTAACGGGGTGTTGGTTGCCGGTGAATACAAATCAGGATGTGCTCAGCGTGGTTATCCTGTTGAACGTGTTTTCGTTGAGTTCTGCTCAAAACCTCATGTGTATTCTGAAGTTTTGAGTGTGATTGCTCAGGCAGATATCCTGGTCATGGCGCCAGGCAGTCTCTACAGCTCATTGATTCCCATATTTCAGGTTCCAGGCCTTGCCCAGGCGGTTCGTAATAATACCACAGCATTAAAAATTCTGGTTTCTAATCTCTGGGTACAGGCAGGAGAGACGGATCGAAGCATAGGTGATGTCGAGCGCAAGTTTCATGTTTCTGATCTGCTCAGGGCCTATGACCGTAATATCCCCGGAGGGACAAAAGGGCTTTTTGATCAGGTGCTCTGCCTGTCGCTCAAGGATGTACCGGCCTCTGTACTCCAGAACTATGCAGTGGAGGGAAAAATTCCCATCTATCTTGACCGGGATCAAGTCAAAGTTCAGGGCTTTATTCCCATAGAGTGTGGCATTTTTTCCAAGATGGCACTGGCCGAGCATGGGTTCATTCAACATGGTCCTATCCATCTAGCCAAGGTCATCAAGACCTTATGGGCTATTTTTGATCATTTTAAGACCGTCGAAAAGGATGTTGCCCACACGAAGGCCTCGGTGTATGGAGCGTCCTTGGATCTTGGAATACCAGCAGAGCGCCCTTTTACTCGGTATCGGCTGATAGAGGAGCGAATGGCTCAGTTGTCCCTTGAGATCTCTGAGGGGCTGGCGCAGGCTCTTGATCCTTCTCTGGAGCATGTGACACCTGGACGTCCCTGTCCAGCGGCTTTGGAGCTGAGTGACAGGATCCGGCGAATGGTGCAAAATATCCTCTGGCGTCATCGGGATATTCCCTTGGCTCATCTTGACTATGTGCGGGGGATTGTCTGTGTTGATCAGGAGCTGTGGCGGCGCAGTCAGAAATGGGACAGCGTTTTTTCTTTTTATGATCCTGAAGATGGTCTGATTAAGATCAGACAGGATCAGCTGGTGCAGGAGAAGACTTTTGAGGTGGCTTTTCTAGTGGCCCTGGGCCAGTCTCTGTTGGGGAATTATGCCCACCACAAGGAAATGCAGCCTCTGATGATTGACGATGTCTTTCTAGGCAAAGTGTATCATCTGCATCTGCTTCCGGCCCCGCAGCGAAGCTGCTGGTTCAGTGATGAGGAGCTGCGCTGCTATCTGGAACTGTCGCGGATGCTGCCGGCATCTAACGATACTGGCCATTTTACCCGACTGATCAATGGAGATGAAGGCTTTACTCCTCCGGGAATGCTCATGGGGCTTAACTATGCCTGGTATCTGGATAACCGTTTTGCCAGTCATGTGGAGTACAAGATGGCGGTGATGAAAATCGCTCCTTCCAGCCTGATACCCGAGCAGGTGAAGATGCTGGGGCGTCGGCAGCGAATGGTGAGATTTTTTCGAGAAGTGGTTTTTCGGAAGAAATTTGTTGGCAAGCTGTAGTTATTCAGAATTGATCTGACATAATTTCTTCTAAGTAAACCCCCGGCGTTGCCGGGGGACAATAAAAGTTTGACGATTTCTGCAAAATGAAGAAGCCTCCAAGCTCGTGGACTCAGTTGCTCAGGTGGTTGGCATAGCTCGCACGTACCTTGGCCAAAAGAAGAACTACGGTGGAATGAGTTTTTGGGCACGAGGTTATTTTGTCTCAACTGTTGATACCGATGAAGGTGTTGTTCGCACGTATATCCGTGAACAAGAAAAGGAAGATAGTCGAGTAGAACAACTGTCGTTATTTAAATAGGCGACCCACCGAATGGTGGTCAGTAAATCTTTTTAACATACCGCTTTGAGCGGTTCATAACTTAAAGCCACCGGTTTTACCGGTGGATACTTACTTGGGAGAAAGATCCGAGCTAATCTGACACCTTGTTTATTTGATATAATTCAGGAACCATCTTAAATAGCAATTTACCTTAAATGCTTAACCTTGCCACTGGCTCCCTTCTGATATTTATGCTTTGAACTTGAGTTATGATCAAAAGTGGTGTTTGAGAGGGCCATGAGAACCAGATCAGGAGAGATACGCCGAAAAACCTCCAGCGCCTCCACACCGTCCCCCGCCTCTTTCACATTCCAGGTCGTTCTCGAGAAGGGTTTCAGACATAAGCAGCCGTTGTGCCATGTCATCATCAACGACAAGCATGACCGGCAGCTTCCCGGAATCTTTGTTATTGCTCATCATATATTTTCTCCAGTTCCGCTCCAAGCGCTCCCAGAGCCTCCTGGAATAACCCCTCCAGCGTATCAATCAAGCTCGTTGCCGCTTCATACTTTTTCTGATGGCCATAATCTTCAAGTTCCTTGCAGATTGCGGCAAGTTTTATGGCTCCAAGATTAGCACTTGCCGTCTTCAAGCTATGGGCTGCTTCCTGCAGGAGAAGATTGTCTCCACTGCTGACGGCATCATGTATGGAACGCAGGAGAGCTGGGGCATTCTGCTGATACAGCTCAATAATTTTTTTCAGAACATTGGGTCTGTCCGGACGCTGCAGGGAACGAATCATATCCAGTCTTGCCTGGTCGAGAAGAGAGCTCCCCTGGGACAGCTCTTCCGGCTCAAGCTCCCTTTCGATCTTCTCGCTTGCTATGGTTCCTGCTTTCAGGAATTTCTCCATAACGTTCTGCAACGAGTTCATATAAAAAGGTTTACTTAGATAATCATCCATACCGGCAGCCAGGCATTGCTCCCTGACGCCCACCTGCACGTCTCCGGTTAAGGCGATAATGGGTACCCGTTCTTTGCCTTTCTTGGCTTCGTTGCTGCGTATTCTCTGGGTGGCGGTAAAGCCGTCCATTTCCGGCATATGGCAATCCATCAGGATGAGATCATACTTCTTTCCAAACGCTGCCCTCACCGCCTCTCTGCCGTTTTCGGCCATATCAACCCGGCACTCCATCATGCGAAGCATCTGGCGGCAGACATCCTGGTTGATCAGATTATCTTCAACAAGAAGGATATGGGCATCAAAAACAACACGGTCAGACGAAAGTGAATTATTCTGCCGCGCCACGCTTCCATCTTCGTGTTTTGCTACCTGGGAGAGAAGGGCATTAAAGAGCAGGTTCTGCCGAACCGGCTTGGAAAGATAAAGCTCAACACCAGCCAGTGATGCCAAGGAAGACTGGTCATCATAAGAGGCAGAACTTAACATAACAAGACAGATATCACTGATTGCCCTATCTGCCCGTATCTGCCGTGCCAACTCAATGCCGTCCATTTCCGGCATGTGCCAGTCGAGAAGGGCAACATCATAGGGCACATTCTCAGCAACAGACTTTCTCAGCACATCCAGGGCCTGAGTCCCGTTTTCTACCGCAGCACTCGTGACCCCCCAGGATCGTATCTGGTTTGTCAGAATATCGCGGTTGGTGGCATTATCATCAACAATGAGAAGCCGCATACCGAGAAGATTTCCCTTCTTCCTATCAAGATGCCTCTCCCCGGAATCAGGGTAACAGGGAAATGACACGGTGAACCAGAAAACCGAACCTCGGCCTGGCAAGCTGTCAACCCCGATCTCTCCCCCCATGAGTTCCACGAGCTGACGAGAGATTGTAAGTCCAAGCCCGGTGCCCCCATATTTTCGGGTAGTTGAGCTGTCCGCCTGGGAAAATAGCTCAAAAATATGATCTTTCTGCTCTTGGTTAATACCTATGCCCGTGTCTTCAACAGCAAAGCGAAAAGTTCTTTTTTCTCCTTCTTCAGACATCTCCTCAATGCGTACCACCACCTCACCTGAATTGGTAAACTTGATTGCATTACTGAGCAGATTCACCAGCACCTGGCGTAAACGGTTTGAATCTCCCTGGGCGGCCAGGGGCATAGTGCCCGTAAAAACAGGGAGTAATTCAAGACCCTTAACGTGGGCCCGCTCTGCCATCATATCAGCAACATCGTCAACCAGTTCGCGCAGATCAAAAACATGTTCCTCCAGTTCGAGCTTACCTGCCTCTATTTTTGAGAAGTCAAGGATATCATTAATGATAGCCAGCAGGGAATCGGCAGAACGTAGGATTATGTCGGCAAAATGACGCTGCCTCTCTTTGAGACCGGTATTGAGCAGCAGTTCGGTCATCCCCAGGATCCCGTTCATCGGCGTCCGTATCTCATGGCTCATAGTGGACAGGAATTCACTTTTTGCCTTACTGGCGATCTTGGCATCAACAAGTGCATTTTCCAGATTCTGCACCGTCTCTTCCTGGCGGTGTTCCCGTTCGCGTAAACTATTGATGATCGCCTTGGTGAGGCGGAGGACAAGAAGGACAAAGCAGGCGCCTCCTAAAAAGACTGTCACGGTGATGAGATCAATGGGAATGGGGATGGCCAGGTTCAAGACCAGGATAAAAGCCAAGTAGCCGGCCAGAAAAAAGGTCATCAGGATAATCAGGATTTGCCATTGACGACGATAGGTTGGTGGGATGTCCCAGAGTGTTCGGACACTGGTGATGATAGCCACCAGCATGCAGAGGGCACCGATCATCACCACGACGGTACAAATAACTTGGTAAGAGTTCATTATTGTTGTTTGGATATCTCAGAAAGAAATAAAAGAACAAAAAAAAAGGTTGGTTAAGGTTATAGGAAAGTGGTGAACAAAAGCAAGCGATAAAAAGTTGGATTCTCGCATTTCTGGGCGGGTAAACTCAATTGCGTTATCGGTAATTGCATCTACTTAATTGACGAGAACTGTGACATCACTGGGAATAGTGTGCAAAGGAAAAACCAGCTATATTTGCCCTGCTGGTGATCGTAAGCTCATAGCTTTACAGGGCAAGTGGTTACAATGTCTCTCCGGCTTTAACCACTCGAAACCAGCAATTTCCAACCGGACATTGCTGGAAATGAGTAAAATTTGCACGCTGATTAACACACACCTTTATCTTGAATAAAAATCCTGATTTTTCAAGGTACCCATATTTAAAAAAGTTCAATAAAAGCTCTGGCTACTTCTGACTGCAGGCGTTAAGATTGCCACATCGAATATCTGATTACATCCAACTGCCCTCGAGTTAACCTTACTTGTAGTTGTTCCAAAGAGAGAAAAATATAAAATGATTACTTTGTGATTTAAGAGAATGCGCCTCTCCTCGTTACGAATGAGCTTACTAAATGTTGAACGTTTTACAGTAGCTTTCGGGCGGGTGAGAGTAGCTGGTTTAAACGAATACTCAGAAGCCGATCATGTAAATTGATCTTGCTATAAGGACCTCGACAAACCAGCGATGCGTTTCTTGAAACCTGTAATGCTCGAGGTTAAATCTTGCCAAGGGACATCTTTCTCTGCTGAAATTCTGTTTGAGTAAAAATATAAGAGATATCTTAACTTCAACTTTGGTCAATTTTCGTAAAGAACAAGAAACCACCTTTCCTCAAACAATTGGCGGTCTTTTTTTATAGGGGATGATTCTGTTTTTTGTAAAATCTTCCATAGATCAATTGTCAGCCAAATAATAAAATCAACTGCACCTGTTATTTCTTCAAGTTAATCTCCTTCACTCTCCTTCTATACCCGTTCACATTGAAACTTCCTGTCGAATTATAGTGCTGCTATTTTAGTATCCGTTTTTTTTTATCTTACCTCAGCATTAAGCTGTGCAATGTGTAAACTCTAAAAAACATCGTCTCCATTCTTGACAAGAACAATAACTAGCGTTACATAATATTGTAACACGTGATACAGGTAAAATTCAATAAAACGGTAAATAGATGATGGAAGATATGGGGCAATTGGAATGGTTGCTGTTTTTTTATTCGATTCCGGCAACTCCGGTAAACAGCAGGGTAAAAATATGGCGAAAATTGATCAAAATCGGTGCTGTCCAACTCAAAGGAGGCGTCTACATTCTGCCCTACACAGAGGAGTATCATGAGGCATTACAGTGGATGCTCGCCGAGCTCCCTGGATTGAAGGGGGAAGGGCTTCTGATCAAAACAGACAACATTGAACCCTTACAGCCGAAAGGGATTATCGCTCTCTTCAATGAACAACGGGACCAGGAGTATCAAAAAATTGCCAAAAAAATTGATGAATTTACCGGCAGGATCCGCAATCTGCGGATAGGTGGTAAGAATATAAAATCAACATCCCTGTTCAGGCAGTATGAAAAATTGCAGTCTGATTTCCAGCTTGTACAGCAACGTGATTTCTTTCAATCGGAAATGGGACGAAATTTAGAGATGCAAATTAAAGCTCTCCGGAAACAACTGGAAGAGCTAACTGCAGTCGAAAAGGGTCAGAAGAGGCCCGGTTCGACAGAACTGCCTAATGGCCGAAATATTGCAAATTTTGCTGGCCTAGTTTGGTTGACTCGTAAGCGCCCTTTTGTGGATAGAATGGCTTCAGCCTGGCTGATTCGCCGATTCATTGATGCCCAAGCAACTTTTGCCTTCAGGGATGAGGCTGAATTGATGGGTCTGAAGGATGAACAAGCAGTTTCCTACGACGTACGAAATGGCGATTTCACCCACATCGATGACTTATGCACTTTCGAGGTTCTACTCAAGAGTTTCGGACTCGCAGAAAAAGGTCTGACCTACCTTGCCGGGATTGTACACGATATCGATATCAAGGATGGAAAATTTGCAGTTCATGAAGCGCATGTAATTGAAATGATAATCAAAGGTATTCGTAACAGGGCGTTGTCTGATAGCGAGACCTTGGAGCAGGGTATGGCTATTTTTGAAGCGCTCTATCTTTCCATTACAGAAAAACACTAAAAAAAGGGTTAAATATGTCAAGTACTGAAAATGCATGTAGAAAATTTCGGCTATAACTAGCGAGGCAGGAGATGGAACCACGGACAAACTTTTATGGTCTCTGTATTTCCGGTTTCCTGGCCAAGGCCTCCTATGCCCTGGCCAGGACGCCGGTGCTGGCCCTATTTGCCGCATCATTCGGCGTAGGCCCTGAGGCCATTGGTTTCGCCGTGGCCATTTCGACTATAACCGGAGTGTTCTTCAAAATGCCTGCCGGTGTCATCTCCGATATTATCGGCAGGCGACGTACCATGCTGATCGGGCTGGTATTCTTTGCTGTCATCCCTTTTCTCTATCTACTGGTTCACTCCTACAATAGCCTGCTGGTGGTCCGTTTTCTCCACGGTTTCGCCACTGCCATCTATGGCCCGGTAATTATGGCAGTGGTGGTGGATATGGCCGGTAATAAGCGAGGCGAAATGCTGTCACTTTTTTCCTCGGTAACCATCATCGGCAACCTGGTCGGTGCCCCGCTTGGCGGTTTTCTGCTTGGCAGACTGGCAAATGGCGGCGAACAGCAACTGGTCCATTTCAATATCATTTATGGAGTGGTTGCTGCCCTTGGTATGATCGCCCTTCTTACCGGGATCTGGGCCAGCAGCTCTTTGGCTGCCAACGGTACCAATGGTACGGGAAAATCAACAGTTTCGGCAATAATTAACCATTTTTTTCATAGCCTGAAAAACATCCTCACCGACCGCCGAATCGTGGTGACCAGCAATATGGAAGGGGTGCAGAATCTCTCCGTGGGCGCTCTTGAGGCCTTCATGCCTATCTATATTGTCATGGTGCTCGGTTATTCAACGTTTCAGGCTGGTCTCATCTGGGGTGTGCAGATATTCGTGACCATCCTGGCTAAACCTTTGATGGGCAAGATATCCGACCGACATGGCCGCAGGCCTTTACTGTTCTGGGGTATGTTTGTCTGTGCCATACCTTTTGCCCTTGTGCCCTGGGTCAAGGACTATTCTATCCTTCTACTCCTTTCCACAGTTTTCGGTCTCGGTGAAGCTATTGTCACTTCGTCGTCCGCAGCCATGGTGGCCGATTTCTGTCGGGAGGACAATATCGGTTCGGCGATGGGGGTGTTCGGTACCCTCTACGATGTCGGTCATGCAACTGGCCCCATTCTAGCAGGTCTACTGATAGGTCTGTCTGATGGCCAGGATTTCCGGCTGGCCTTTGCAATCATTGCCGTAATACTGGTCGTTTCGGCACTTTTCTTTCGCCGGACCATCCCAGTTTCTTTAGAAAACCACGGTGAAATATAAATGAATACTCCAATATCTGCCCCCAAAGATGAACCAGCTGAGCTGGTAGCTCCTTCTTTTAAAGAAGCCTTCCTGTTCTGGCTGAAACTCGGCTGGATCAGTTTTGGTGGTCCGGCCGGCCAGATTGCCATAATGCATCAGGAACTGGTTGATCGAAAGAAATGGATCAGCAACGACAGATTCCTCCATGCCCTCAACTATTGCATGTTGCTGCCGGGGCCTGAAGCCCAGCAACTGGCTACCTATATCGGATGGCTTCTCCATAAAACCAGGGGCGGAATAGTTGCGGGGGTACTCTTTGTCCTCCCTTCGGTGTTTATTCTGTTCAGTCTCAGTTATATCTATATGGCCTTTGGGACCTTGCCCTGGGTGGCAGCAATCTTTGTCGGGCTCAAAGCGTCAGTTCTTGCCATCGTCCTGGCCGCTGTGATAAAGATCGGTAAAAAATCACTGAAAAACAACGTACTTATCGCCATAGCCATTCTTTCTTTTACAGTCACCTATTTCCTGAAATTCCCATTTCCCGCCCTGATTCTCACGGTCGGAATCATCGGGATTATCGGCAGTCAGTTTTTTCCGAGCCTGTTTTTGGCCGGTAAAAAGCAAGGCGGGGCAACATCCCTTGTTGATCATGCCGGGCAGCACAGCCAATCATCCTCTCTGTCGAGAAACGTCATGCTGTTGGCGGTTTTCGTCGTCCTTTGGACAATACCTTTTTTGGGGCTTTATTATCTACTCCCAGGGTCAATTTTTGCCACAGAGGCATTCTTCTTTACCAAGGCGGCCTTTCTGACCTTTGGTGGTGCCTATTCGCTGCTCGGCTACATCGCTCAGGCCGGAGTTGAGCAGTATCATTGGCTGAGCAGCCTGCAAATGATAGACGGGCTTGGATTGGCAGAGACCACTCCTGGACCTTTAATCATGGTAGTGCAGTTTATCGGCTTTTTGGCTGGCTGGAATCATCCCGCATCTTTGGGGCCGGTCCTTGGTGCTGTTACTGGTTCTCTTATTGCTACTTATTTTACCTTTCTGCCAAGCTTCCTGTTCATTTTTTTAGGAGCTCCGTATATTGAACGATTGGCTGGCAATACAAAAATGTCTGCAGCACTGGCCACCATTACCCCTGCTGTCGTAGGCGTTGTTTTTAATCTTGGAGTGTGGTTCGGTACGCATGTTCTGTTCCCGGTCGAAGGCTTTGCCTGGTTCTCGGCTATCCTTGCCATTGTGTCATTCTGTTTGATGCATTTTTATAAAGTCGGCATTATTGCGATAATTGCAGGGGCAGGAACTCTTGGTCTGCTCTCGTATTTTCTCGGTTTTTGATACGTTGCAAGAATAAAATTCAACATGGAGAAGATTATGACTACATCTATCACTGCAGTAGAGCTGAAGGATAAATTGACTGAAAAAACAAAAGTCTGTGTGATTGACGTGAGGAGAAAGGCCGATTACGAGAAATCGCCGGAGACAATCGAAGGAGCGGCCTGGCACGATCCGGAAAAGATCGAAGAATGGAGCAAAGCACTTCCCAATGACCAGGAGTTGGTTGTCTTTTGCGTCAAAGGAGGCTCCGTAAGCCAATCTGTAGCAAACGCACTGCAGGAAAGTCATCCCGGTGTCCGGTTCCTCGAAGGAGGTATCTTGGGCTGGCAGGATGGGCAGAAATAAAATGCAAGATTTGAAATGAGCTGGAAGGGCTTTGAGTATGGTATTTTCACTGCGATGTTAGTAAGACCTGGCACTTATTAATAGCACTCGTCAAGAGGTCATTCACATACCATGATGCACAACAAGCTTTGTGGAAACAACCAATGCCTTTTGTGAAAATATTTCCAAAATTTTGACTCTAGTTCAGACTCACAAAATTAATATTGCCATATCGAATATCTGATTATATCCAACTGTCCTCAGGTTGACCTTACTTAACTATTCATCTTTAGATCAGTAGAAGGATTCAAAGGTCTTCTTTTTGTCTCTCCATGAGGACTCTAAAGCGTTCAACACTCGATTCACCACTGGTTGAATGGTATTTGGTTCTCATTTACCGCAGTCCGGGGATGCCAATGGACTGGATTCGTAAGGCATTTTTTCCCTCTTCATAGGCGAGAAGCTGGCCTTCCTGACGCCCTATGCGAAAGGCAAGGGAGTTGGAGAGGACACGGATCGGATAGTCACGGGGTAGTTGCATGAGATAGGGCTGGATGGTGATAAAATCAGTGGCCCCATACTGATCCATAATAAAGCGCAGCCCACCATTGGCTGGCCCGATATTATAGGCCAGAAGACCGAGAAAAAGATCATCCTTCATCTCAGTGAGATAATAGCTGAGTGTCGCCGCCCCAAGATAAGCGTTATAGCGAGCATCGGTGACCACACGATGCTCCGTCGGAAAAAGTCGGTTGACCGCCATCGTCACTGTTGCCGGCACCTTGGTGATCTGAAAGAGTCCCTGGCCGCCATCGATACTCGTGCGGGGTAAGAAGGAAGATTCCGTGGCGGCAAGCCCCTTGAGGAGATCGCCATCGATGCCATAAACCGCTCCCGCCTCCTCAATTGCCGCCGTATACGGCCCGGACAGTCTGATCATCTTTGTCATCTGCGCGGTATTCAGACGACGATAGGCAGCATAGACCTGATGCGAAAGAGCGACCCGACTGGCCTCTTCTTTGCCACCCACCAGGACACGGTAATAGAGGAAGGCCCGGTTGAACAGTTCCGGCGGGGCAAGACCACTAATCACCAACGCCAATCCGAGGACAACTGCCGGGGGCAAAAGGGAAGAATATTCCCGCAACCACCTCCGCAGTCTCTGCCAAAGGCCCAGCAGGGTCACTCCCAGGATAATAACTCCTATAATTACAGCTGCAAAAGGTAAGTAACTGTTGAAAAATCTAGTACCGGAAAAGCGGTTGGCGGAATAACCAAGGACGACAATGACCGTGGCCACTCCGATACTCATCAAGCCAAGATACTCCAAACCGATCAACAAATAACTATGCAACATGGATATTTGCGGTTTGCTCTTCTTGGGGCTGGACTTTTTCCGAACAGAACCTGGGGCTTTCGGGCGCTTCGGAGCGGTTCGCCGTTTTACCGACGGAGGCGTTTGGTGTGATGCGGCCATGCGACGAATGAAAAGGGAAGAGTTACCTCAAAATATTTGAGAATTTGCTGAGCCATTCAGCAGAGGACTGATGGCAAATTGATTTTAGTGTCCACTATAGACGACCTACCTCATATTGCCACATCGAATGTCTGATTTTATCCAACTGTCCTTGGGTTAACCTTACTGTATAAATGAATGTCAGATTAAATGTGGCGGCTTTCGCCCTAGCTGTCAGATCCGATCTAAGCTCCTACACATAAGCCATATATTATAAACCTGTTATGAAGCAGGCGGATGTTTGCAAGGAAAAACTGCGGAAATGATCGATGGAAAAACAGAGGCTATAGAAACAATGGTAAGGGAAAATTGTGTAATTTCTCCTGTCGATGTCAGCAATATTTGCAAGTCTCCTGCCACTGCCCGCTAAGTTTTTTCGATGAGACCTGGACCCCTCCCTGGATTTCCGGGGCAAACAGGGTGATTCGGAACTGGTTGATCATCTCCTGGTATTTTTTTAGTTCATGCAGGCATTCAGCCGACAGGTCTTTTTCCCTTTGGCGGAGGATTTGCAAATTGTGCAGGTGGGGCTTGAGTTGCTCGGCCTTGATCATATCTTTTGCCGGATCTACATAGGCCCGTTCAATTCGAATAATGAGCGCCTTCATGTCCATGGTGCATTGTTGCATCTCTTTCAGCTCTTTGATTTCCAGGAAATCCAGGGGTAAAATTTCCTCCAGCAGTCTTTCATATTCGTCGTATCGTTCCTGGACGAAAGCATGGGTTTTCCTGGCCAGTTCACCAAAACGCTGGATATGGGCGCTGACCTCACTGCGTTGTCTGAGGGTGGCCATGATGGTGTCACAGATTATTCTTCCCGCACCATAAAAATCCTGTTTTTTTACATTGGCCACGGCTTCCAGGAAATCTTTTCTGTCAGGAATGGCCCCGGATGCAGTGTCGTAAAATGAACTCAGGATAAAAGAGAGGACGGTTGTGACCACCTTGGCTCGTTCCCCGAGTCCCCGGATGAGCCAGGAGGATGAAGGACCGGACAGACTGGAGGTGCAGTATTTTTTCAGGGCCTTGTACTGTTCTGCCACCTGGAGTTGATAAAGGAAGTTTAGGCCTTCCCTGTTCTGAAGGGCGGCCTGCTTCTTGCTGCCCATAAATTCTATCACGACCCCGCCACGGTCCCTGACAGGTTTCAGGGCCGGGAAGAGGGAGCCGCATATCTCCTGTTGGGGACTCAGCAAGGGGAGCGAGATCGGTAGGCCGGCAAAATCCCAGGTGGTGCAGAATCGTTCTTCCCATAGCTTTCTAGTCTTCTGGTCCTTATCGCTCAGGCGGGCCAGGGAGGCATTCATTTGAGGCTGATGGCGTCCTTCTCGCAGTGCGGAAAGAGATCTTCCCATGGCCACTACTTTTGCTGACTGGTTAAAGAGGAGAAAACGCATGCAAAGGTGAGGCGGCAGCTCGGTTGGCCAGTCGCTACGATTGATCGTTCTACGGAAAGACTTGAGGATGGAGCGTTCCATGGCCTGATGGAGGGAGCCCTTGTACATGTCCAGATCGTCCAGTAACAAATCAACAGTGCCGCTTAAGGGGATCAGGAACTTACGGATATTTTTGGGTAGTCCCTTGAGCAGAAGGGTTATCTTTTCCTTGAGCAGTCCGGGTACCAGCCACTCAAAAAAAGGCTCCTGCAAGGTATCGATCATATCCAGGGGGATCCGTACCGTCACCCCGTCATCTTCGCTGCCCGGCGCAAAATGATATTCCAGCCTGAACTGCATGGAACCGACAGTGAGCAGGGGTGGAAAATCGCTGAGTTCCAGGTCTTCCGGTCGACGGTTCAGGACGTCCGCCTCGGTCATCACCAAAACCTGTTTGTCTTTCTGTCTCTGCAGAAAACGGTTCAGGGTGAATCTGTCATAGACATGAGCTGGAATCCTTTGTTCATAAAATCCATAAAGCGCCCGGTCATCAACCATGATATCCCGTTTTCTTAATCGGTCTTCAGTGGCCTGCCACTCCTCAAGCAGATTCAGATTTTTTTGGAGAAAAGGGAAGGGGCCATCCAGCTCGCCGCCCATCAGGGCCGATTGGATGAAGATCTGTCGGGCCTCTTTCTGGTTCTTTGTATCGATCCTTCCGTAGTTAATTTTGCGGCCTGCTACAATGACCAGGCCAAAGAGAGTAACTTTTTCGTCCGCAATGACCTGCCCTGACTTTTTATGCCAGCGTGGACCCGACCAGGAGCGTTTGCAAAGATTTCCCCCAAGGGATTCCAACCATTCCTGATCAATGGCAGCCACAGTCATGGCGTAGAGTCGGGTGGTTTCCATGAACGAGGCGGCCATGATCCATTGGCTGCTCTTGCCTTCCACGCCTCTTTTTCCTGCATCTCTGGCTCCTGCAATATTCGACTGTTCATGCTTGCCATCTTTTTTTTGAAACAGGTGTGATCCGGGAAAGATCATGACCTCGCTTCCCCCGCCTCCCAGATAGATCCTGTCTTTTTGTTTCATAGCGATATTACGCAGAAAACCGGTGCAGAGAGATTGGTGAATGGCTGCGTAGGAAGCGGGCGTGGTGTTGTCGTTGAATCCAGGGTGCCGTACAAGTATCCGCTCAAGTTGTTCATGGAGATCCAGCCATTCGCGCATCCGCTGGAAGGAAAGGAAGTGGCTGGTGCAGAATTTTTTCAGACGACTCCAAGATTTGGTTTGGATCTGGACATCATGGAAGAGGTCCCAGATATGAAGCAGAGAGAGGAAGTCGGAATCGGCATGGGAAAAATGATGGTGAGCTGCATCAGCCTCCTGCTCTCGATCAGCAAGTCTGACCCGAGGGTCAGGAATGGCAAGGGCCGTGGCGATAACCTTGATCTCACGCAGGCAGTTGTTTTCCTGAGCTGCAAGAATGATCCGGGCAATGCAGGGGTCAATGGGCAGGGTGGCCATGATCCGGCCATGGTCGGTCAATTTCCCTTTCTCATCGATAGCCCCAAGTTCAGTCAGGAGTTTGTAGCCATCGCGGATGGCATTGCTGTGCGGTGGCTCCACAAAGGGGAAGGAATGGGGAGAACCCAGATTGAAGGCAATCATCTGGAGGATGACTTCGGCTAGGTTGGCCCGTTTGATCTCCGGCAGGGTGAACTCCTCCCGGCTCAGGTAATCTTCTTCAGAAAACAGACGGACGCAGATGCCGGGGCCAATTCGTCCGCATCTTCCCTTGCGCTGGTCGCAACTTGCCCTTGATATTCTGGTGATGGGCAGACTGATGGTCTTGGCCCGGACATTGTACTGAGAGATCCTGGCAAGTCCCGCATCCACCACGTAGCGGATTCCCGGCACGGTAATGGAAGTCTCGGCGACATTGGTGGCCACCACAATCTTGCACTGTTTGTATTGCTGGAAGATCCGGCGCTGATCCGTCCCTTGAAGGCGGCCAAACATGGGCAGAATGACTGCATCGGGAAACTTTTTGCCAAGAAGGGTGCAACAGGTGCGGATATCGCGCTCTGTTGGCAGAAAGATCAGAGTGTCGCGCGGCCTGTCGTGCAGGTGGAGCTCTAGCACAGTCTGCACGCAATGATCGATATAGTCAACCTGAGTCTCTTTTGCGGTCAGGAGGTCGTCTTCTCTGGGGGAGTAACGAAGCTCAACCGGGTAGGTTCTGCCGGCTATCGAGAGGACCGGGGCATGGTCAAAATGCCGGGAAAAGACCGTAGTATCGATGGTAGCGCTGGTGATAATCAGTTTAAGATCGGGACGTTTAGGCAGCAGGTTTTTAAGAAAACCAAGGAGGAAATCGATGTTCAGGCTCCGCTCATGGGCCTCGTCAATGATAATCACCCCATATTTGCGGAGCAGTGGATCGTTTCTGGTCTCCGCCAGCAGCACCCCGTCGGTCATAAATTTGATCCGGGTATCCGCACTGGTCTGATCGTGAAAGCGAATCTTGTAGCCAACAAGTCCGCCATCTCTGCTGTTTTCTTCCAACTCCTCGCTGACCCGTTCCGCAACCGAGACGGCGGCTACTCGACGCGGCTGGGTGCAACCGATGAGCTTTTTCCCCGCCGGATCCAGCTCCAGACAGAACTGCGGGAGCTGTGTGGTTTTTCCAGAACCGGTATCACCGGCAATAATGATGGTCTGATGGCCCTGCATGGCCTCCTGTATCTCGATCTTGTGATTCAGGATGGGCAGGATATCCGAGGAATGAATTGTCATGGAAGGAATGGTTGATCTTTTGATTCTATGGTATATGGTAAATGATCAGCTGAATATCAACCTACAGCCTGAATAACTTTAATTATTATTTATAACATGTCATCTCTCAGCCTGAAAGAGGAGAACGTCAGATGAAGGTACGAAAAGCAGTGATTCCGGTGGCTGGCCTGGGAACCAGATTCTTACCCGCCACTAAGGCCATTCCCAAGGAGATGCTCACTATTGTGGATCGACCGACCATTCAATATATCGTCGAGGAAGCCGTGGCCTCAGGTATTGAGCAGGTTATCTTTGTCACCAGCGCTGGTAAATCCGCCATTGAAAATCATTTTGATTATGATTTTCAGCTTGATTGCGTGTTGAAGGAAAAAAAGAAGATCGTACTGGGAGAAGAGCTGAACAATATCTCCAATCTCATTGACCTGATCTCTGTTCGTCAGAAGAAGCCTCTGGGGCTCGGACATGCCATCTGGACCGCCCGGCATGTAGTGGGCAACGAGCCGTTTATGGTTATGCTTGGTGATGATCTGGTTCTGAGCAAGACCCCCTGCGCCAAGCAGATGCTTGATCTCTTTGATGAGGTGCAGGAATCCATTGTCGCCGTACAGCGAGTACCTGAGGATCAGACCTTTCAGTATGGCATTGTCGAGGGTGATCCCATTGAGCGCGATCGGACTCACATGGTCAAGAGGATGATTGAGAAGCCAGCACCAGGCACAACGGATTCTGACATGGCAATCATTGGCCGCTATATTCTCATGCCAGAGATCTTTGACCTCCTGGAGAAGACTACGCCCGGACACGGTGGTGAGATCCAGTTGACTGATGCCTTACAGGCTCTTGGCAAAAAACGGGAGATGTATGCCTATGAGTTCAACGGCACCCGGTTTGATGCCGGAGACAAGATGGGATATCTGAAGGCTATTCTTGCCTATGGCATGATCCACAGTAAACTAGGCGCTGAACTGAAGGCCCATATCAAGGAGTTGGCAGCAAATCTATGATTCGGTTGGAGGTGGCGGTTGCTGCTCCCTTGCAGCAGACGCTTACCTATTTATTTCCTGATGATTTAGAAGACGACTCCGGGACAATTCCGGTGGGCAAGAGGGTTCTGATACCGCTTGGTAACAGAAGGGTGACCGGGTATGTTCTTGGGCAGCTTCCTGAGGAGGATGTCGGTTATAAACTGCGGTCAGTGATCGAGGTTCTTGATCTGGAACCACTTTTTCCCGTTAATTTGATACCTTTTTTTCGTTGGGTTGCCCGATATTATCATTATCCACTGGGTGAGGTCATTAAAACGGCCCTACCTAGTGGCCTTGCGCCCCGTAGTGGAAAACAGCTTTTTTTGACTGAAATGGGTCGAAGAGAGCTTGCGCGGATCTCTGAGGAAAACGGCATGCAGGAATTGAACTGGCTGCCGCGTCTTATGGGAAACGGGTCCCTTTCTGCTGCTGCATCCATGAAGATTCTGGGGCAACAGAGGTCTCGAAAGCTGATTCATTCCTGGCAGCAACAAAACCTCATTGAGATCCGCGAGATATTGATTGGTAATGATACCCGGCAGAAAAATGAGATCTGTTATTTCTTGGCCAGTGATTTGTCCCTTCCCTTATGTTTAAGCTCTGATCCTTCCAGGGATGAACTCAAAAACCTTGGACGAGAGCTGACAAAAAAGCTTGTCCCTTCCCTTCATTTTTCCCATATCAAGACCCTTTATTCTCTACAATTGCTAGCTGGAGGCAAGCCACATGGAGCTGTTCCGGCGCGTGAGATGAACAAGGTCTACAGTGGTGCAGCCAAGGCCTTGCCATTTCTTCTGGAACAGGGTCTTGTGTCCCTGGTTGAACAGCGGGTTTTCCGCAACCCTTATGGTGAACAGCTCTCCTGGTTTCCCAAGCCTGGTATCCTTACTCCGGAGCAGGATCAAGCTCTTTCTGTATTGATTCCAGCCATTCAGAAAAAGAAATTTGCAACATTCCTGCTCCATGGTGTGACCGGCTGTGGTAAGACCGAGGTCTATCTGCAGGCTGCTGGAGTAAGCCTTGCCAGTGGCCGTGATGTGCTGGTTCTGGTGCCTGAGATTGCCCTGGCTACTCAACTTGAGGCCCATTTCGTCTCCCGTTTTGGTGAAAGGGTGCTGATCCTGCACAGCGGCTTGTCAACGGGTGAACGCTTTGACCAGTGGAGCCTGGCATCCAAAAGGCAGCCTATAACTGGACCACAGATTGTGATTGGGGCCAGATCCGCAGTCTTTGCCCCATTGCAGAATCCTGGGCTTATTGTGGTGGATGAAGAACATGACAGCGGTTTTAAGCAGGATGATGGCCTGCGTTATAATGGTCGTGATCTTGCAATCCTGCGGGCCAGGTTTAATGATGCGGTGGTTCTGCTTGGCTCGGCCACCCCGTCGGTGACAAGTTTTTACCATGCACAGGAGGGGAAATATTCTCTGCTGACCATGAACAAGCGTGTGCAGGAACGTTCTTTGCCTTCGGTCTCTCTTGTCGATCTACGTGACAAATTGCAAAAGGCTTATGGAAAGGCGCTGGGTAAAAAATTGCAACAGGCCTTGCAGGAGACACTGGCTCAGGGAAAACAGAGCCTTCTTCTTTTAAACAGAAGGGGCTTTTCCTCAGTATATCTTTGTCAGGATTGCGGCAAGCCGGTCGAGTGCAAGCATTGTCATATCTCGCTTACTTTCCATAAAGGTAAAAATCAGCTGGTCTGTCATTACTGTGGTTTTTCTCTGAACAGTAATTTACTTTGTGCAGGTTGCCACTCAGATAAACTGGTTCCGGTGGGGTTTGGCACAGAACGTATTGAACAGGAAGTTTTGGAATTGCTGCCTGAGGCCAGAATTGCCCGCCTTGACTCTGATACCGCTGCGGATCGTAAGAAGTTCCTCCATATCCTGAAGGCCATGCATAATCGGGAAATTGATATATTGATCGGCACCCAGATGATTGCCAAGGGCCATGATTTCCCGGAAGTGACTCTGGTTGGGGTGGTTTGGGCCGATGGCGGACTCAGCATGCCCGATTTCAGGGCGGCAGAGCGGACATATCAATTGCTGTCACAGGTCAGTGGTAGGGCAGGGCGGGGCAGCAGCCCAGGACGGGTGATTATCCAGACCTTGCGACCGGATCATTACGCGGTCGCACTGGCTCAGCACCATGCTTACAGTGAGATGTATGAGCGGGAGATGGCGATCAGGCAGATGCCGGCCTTCCCACCCCTGTTGCGGATGATCAATATCCATATTCAGGGCGGCAGGGAGCGGGAGGTACGTCAGGCAGCAGCAGATATTGCTGCGAAATGTCGGATTTTGGCAAAATCCCTGGCCGCAGAATCGATGTGTCATCCCGTGGAGATCCTTGGCCCGGCGCCTTCACCATTGGACAGGCTACGTGATCGCTATCGCTGGCAGGTCCTGCTTAAAGGCGTATGTCAGGACGACTTGCATGCCGTATGTCACCAGGTGGTGACATGTCAGGCGGATTTTGCTGTTGGGGATATTAAGATTGGGATTGATGTTGACCCAGAGAATATGATGTGAGCAGTGAGATGGTTTATATTGTAAAAGAGAGTTGACTATCCACCTTGGTGGCGGTAGTCCTTCTAAAATTTAAACCATTTCTTTTTAGGACCATAGACTGCCACCCGGTTCCTGCCCTCTTTTTTCGCATCATAGAGGGCCAAGTCTGACTGATTGATAAAATTATTCTTGTTAAAATTGTCAACTTTGCCAGGGGAGGAGCTGGTAAGGCCAAAACTTGCTGTGACGTGGTATTCATGGTTCAGGTCAACAAAAGTAGCGTTTTCAATGGCTGCACGAAGTTTTTCGGCCACCAGTAAGGCATCTTCTTCTGATGTCTCGGGGAGAATGATCGCAAATTCTTCACCACCATAACGAGCCAAGGTGTCATATTTTCGGAGATTATCCTGTAAGATCTCACAAAATTTTTTCAACACAAAATCTCCTGCCTGATGACCGTAGGTATCATTAAAATTCTTAAAATGATCGATATCAATAAGAAGTAGAGAAATCGTGGTCTGGTGACGGATTGAGCGATTAATCTCCTTATCCAGGCTGGTCTGAAAATAACGGTGGTTATAGACCTCGGTTAACCCGTCAATGTTTGCCAGATTGTCCAGGATTTTGTTTTTTTTCTGGAGTTCCACTGTGAGATTTTCCAGTTTGATCTTGGTCTGCACCAGTTGTTGATTTATCTGGTCGTAATTGAGATTGAGCAGGCTGAGTTTGATATTGGCCTCTTGCAGGATCTCCTGGATTGATTTGGTGTTTTTGATATTCAGGCCAAAATAGGCCGCAGCTTGATCTAGCTGATGATGTAGGTCGGAGAGGATGCTGTTGATGTCAGCGCCGCTCAGTCCGAACAGTTTTTTTGCCTCTTTTTGGAACTTCTTATGATACTCTTCCGGGCTGTGAGACGTGAGGATATTGATCAGAATATCAGATAGGTATACGGCATTAGTTGTTGCCTTGATCTTGAGATTTTGACCAGCGTATTGTTGCGGATCATGATGGAACAGGATTGGGAGCAGTAAGACCTCAGGAAAACCCCAACTTTTTGCTACTTCATAGCCGATAAAACAGTGATCAACCCCTATTAGCTTTTTCTCTATTTCTGCAGCTGTTCCTTGCTCTTCATCTAACTGGCAAAGAACTTTTTCATATTCATCAGGAAAGGTTTTAGCAAAGATTAACTCACCAAGGTTTTGCAGAAGTCCAGAAATGAAGATCTCTTCGGTGTCTGCCCCTTTCACCTTACCCAAGATCAGTCTGGCGGCAACTGCGGAAGCAAGAGAGCGTTCCCAAAATTTTTGAAAATCAAAATGGTCGCTTTTTTTCCCAGTCCTGATGGAAAGAAATGAAAAAGAAAGAACCAGGGAACGGACAGCGTTAATGCCGAGGATTGAAACTGCCTGATTGATTGAACCGATTTGCTGGGGAAAGCTGTAAAAGGCGGAGTTGGATACCTTGAGAATCTTTGCTGACAGGGCGATGTCTTTTGAAACCAAATCCGCGATGTCCGTCAAGGTAGTGTCTTCCCGTGATGTCAAGGAGATGAGCGCCGAGGCGACAGTTGGCAGGGTGGGAAGTTCAGTGGAACTGAGAACAGTCTTGAGAATATCTTCCGGATGCATGATACACGATACAAGGTTGAAAATTTGAGGTAATGCTTTTTCTTATTGTTTACACGTGTCGAGAGGTGATACAGGCGCTGCTGTCCATAAATACTTTGCTTGAGCCTGCGTCAGCAGTTTCATGATAAAAGATTATAATGTAAAATTTAAAACATAACACTTAAAACATCGACATGTACACGGCCAAACCCTCAGATTCCATCTCCTGATTCAGGGTAGGTACAGATTTCACCGCGATAATTTTCAAAAACGAGCTTATCCCCTCTGGTCAAAATGTAATCCGGTGTGAGTGGGATCTTCCCTTTGCCGCCTGGGCCGTCGAGGGCAAAGGTGGGCACAGCCAGTCCCGAAATATGGCCGATCAAGCTGCGCATTATTTTTATCCCTGTCACGGTTGGTGTACGGAAATGATTGGTACCCAGGGTAAGATCTGTCTGGAAGAGATAGTAGGGCTTTACGCGTATTTCCAAGAGTTTCAATAAGAGCTCCCGCATGGTTTCCGGGCTGTCGTTGACCCCTTTCAGGAGAACGGTCTGGCATCCCATCGGGATGCCAGCATCGGCCAGAAGGGTACAGGCAGCGCTGGCCTCCGGTGTAATCTCTGCAGGATGGTTGAAATGGGTGTTGATGTAAAGCGGATGATATTTTTTCAGGATGTCTACCAGCTCCGGGGTTATCCGCATGGGCAAAGTACAGGGTACTCTGGTACCAATACGGATCACCTTTACAGATGGAATCAAACGCAGCTCACGCAGAATAAATTCAATCTGGAAATCCGACAGGAGTAGCGGGTCTCCGCCTGAGAGGAGCACCTCACGGACCTGTGGGTGATGGCGGATATAGTCCAATCCTGCCAGGATGCTCTCTTGGTTGATTACCATCTTCCCCGTTCCAACCTTTCGTTTTCTGGTACAGAATCGGCAATACATGGCACACTGGTTGGATACCAGGAACAACACCCGGTCGGGATATTTGTGAACCAGATTGGGTACCGGACTCAGATTCTCCTCAGCAAGGGGATCTTCAATACAGATAGAGTCATGTAATTCTGCAACATCCGGGACAGCCTGTTTCCACAAAGGGTCGCCGATCTTCTGGATTAATTTCAGGTAATAGGAATTAATCCGCATGGGAAATGTTGCTATTACCTCATCTAATGGGGTAATGTTAACATTGAAATACTCATTCAAAGCTGCCGGACTGGTTATGGAGTCCTTTAGTATGTCTTGCCATTTTTTCATAGTTTGGCATTATGGAATATCATTCCTGAAATGTCAATTTGGTAAATATTTATTTCCCCTCGTTGTGAGATGATTTTTTGCGGCTTATGGTTGGTGAGTGTCGAATTGAGCATTTTGCTCCAGATGTTTTTATTTTCTTAATAATTTTTTATTATGGATATCGATCAGGAACAAAAAGAACAGGCTTTGCAAAAAGCCAAAGAGTTGATGGCTGCAGGTGAAAAACAGAGGGCTCACCTTCGGCTGTCGCGTCAGCTTGAAGAATTCGAATTGGGAAACATCAAAGTGTTGTTGCACGATGAATTTGTTGGCAATATATCACAACGGATTATTGTTGCCTCTCATGATGGGCCTCCTGGTCGTGCCGAAAGTCTTGTGGAAAAATTAGGTAAGCATGCCTGCGATGAGGATGGCGCGATCCGGGAACGTGCAGTCATGGCCCTTTCTTTTTGTTCTGGTCTTTTGTCCGCCGAGGAACACGTCGAGTTGCTGGACAAAGTGACATTTATGCTGGCGCATTGGTTAAAGGTGGAAACAACATATTATCCGGTTTGTGAAACAGTTTGCCGACAGTTACAACAGAATGGGCTCAGGATGCTGGATGAGGGACGTTGGCAACAGTTTGATTCACTGCTGGAGATCCTGTTCCAGATTCAATCCGGTGTACTGGAAAAAGGGAATGTAATTCGGGGATTGGTTGCTAGAACCTTGGATACACTGGCAGTTGAGCATATCCTTGAGGAGCTGACTCTCGTTTGTCTAAATGGCCAGGGGGGGCGACAGATTCTGGCTGAGAAGATCCTGACCCGGCTCGGCCGCCGTTCGGTTATCTTTCTCCTTGAGAAGTTACTGCAGTCGCAACAAAAAAATGAGCGACTGCGTCTCATTAAATTGATTCCAGAGACGGGTAAGGTTGCTGTGCCTGTGCTCAAGGAATATCTGACCAAAGATCTGCCGTGGTACGGAATACGGAATATTGTTCTGCTTATTGCAGTCATGGGTGATTCCTCACTTGTCCCGTTGGTGCTCCCCTCACTCAAAGATGTGGATATTCGGGTCCAGCAGCAGGTCATTGATTGTATTCATGACCTTGGGGGTGTGGATAAAAAGAAATATCTTTTGTCTGCCCTGTCCCTGGTTGACGATGAACTCAAGGCCCCCCTGGTTACCTGGTTGGGGCAGCTTGGATGCAGTTTAGAGTGTGCTGACATACTACTCGATCTTCTGGCAGAGCGTGATGCCATTGCCGCCCATGTTCGCGAGGATCTTCTTGGACAACTCTGTATAGCCCTGCGTCTGGTGCCAAAACAACGAACCGTTATTTTATTACGACAGCTTGTGGCCGAACGCGGGAAACAGGGGAAAAATGGACATGATTCAGTAAGTCTTATTGCCAGGCGCACCTTGCAGATTATTGAACCACAATTGCAACCTGTGGCTAAATCAAGTGTTGATAAGGAGATAGGAGTGTCTTTCGCATCTGACTCTGAGGCTGAACAACGGGCAAGACTGAATCTGCGTGATCTGGACATTCAGATTCAGCAATTTTTGCAGGCGAAAAAGATAAAAGAAGTTACGGCTTTGATTGCTGAACATGCTGTTCATGCGGCAAAAGAAAAAGATTTTGTGACGGCAGAGATTTTGCGTGACCGGATGCTGGCGGTGAATCCAAATGCCTTGATTGAGGTTATTCGAGTAAGTGAGGCCATAGAGGAAGAAAAGAGTAACGCCATCAGCAGTCATCATCTCAGCCTTTGGAGTGAGTTGTATGACTTTTTAGCCTCTGATAGCTTCACTGCCTTGTACCATTGTCAGCGTTTTCAGGAGTATAAAGCCGAAGAGGTGATAGTCCGGCAAGGGGATATCAATTCCACCCTGTATTTTATCAATGCGGGAACGGTTAGCCTGACCTGCAGACAGGGCCAAAAAGAGATATTTATTAAGCGTATGAAGCCGGGAGAGATTGTCGGGGTTGGTCCTTTTTTTGATGTCTCGGTATGGACGGTGACACTTGTTGCCATGAGTGCGGTGAAGGTGCAAATTCTGGAAAGGGAAGATTTCCTGAAGCTATTGGTGCAGCATCCAGGGCTTGAGTCCAGCTTGGGTGATTTTTGTCGTAGATCAGACAAAATTCATGAACTTTTGAAAAAATCCGGTGAAAATCGTCGTGAGGAGATCCGTCATTCAGTGCAGCAGATCATTGTCAACAACTTGTTGGATGGTAAGGACAACACATCGCAACAGAAATTCAGGGGGCAGGTAGAGGATCTCTCTCTTGGCGGTCTCTCGCTAATGATCCGTCTCTCCAAAAAAGAAAATGCGCGATTGCTATTGGGCAGACGTATTGTCTCATCTCTGCCCATGGGAACAGATGAGGTCTTGGAGCGTAAGGGAGAGATTATCGGGGTGTCATTACAGGATTATATTGACAAGAATTATCGTGTTCATGTGCGATTTGATCAGCCCATAGGTGCGGATGATCTTAAAAATCTTCTTCTGCAGTGGCATAAGTAAAGCGCTGCTAATGCCAATAACGGACGCATCGCTTTCCATTGGTGGGTTGACTCTATCGCCACCTTTGGCGTTGGCCCCCATGGTCGGACTCTCCCATTCGGCGCTGCGTACCCTGACTCTGGAGTTAGGTGGGGTCGGGCTCCTCTTTACGGAAATGTTATCGGTGACCAGGCTTCCTCAGGAGAATGCCATTGTCTCGCCCTTTCTCTTTCGTTCCCCTGAAGAACAGCCACTTTTTTATCAGCTCTTCGTGAGCCCCGGTCAGGATGTGGTGCCTGCAGTTGAACGTCTGCACCAACTTGGCGCCCAGGGGATTGATCTGAATCTTGGCTGTCCTGCCCCCAATCTTCGTAGACAGGGGGCAGGGTGCGCTTTGACCAATGATCATGAGCAGGTACGTCATATAGTCGCTATGCTCAGATGTGCCAGCAGCCTACCCTTGAGCGCCAAGATTCGTCTTGGTACAAGTTTGAATGAAGAAAAACTGGTTGATTTTTGTCAGATGCTGGAAAGCGAAGGAGTTGATCTTCTTTCCGTGCATGGACGTCTGCATGGGGAAAAATTTTGTCGTCGTCCGCACTGGGACTGGATCGGCAAAATTAAATCTGCTTTAAAGATACCGGTGCTGGCCAATGGCGGTATTTTCAGTGTTGAGGATGCAAAAAAATGTCTTGCACTTTCCGGGGCGGATGGCCTGATGATTGGTCGGGGCGCCGCCTGTCGGCCTTGGCTGTTTGCTGAAATTGCCAGAGATATTTATGGAGTATCATGTGCTCCGTCTAATTTGAGTCTTTCGGATATTTATTTTCGTTTTGTCCAGTTGCTGGAGCGTTTTCGTCCGGAACGGCGCTTGGGGCGTTTGAAACAGTTCACCCACTATTATGGACAGAATTTTACCTTTGGCCATTATCTGGCAAGTGCTGTTCAGACCAGTACTTCTGTGGAACAGGCCTGTGATCGTGCCCAAAATTTTTTTTGTCGAAGCAAAGAGTTATAGGTGTAGTATTCATGAAGAATGGAGTGGTAATAATTGATAATCAACGACAGGAGGTACAGTAATGATTGAGCTGATCAAGAAGGCAATGTTGACTGGTTTGGGTGTGGCCTCATTAACCAAGGAAAAGATTGAGGACATTGGTCGTGATTTTGTCGAACAGGGAAAACTTTCCCAGCAAGAAGGGGAAAAACTGGTGGAGGAACTTCTTGCCAAAGTTGAAGAGGCCAAGGAAGATATTAAAAAACAGATAGAAGAACGAGTTGAGGAAATCGTGAAAAAGATGAAACTTGTCCGGATGAGTGACCTTGACGAACTGAAATCGCAGATCAAGGAGTTGCAGGAGAGTCAGGGGAAGGAGAAAAAATAACGGATTATAATCGTATCCTTTTTCTCTTAACATGTAGTGGCTCTGGCTTGAATCTATTATCCAAAGCATGTTGAATCGCAGCCCCTCTACGCCGCTGCCTGTTTCTTGTGCAAAATAGGTGGATTAATTTTTCAAGAAGCGTGTGCTGTTATTCTTTAAACAGTAATTGCTCAAGCTGTTGGTCGCGAGCATAGATATCGGGATAAAAAGAGATTACTCCATTTTGACCACTCCTGACGGTCTGATAGGTGATATGTACCGGTATCGGTGATGGCAGCCGGATAACTGTTCGTTTACCAGTGCCTATAATTTCCTTAAATCGATCCATAAGCCATTCTTCCTTGTCGCCGGCCAGCAGGAATTCGGCCAGTTTCAGAGGGCTGCTGAGGCGAATGCAACCGTGGCTGAAGTCCCGCTTGGAACGTTGAAAGAGGGACTGAGCGGGAGTGTCATGCATATAAACGTTATAGCTGTTTGGAAAGACAAATTTTATGGCGCCAAGGGCATTCCATTTTCCAGGATCTTGTCGTAATTTGAACTGGCCCATTTTCTTCAGGCTTATCTCCTTCCAATTAATAGATAAAGGATTTAACTCACTGGCCTCAGGCGTCCTGTCACTGAAGAGGCGGATATGGTTTGAGTTAAGATAATATGGGTTTTTTCTTAATTCTCCCAGCATTTCATTACGGGCAATGCTGGGAGGAACGTTCCAGTAGGGGTTAATATCAATATATTGGATATGGTCAGTGAATAATGGCGTTTCGTGCTCCTGGGTACCGACAATAACGGCCATTTCCAAGACGACCGCGTCATCAACAATTCCTTCCAGGGTAAATCCGGCAACATCCACTAACACATATTTTTTACCGAGGTCATGAGCTTCCCAGCGCCAGCGCTCAAGATTTAAAATAATTTTTTTAATTTTATTTTCAACGGATATGTTCATGGCCGCGATTGTGCCTTTGCCGATCACTCCATCACTGGTCAGGCCATGGCGTAACTGAAACTGCCTGACGGCCTGAACTAGTGCTTCATCATAAACAGGACTATCGGTTATTGCGGATTTGATAAAACCTTCAATCCATAATCTTTTCCATATCGCTGGGATTCTTGAATCCTGTTCGTCTGGATGAATGGTCTTTCCGGGTACAATAGAAGACCAGCCGCCAGTCGCCGCCAGATTTCGATAGTACGGCAAGGCGGCGCGCAGATTTTTATAATACTTGTGTGATGGTAAAAGGTCGGCCAGAAATTGATTTAGGTCCAGAGATGAGATGGCCGCTTTTACAAGCATTAGTCCGTCAAATTCAGGAGCTTTTTTAGATTTTATCAGGACAGGTTTGGAGCTTTCGGAATAAACACGTCCATTCTGAGCGTCATGGGCATACATGATGAAGGAAAGGGTCAACAGGGTATCAAGTTCAATCAGTTCTTCAGCTGTCTTCCCGTTCCAGAGAGAGGTGATTCGCTGCACATTGTACTGCTCGGGAACCAGGCCGTCCATCTCGGAATTTTTTAAAACTGAGAAAAGTATTCCCGCTTTTTCCCCATGGCCGTCCTTGGTGACCCAGAGGGGTTGTAAACCGGTTTGGGCATAAATGACAGGCAGCCAGCGCCTCATGTTATTAGACTCATTATCAGTCTGGGGATCGGAAAAATCTGCATTGCACTGTTCGAGTCGATCACAGAGGACAAGATTCAAATTTTCGGCAGTGAGGGCAAGACCCGTTCCGGGCGAGAGAAGAAGGACATAGAGCAGGAAGGGGACGGATAACAGTGTGTTCAGCAATGTTGAGCCTTTATTGAATGAGTTGCAAAGAGAAGTTGTGAATGGTATGTAGTTCAGGCAGTGAGGCTGTGGATATCAATCTTTCAGGATACACGCTCTGGAAATGTTTATTCCAAAATATCCGCATTGTAACATAATGACAGGGAACAAAATAGCAAGAATATCAATGATGGAACAGAATAAAGTCTCAGAGCAGGTGAAAGATCCTGAATCCCAGAGTGAGGGAGAGAGCGAACAATTCAATGCCCAATCTTTAACTGATCATCTTCGTGATCTTCGATCATGTCTTCTTCTCTCTCTGGCTGCGATCATTGTCGGCTTTGCCGCTTCCTATGGCTATATTGAGTCTATTGGAGTCTGGTTTTTCAAACCGCTTACCGATGTTTTGCCTGAAGGCTCGTCGCTGATCTTCACCTCGTACCAGGAAGGGTTTTTTTTTATCTAAAGCTCGCCTTTGTCTGCGGCCTGCTCCTGGCCAGTCCAGTTATTTTCTATCAGATTTGGCGTTTTTTGGCCCCCGGCCTTTACAAACATGAGAAGCGCGTACTTCTCCCCTTTTCCTTTCTCTCCACCATCTGTTTTTTGAGCGGTGCGACCTTTGGTTATTTGGTCGTCTTTCCGCCGGCCTTTCGTTTTCTTGTTGGGTACAGTAATGATTTTTTGATGTCGCTGCCGGCTGTCAGTGAATATTTTTCTCTAGCCCTTCGTCTGCTCATTGCCTTTGGCGTCATCTTTGAAATGCCGGTACTGATGGTCTTCCTGGCCAAGATTGGTGTCGTCAATATTACTTTTCTGAATCGTCACCGTAAGTATGCTATCCTTATTAATTTTATTATCGCGGCCATTTTGACACCGACTCCTGATGTCGTGAATCAGTTAATGATGGCGGCGCCATTAATGGTTTTGTATGAGATCAGTATAGTAGCCGTGTGGCTTTTTGGCAGGAAAAGCTTTACTGCTTTTCAGTCTGGTGCAGATGTCAAGGAAGACGATGTCACTGAAGGATGATAATGTCGCCTGCAAGAGCTTGTTTGTTATCGCATCTACTGGATTCTTTTATTGGGGTACGCTATAAGTAGAGATCTAAGCAACTGTAAAAAATAATATGGCCATCTAAGTGTCCGGAGCGGCATAAGGAGCCGTAACGAAATTGATATAAATGGCCATGTTATTTCGTAACGGCTCCTAAGTTCCCCCTTTGATTCTATAACTGGAGGTTGTGATGAGTGTTTCTGGAGATTTTGTAAAGGCATTAGAAATTGGACGTCCCCCTAATATTAGACAGTTATTTCCCAACTCCCACGCCCTTTTGGTCAGCGGTAAGGTAATCGACCGTGCTCTACGTGCCAAGGGGGGGGCTATGACCATGGCAGCTAATGGTCGTAATCTTTTTATTATCCGTGGTGCATTGCAGGCAGCACAACGAGCCGATGCTGCGCTTATCATTGAGATTGCCCGTTCAGAGGGTGGAGCTTCTGCCTATTGTGCA
Source organism: Desulfocapsa sp. (assembly GCA_013792135.1). Lineage (GTDB taxonomy): Bacteria > Desulfobacterota > Desulfobulbia > Desulfobulbales > Desulfocapsaceae > UBA2270. Next base: position 2,310 of record VMSP01000121.1, on the reverse strand, counting down.
GTTAATTATTGGAATATTGCCCGTCAGGTAGATGCCATGTGCAATGAATTGGGCATTACAGTGCCGGTGGCCATTCATGCTGATCATTACGGGATCAAGAAGGAAGGGGATCTGCCCATGGCCAGAGTGGAAATCCCCACAATTTTTGAAGCTGGGATTACCTCCATTGCCATTGACGCCTCGCACATGGCTGATGATCTGAATTTGCTGGCCAATATTGATCTGAATGCCATGATCCCCGCCTGGGCAGGGCTTGAGACCGAGGTTGGTGAGATCAAAGGCTCACAAGGGCTCTCAACTGTTGATGACGCCTCCTTTCTAATCAAGGGGCTGAACGCTCATGGTATTTGTGCTGATTGGATTGCTCTGAATAATGGGACCACCCATGGCCTTGAGGCAAGCAGTCAGGGGATTCAAGTGGAGCTGACCACAGAAATCCATAAACATCTTGTCCCATATGGCACATCCGGCGCCCAGCATGGGACTTCCGGCAACAGCTCTGAGCGACTTCGGGCCATCGCCCATCAAACCCACACCACCAAGGCCAATGTGGCCACGGCCCTGCAGATGGTTTCATGGGGAGTGGAAGTCAATGATTACGGCAATGCCATTCTGGATGATGGCGGTAACCTGAAGAAGGTCAAGGGAGAAGGGGTTACTGAAGAGATGTGGCAGCAGATGGTAGCCTATGCCGATGTCAAAGGATGGAAGAGTGGCGACTATAAGAAGTTGAACCTGCCTTTTGAACCCAGACTCCTGGGACAACCACGTGTTATTCGGGAACGGATGGCCAAGCGGGTGGAGGATTTTGTCTATACTATGCTGATGGATGTTTTTTATGCCGGAGGCAGTGCTACCTTGGCCCGTGAGGTGATTCTTGAGGCTGGCTCCTATGACCTTGGCCCTAAGGTGGGGCGGATTGAAGACCCGACACAATGGAGCCGGGAAATGATTATTGAACGTGCGAGAACGCTTGATGTGAATAAGGGACCGGAAGGCCACTTTGACGATTAAAAAGACTATGAAAAAAGTACTTGTGACCGGTGCAGCCGGTTTTATAGGGGCCCATTTGGTCAGAAGATTGACGGATAATGGTGCGGAAGTGGTTGGTATCGATAACTTGACTGACTATTATGATCCTCAGTTGAAAAAAGATCGGCTGACCCATCTGGCAGCAGGGGAACGCTTTCATTATGTGAATATTGATATCGCTGATCGCCCGGCCATGGAAAAGCTGTTTCAGGAGCACAGCTTTGATGCGGTGGTCAATCTGGCCGCCCAGCCCGGTGTTCGCTACTCCCTTATTAATCCCTATTCCTATGTAGATACCAATATTGTCGGTTTTGTAAATATCCTGGAAGGGTGCCGTCACTCAGGGGTCAAACACTTTGTCTACGCCTCTTCCAGTTCGGTGTATGGTGCCAATACTCACCACCCCTATTCAGTACATGACAATGTGGATCATCCGCTCTCGCTCTATGCGGCCTCAAAAAAGGCCAATGAGCTGATGGCTCATACCTATAGCCATCTTTTTGGCCTGCCTACAACCGGACTGCGTTTTTTTACGGTCTATGGCCCTTGGGGCAGGCCGGACATGGCGCCAGTTCTTTTCGCTAAGGCTATCCTTGCCGGTGAACCGATCAATGTCTTTAATAACGGAGATATGGAGCGCGATTTTACCTATATCGACGATATCGTCGAAGGAGTGGTTCGGGTCATTAACAAGGTGCCTGAGCCGGATCCGCAATGGAATAGTGATTCACCTGATCCGGCCACCTCATACTGTCCGTACCGTATCTATAATATAGGCAATAATAATAAAGAGACATTGCTGCATTTTATTCATGTCCTTGAAAAGCATCTGGGGCGAAAAGCGGCTAAAAATTTTCTGCCCATGCAGCCTGGTGATGTCCAGGTTACCTATGCCAATGTTGATGAGCTAATCCGCGATTTTGCGTACAAACCGGCGACCTCATTGGAAGAAGGGGTGCGTAAGTTTGTGGAGTGGTATAAAGATTATTACAAATAACAGCTCCTGTGCAATCTCTTTGACGAAGTTTTTAACTGTATTTTTATGGTATCTGTTTGATTATACGATACTTTTCTTGACAATTTCATCTGTCCTGTATTGTAATGCTTGAGCCTGGAATCTTGAGAACGTTGATAGGGTGCGTATTCCACTGAATCCGATCACCGATTCCACGCCATTCCGATCACTCATTCCATTGATTCCGGCCAAGGTGTCGGAGCGTAGCGACGCTGTTTTTTGTTGAATACTCTATTGTCGGGTTTCAGGTCAAGCGAGCTTTC
>VMSP01000084.1 GCA_013792135.1 Desulfocapsa sp. | reverse complement strand
ATGACATGGTTCACATTCAAAGTAACTCCTCCCTCATATTTGTAATATGAATCTTCTATCAGTTGTGGGAGGTGTTGTCCAGGATATAATGCAACTTGTCGATATTGTTTTGTAAGCGAGTTAGGATAAATTCACCCTGCACCAAACAATATGATATTGGCAATGCCACAAAGTTTGTGATAGTTTTCGAAATCTGCTCATTTGTAACTCCTTGGTTGTGGTTGTTGTCGAGGCAACTCAACCTTGGAGTAACAATTTGTTGTTCAGATGGCAAAGCCACTGAACTCTGACCTTGCCCTGAGGACAAGGTTTTCTCTGTTAGAATAAAAATGCAGAGCCAATTGAATGACCCTGCTCCTGAATGGAACCATTCTCACTGACCGAGATGCTGGCCAAAGGTGAACCCCTGCCTGAAGGCGATGATTTTAAGGGGAAATTTATCTACTACGTCGGCCCTGTTGATCCGGTTGGTGACGAGGTTGTCGGTCCTGCCGGTCCTACCACCGCCACCCGCATGGATAAATATACCGAGATGATGCTGCCCCAGACCGGTCTGATGGGCATGATCGGCAAGTCGGAACGAGGCGATATCGCATTGCGTCCATTAAAAAACATGGCGCAGTCTCTCTGATGGCCGTCGGCGGTGCGGCCTATCTGGTCTCCAAGGCGATCAAGAAATCCCGGGTGGTGGCCTTTGCTGATCTGGGCATTGAGGCCATTTACGAGTTTGAGGTGGAAGTTATGCCGGTAACCGTTGCCGTGGACAGCAGGGCAGGGGTTATAGGTCTGTACATAAAGAGCGGGCCGCTGGCAACAGAAGATAAGGAGTATAGAAGCGTAGTGGCTCAGGGTTGATGAGACAGGTACGACTGAAACATCAGCAACTGTCAGATCAGGTCTGAACGTATTCAATGAATGGGAACCTTGAAAAATGGTTTTGTCGTTTACTCTCTGCGTTGTTTTTAAAATTCTATCATCGGGAGATTAACGGTCTGCTCGTGATAAATTTTTCCATATGCCTTGAGTGTAAACGACAAAACCATTTTTCAACGTTCCCTGATATTATCGTCCGAGGATTTCATCAACCTCTTCCTGGGTCAGTAATTGCGCCTCATAGTTGCCATAGCCGATGATTCCCTTGTTACTTGGACACATAATGCTTGCATTGACCCCAGAATTTCGGACCGTCTCAGTAATCTGATACCCCTGGCCGTTCCTGAGGTGGAGGGCCAGGGGGTTACGCTGCGGGTGGAAATGCGGTTACCGCAAGCCAGGAATTTGATAGGTATGGATATAACCAATAGTACGCACGTCATCATCAGCCATAGTGGTAAAGCCGGAGATATCGGTGCCGGAATAATCTACGCTGTCAAATACTGACTCAAAGATCGGCATCGATGTGTCAACCCAGGTCCCTGTAACTCCTTCCACAAGCACATTCACGGAACCATCATAGGTTGCCTGATGACCTCCACCCGGCTCCACAATCACGTGCCCACGATTCCTAAACGTGTTTCCTCGTTTATAGTCATACGGGTTGGTGGCAAAATTGAAATAGACCGGATTTTTGCTGTAATCGATGCTTCCGTCATCGCTGAGTCCGACTACCTTGTTGATTCTGAGGATGGAGTTGAGGTAAACAATCTGGTCCATGGTGATTGAGCCGCTTTTATCGGCCGCCGAAGCAAAAAATGTGGCGCTGAAAGGAAGGTCGTCACCGAGGCAGACATCGGACGGCGCACGCTCCTTGGTCCCGTATGCTTGCTCGTAACCCTCACTAGGGGTATCCGAGACAAGCACTGTAGCCAGCGTCTTATCATACTTCGCATAGTAGATAGTCTTGTTAGATGCATCGACCAGATTGCCGAGCCCCATATCCTTCATGAGCTCGATATTGATGGTCGGACGCAACGCCGTGGACGGGCCGTCCTCAAGTACATTAGGGTTGCCGCCGCTTATCGACATGTCGACGGGTGCTCGCTCATTCGCTGGAGTGATCAGGTTGCCGTCCTTCATCAGCTTGATGTAGATCGCCAGGTTTTCCCGGGGTGAGTCGATGGTCTTCGTCACTGGAGATGTTGCCAGCTCGAGGGGAGTGCCGTCGGAGTTGGTAAGAAATTCATCATAAACTCTGGTGGTCAAAACCAACCGGCCGGTAGCATCGAGGACGATTTTCTCTGCATTGTTTAGATTTGAGATCGCCTCATCAAAGGCCATATCCATTATCGCCTCAGGGGACCGCGCCAGACTGAGGCGGCCGAATGAGACTTCCTGGATAAGCTGAGGATAGGAAATTGCTGTGTAATAGGTGACAGAATTCCATACCTCGCCAGCTGCCAGGAAAACAGTATCTGTTACAGCGCAATCGGTTGCTGAGTGAGTTGCATCATAGATGTAATCCAGAGGAAGACGGTTCTCGTTGAGCCCGGTCTTGGTGGATATGTCGCCCCAACGTACTGAGTCAGCTACTGGTTGCACACACTGACTGGGGTAAGGAGCGGCATAATATTCAGTTCCAGTCACCGGATTGAGTATAGGGGTACCATAATCATCCAGTACTTGGTACGTGGCAAATATCTCGCTCAATTTCGGTTCACCGCCAACGGCAGTTGCCGTGGTCCACTTCTGCTGCAATACTTGGCAGGGAGTGATGCCACAGACCAGTGAATCACCAGCCACCTGCTCCATGACGGGGGCACCATTTTCGTCAAATTCCGGCACGTTTTTGGTTTCCCCTCCCATATAACGGGCAATGACATAGAGGTCACCGTAGAGCTGCCCCTGCTCCGACGATTCGCCACCTCCGCCGGTCTCACTTACGGTGCCCCCACCTCCGTTGCCCCCAATTCCGCTACCCCCCCCATTTCCGGATATTACTTCCATTCCGGTGCCCCCACCTCCGCCTCCTCCTCCCCCTTTTCCGGCTATTACTGTCGTTCCATTGAGAGCAAGGCTTAAAAACAAGAGGCCTGCTACAACATGTGTCGAACTTTTCATGATGATCCTCCATGAGTAAAAAAAAATAGTACCGGAGCTTTTTACGCTCCCCTCGTTGAGCAAAGTATTATGAATGAAATTTTTTTGTAAGTTGTTCCTACCATTGCCTGCTGTCCGCTGCCGCACAAGGTTTTACCGACTCCGGCAATGGGGATAAGCCAAGCATAGTGTCTATCTCATATAAACAGTATGCGTTAGAAAAAATGAGAAAACAATGGAGTAAAAAGGAGTAGGTAATAGATAGAGAAACTATCCATTGTAGGGGTAATACCTATACCCAGGATCCGGTTTCACGCAGAAAAAGTGTTTTCGAAGCGGGTGTGGAGGCGTTGGAGTATTTGTCCAGGGACAGGAGGTCAGGTAATGGAAGACAGATAAATCTGGAGATTGATCTTGTGCTGCGAGATACCGAGTTTTTCCCTGATGCTCTTTCTATGAATGCTTATTGACGGTCTTACATGTACAGCCACAACCAGCCCTAACCTTGATACAGACTGATTCTTTCAGATTCTTGCCAACATTGAACTTCATGACCTTCTTCTCAATAATCTTAATTCCTTGCCTTCCAAATTATCTCTTCCCTTCCTCACCAGAATCATAATTTCCGGCCGGTAATAATAGTAATCGCCAAATCCTGGGCCGCCAGGATCGAGGTTTGTACCGTGACCACGTTGGCGTTCTGCAACTGCTGAGTAACCAGAATCTGGTCCTACCTATATTGTCCGCCATGGCCAGGATCAGATCCCCCATCTCCAGGATACTCCTGCAGGTTCGCCCGATAAAGCGATTACTTATCACCAAAACTGGTGCAATCGTCTATTGCGCGTATTGGCCCAGAGTGCTTTGTTGAAGCGCTGGTTATGAAGGTAGCGCTACGTCAGCACCGCTTTATTATGAAGAATTTTTTAAATTTGCCTCCTAGCTCGGCTGGCAGTAACCGTTCTCCACCTGGACGCCCCTGCATTGCCGGAGAACTTTGTCATAACCTTTGTAGGTGTGAACGGGGATGAAATGTAAGAGTAATGTGTTTTTACAGTCGGAATCGCAGAACGGCAGATGATAAATTTCCGGCAGAAAGTCAGTGTTAGGTGAAATATTTGCTGACAAAACAGACAACAGGAGGGGAGCGAAAAAAAGCGGTAGGAAAGAACACTGCCGTTCTGGAAAGTCCAGGCAGCCTCAGGTGATCTGAATAATGATGGATATAATTAGAGTTACCTCAGAAAATCATCTTTGGCTAACGAATCCCTTGATTAGCCAGCCAAAGCATTCCAGTTCAAGCCGCATCCACGAAAATTGATCTGCCAAATATCGTGAGAAGCCGGATTTTATGACACCCGTTCTCTGGACACACAAATTCCTGAGCAGAACCAGCAGGT
>VMSP01000067.1 GCA_013792135.1 Desulfocapsa sp. | reverse complement strand
TTAACTACATTGAAGTCTACTACAATCGCCGAAGAAAACATTCTACTAATGGACATAAATCTCCAGCTCAATATGAGAAGGAATGGTGGAATACGAGAAAAGCGGCTTAACAACGGCTCCACTTTGTTGTGGCAAGATCAAAGCTTGCCAACTTCATCACATAGAGAGTTTGAAGTCTTCTTTGTCCACTCTGCAGCGATGCGGGCGTCTTCCTCATCAACTTTTCCATCACCATTCAAATCGCCTATTAGAACCGCCGTTGACGACACTGTATCCTTGGCTTTTCTGGCAAGACTCTTGAGTTTGTCAAACATGGCTTGTTTCTCCTGTTAAGGATTGATTTGTGATCAGTAAAACTAAAAAGGGTCATTGATAACTTTTCTCATCTCTAAAGATCACTTTCTCTGTTCTCATCAACACACTATCACCTCCATTACCCCATCAGCAATTTTTTACTAACATTCGATGAAATAAATTTCTTTTCTTACCCTTTACCCCTCAGTCAACACACTCACGTCATTCCTGGACTCTTAAACCAGCACCCCTATCAAGGAGTAACAAAACTAAATCCCACTTCTCACAAAGAAACGTTTTTTTATTCACATCAAGCCCCTTGGCCACCCGGTCTTGGGGCTTTTTTTTATTCCCCAAACCAAAATGGAGGCACCATGCATGTATTAACTAATCCCAATGAGCTAGAACCCCTTTTCCTGCAGGAATCTGCCTTACGCGAACTTCGGCAACAATTGTTCATCCCTGGCCACAACCCGAAAGAACTGTGTGCCCTCTGGCAAGACCTACCCGCCAGTTTGATCTACTTCAATGAAGGTGACCTGCCAGAGGTTCTCTTAATGGGCCTGCTGGCTCAATTGCCCCCACCGGAATTTGAAGTCCCCATCAATGAGTCTCTACGACTACGGTTGCACGTGCTGAACGACTATGGTGCCGGTATCTATTTTTTATATCACATCAACCCGAATTAAAGGAGGCCCAAATGAACCACAAAGAAATTGCCAGTCAACTGTCCCAGACCTTCCCCTCAGAGGTGATCTTTACAATCACTATGGAAACCGTCATGTCCGCGATCGTTCGGCGTCTGGGAGTGGAAGCACTCACCCTGTCCCCGGACGACCTACGGCTGGCTCGTGAAGAAGTCCAGATCGCCATCGATCACAACTTGGATGAAAGAGACTTCATCGATATTGGTCTCGATGCTTGGGAGATTGTCCGAAAGCTGTAATCCGCAAATATGTCGTAACCCCATCCTCCACCAGTAATACCCAGTCTGATCCCCTCCCCCGTTCCTAAATAACAAAAGCGGCAATTATGCCATCTTATATGAAGGAGAAAAAAATGCGTATTCTCAAGATTGAAAACTGTCCATCACTGTCAGGTAACTCCCTCTTGACCTACCACATCGGTTGTTCCGACCAGGGTGATATCCAATTCCGCCTCCAAGACAATACGGCCAGCGGCTACTTCAGTAAAGAATGGGTCTCCTTGGTGCATATGGAGCCAATACTCAGCTCCGAAAAGATCACCTCCGGTTCTTTAAAACCGCTCTTTGAGGGTAAGTCGACCAATAGTAGTGGTTTCCTTTTTGCCGTGCTCATCCATGAAGGGCTCGTCGAGAGGATGCCCCAAAGCCGAAGTTTCGTTCGTACCGATCCCGGTAAATTCCTGTTGGCCATTAAGGCACTCATTGTTTCGGACATATCACTTGACTCCACCCCACCACCGACAAAGCCCATCAAGACCAAAAAGGAAGCCAAATGATTGGCCTGAAAACTGTCGGTAAAGCCATTGGATTCTTGGTGTTGTACATCTGCGTCTTTTATCTATTGGCTCAATTGAGTGTTTACGTCGCTTTTGTTGGAGCGATCCTGGCCACGAAATGGGTCATGAAAAGGGGGATATGATGAGAAAGAGCACCGCTGTTAAGGCCATCACACCCACCATTCTATTCTTTGTTATCTTTGGCTTGATGGCAAAATATGGCGTTTATGCCGCCGCCGTGGTGGCCATTTTCGTCACGGCGCGAATCATTAGAAGCAAATGTGGAGGATGAAATGATGAATCGTAAACTGTTGAATAATACTCAACGTATCAACCACCCAGCCAAAATCTTTGGCGTTCACTTCCCTTTTCGTCTGGAACCTTTTGTGTATTTCATGGCTGACAGTCTGTCCATTGACTACAAAGGCGGATACTGGGAGATGTATGAGATCGGCAACGGAGGATTCTACATGGCACCACAAGGAGAAACCTTCCAGGTGTCGTGCCGGAACGGATACGAAGGGACTCTTTCCGGTGATGCTTTCGGTATCACTGTTTGCTTGTACGCATACAGCCAGATGGCTTTCTCCGAGATTCCTGAACTGGCGGAAACCTGTGCTGAACACTATCACCTGCTTCGGGAGTATATCTTTGAGCATGAAGAGGTGGCGGCGATTCTGGGGGCGATCGACTGAAAGCCCGAGAAAATGTGAATCTGAAGGAGAGGGCAATCTGAGCCACTAGGAGCCTGTCGGATTATCCGAATTTTAAAAAGATAACATGTTGATATTACTACATATAATTAAAATTGCAAGTTGCGTAACATTTCTAGTATTTCTTTAAATATCAGCAAGTTACGACAACTGAATCACCATAACCCAACAGACTCCTAGGGTCCGGTCGGGGGGGGCGGAAGGGTCGTCGCCATCGGGCCCCGGTCCGATCGTGCCATATGGTGCAACCTGTGGCCTAGTTGGACCCCCTGAAGGCCGGGAGGGAGGGGAGCTCCGGGCCAGAATTTCAGGATTTCACCGTTTCACATCCGTGCCTGTGGGGGCGAAAAGCTGAGAAACTGAAAAACTGGATCGGTATGGTCCCTGAAGCCGACTTCACGATGCAGCCCTTGACCCGTCAATATGGCCAAGGGATACTCCAACTACGGCAGTGGATTAAATTATAAGGCGCTGTAAATTTGCTTTCCACGTTCGCCTTTTACGAAGTTCCAGCAGTGCTGTAACGGACTATCACCCGTGTATTTTTCTATAATTTTGAGGACTGCCCGTTTGCTGGCTCCAGAGTGATCAGCCCCGCAGGCAACCATTAATCGTATGGGGCGATCTACGATATCATGTAACTCTTTGAGGAGTGCTTTCTGACGAGCTTTGTCAGTTGTCACCTTGGCGATATCCATTTTGCTTGCCTTTCAAGTCAGGTAGAGATTTGTTAATTTCACCTGGAGGTATCATTTGAATGATTAACAGCTAAACAGAAAAACTATAGAGTAAACCATATAGTTAATATTCTATTCCGGCGCTTCAGCCTCTGTTTTCATAGCTTTGTAACTTTCAGATTCGGTAATTTTCTTTTCTTCTATTTTTTCGATTTCAGCCCGAGTTAGATGAAATCGCCCGCAAGCCGGACATGTTCCATCAAATTCATCTCCCACTGCCCTGGCCTTGAGCTCCTCAACAGTCATATGATCCAACTTGCCACATGCTCCACTGGGATTCTCTGCACGTACCAGAGGTCTTTTGTTGTCTGACATAACCGCCTCCTGTTTTGACACTATTTTTATTAAATGGTGGAGAAATTGTTAAACAAAACACAAGTCTTCCAGCATTAAATGAAATGAACAATGGCGGGCGAGAAAATCCTCTTACCCACCATTGTTCATTTTCGTGTTTTTTGCCCACACTTACTCATCGTTGTCACTGGCACCTAATTGACAATCCTGTCGATCTCTGTTCCTTCAGAATTGACAATACTAATTGCTACAGGGATACCGCCATCCAGGCGGTGAGTTGCACAAGACATTCAGGGGTCATAGGCCCTGACAGCCATCTCCACCTGGTTCAGCAATCCTTCGTTATACACACCATCTTTTATGAGAGAGGTTGCTGCCTGTTTCACACTCATATTCATTGGTGCAATATTATGGGTCGTTCCAACAATGAGATTCGCACTCGTTATACAACCGTTATCATCGGTTGTATAATCGTGGATGAGTGTACCTCTTGGTGCTTCAACGATTCCTATCCCTCTTCCTGCTTTCGGCTCAGCCTTTGCTCTCACGTTCGGATCGGTAATACCTTCCCATTCGAGCAGCTCAATTGTACGCTCACAGGCATAAACAAGTTCAATCAGCCTGGCATAGTGATAGAGCAGAGTTTGCTGGGCAGGACGACCAAAGGAACTTCGGAATGCCTCCAATGCTGCCTGGGCCTTTGGAGTAGATATTTTGTCGCAGATATTAATTCTGGCAAGAGTGTTGGAACGATAGATACCTTTGGGCCGGGCCAGATCCATATCAAAGCCTTCGTTCCAGGACTTTGCATATGGCATTTTCGAGTAGCCCCAGGGTTCTACATGCTCACCGATATAGCTGGCATAATCGTCCCCTTCGAAGTCAACATAACTGCCGTCATTTTTCATCAGTCTCTGTATTCCGTCGTAAAGCCGGAGAGAACCATCCTTACGGTCGACCGTTCCCAGGAAACCGGTTTTGATCACACCGAGTTCTCCGATGACATCCATGTATTTTGAAAATACATTGTTGATGGCATAATCCAGGGCAAAAGTGGAAAAGTCCAGCAGGGTTCGCGTCCCCTCAAGCAATTCTCTTCTTTCCGATTCAACCATTGGCTTGGCAAAGCCGCCGACAACACCGGCAACAGGATGAATTGCTTTACCTGCAAACTTATCAAGCATCATCTGTCCGAGTTGCCGCATCTTGACAACTTGAACAGCAAGGTCCGGAGCAGCTTTGACGACTCCTATTACGTTGCGAACAGAGTAATCCGCATCAGGGCCTAGAACAAAATCCGGAGATGCAAGAAAAAAGAAGTGGAGAATTTTGTCATTGATATGCGCCATCACCTGACACATTTCACGGAGTTTGTAACCGGTAGGTGTCGGGGTGACACCAAAGGCACCATCAACAGCCTTGTTCGAGGCAAGATGATGCATCCACGGACAGATACCGCAGATACGGTTGACGATACGGGGGACCTCTTCAGCAGCTCTTCCTTCGATAAATTTCTCAAACCCGCGAAGGGACTGGATGTGGAGAAATGCATCCTCCACATTGCCGTCATCATCCAGATGAATGGCAATTTTTGCGTGCCCTTCAATGCGGGAAACCGGTGCTATGTTTAATATCTTTCTCATTTCAAACTTCCTCCTTCTCAACTTGCTTTTTCACGGGACGCAGTCTGCCGTGTGCTCCTGAGAACCTTAGAATTGAACGACGATCAATGACTGATTTATAGTCAATACCATTGCTTGCCAGGGCATTCATCATGTCGAGCAGTTGGTTACCGTTTTTGAGTACAGGACCAAAACAGCCCCGACACGGAACCCTGGCATTAATACAACTCGGTGCTCCGCGCTTAGCACAACCAGCTGCAGTGACAGGGCCCATGCACAGATACCCCTGTTCAAGAAGGCATCGCATCTCATCAATGGGGGCACCAGCCTCAAATTCAGCATTCTCGAGAAAACGTTTCACCATACTCACCGCCCCCTTGCCTTCTCTCTTAGTGGGGCAGGTATCGCAGACGCTTTTCCCGGGCAGGATCGGATCTCGTCCTTCGACGAGAGAAATGATTACCTCCGCAATAAGTTCAGGGTTCGGGGGACAGCCCGGGAGCTGCAGGTCAATCTTTACCTTTTCATCACAAGCATAAACTCGATCAAGGGGTGCCGGAACTTCCACATTGGGAATTTGGGCACCCGGGTCGGTGGTTATGGTATTAAAGATCCCTTTCCAGCTGTCAGCTCGATCCTGACCATTCATCAGAGCAGGAATGCCGCCGTGGGTTGCACAACTACCAAGGGCAATGAGCACTGTGCACTTTCTGCGCATCTCTTCCAGAACTTCAAGGTGTTCATGATTGCTCACTCCGCCTGTGACGATGCCGACAACAGCATTTGGAATCGTCAGGGTTACGCCTTCGCCGCACTGGCCATAATATTTGTGATCCATGAGAACTGGAGCATGCACAATATCCAGAACTTCAGTTATAATTGGAACGAGGTCTTCACCGATGTTCAGGATTGCGATTTCACATCCTGAACAGGATCCTAACCACTCCAAAGCAGTAGTTACTCCCATTTCTCTCTCCTTTCAGGTGGTCTGGACTTCTTGACTATTTACGGGGCCTAACTTTTTGATACGTGCTGTCATCTCAGTTACGGCTGCAACAAATTTATCCGGTTCGGCAGAAGAGACCCAGGTCAACTTGACCCTCTCCGCTTCGTAGCCAAAATCTTCCAACAATTCGCTTACCATCTCAGAACGATCCAACGCTTTATAATTACCATCCAGGTAATGACATTCACCGAGGTGTCAGCCAAGTATCATGACTCCGTCAGCCCCTTGGGACAGTGCATTCATGACAAACTCAGGATGGACCATGCCCGAGCACATTACCCGTACAATCCGTACGTTATGTGGGTACTGCATCCTGGCAGTCCCTGCGAGATCAGCTGCGGCATAGGAGCACCAGTTGCAACAGAATGCAACAATTTTAGGCTCAAAATTCATGTGATCTACTCCTTTTATGTGAGTGTAGCTTTAGAGTTCATCCCTGGAAGTCCTCCTGCCAGTCTTAGCGATATCGGCAAGATTGGCAGAAGGTTTTCCGGGTTGTCCATTTTTATATTCAGGCTGCCAGAGCCGCCCGAATCTGTGCGTTGATCTGCTTCATTGTGAAGCCGGCAACATTTACACCTCTTTTGGGACAGGTACCCTGGCAGAGACCGCAACCTTTACACTGTGCTTTGTTTACCACGATTACTTTACCTGCGTCGGCACCAACGTCTGTTTTCTTCTCCACAAGGGTGATCGCATGGTATGGACAGACATCAACACAGAGGGCACAGCCGTCACAATGTGTTTCGTCCACAGTTGCCTTGATGGCATCCAGAGAGACTTCCGTTTTGGATAACAGGGTTACGGCCCTTGCGGATGCAGCCAGGGCTTGGGCAATGGCCTCTTCAATCGGTTTTGGATAATGAGCCAGACCCGCAACAAACATTCCGTCAGTTGAAAAATCAACCGGTCTGAGCTTGGCATGTGCCTCTTGGAAAAAACCGTCACCATCCACTGGAACTTTATAGAGTGCACCGAGTTTCGAGGCGTCTCCCATGGGGCGGATAGCTGTGGCCAGGATGACCATATCGGCATTCAGTATTAATGGTCGGTGGAGAACATGATCCCATACTTCAACATCGATTACTTGACCATTTTCGCGGACATTTGGTTTTCCATGGAGTTCGTAATTGATGAAAATCACACCAAGTTTTCTTGCCTCCCTATATAAAGCTTCCCGCTGGCCATAGGTGCGCATATCTCTGTAGAGAATATAGATATTACGTCCAGGGTTATCCTTTTTCAGGGCAATGGCCGATTGAACCGAGTGGGTACAGCAGACCTTTGAGCAATACATGTTGTCTTTTTCACGAGAACCCACACACTGAATAAAGACAAAGTTCTTCGCCTTTTTTACATGGATTTCATTTAATTCATAAAGCTTGTCAAACTGGACTGACGTTACAACCCTGGTAATAGAGCCATAGTTGTATTCTGTAGGGACATACGGCTCAGCACCGGTGGCCACTATTCCTGCACCATGTTCAATAACTTTTTTTGAGCCGTCCTTGCCGGTAATTGTGGATTTGAAGTTGCCGACAAAACCTTCGACATGAGTTACCTCAAATTCTTTATGGATAATAACTTTATCATGTAAGACGACCTTTTCGATAAGTTTGGCAACTGCAGTTGGAATGTGTTCCCCGGACCAGGTATGTTTCAGGTGAAGGGCATTGCCGCCGAGGGTATTAGTTCTTTCCACCAGGTGGGCCTCGAATCCCTGCTCAGCCATATTCAGGGCTGCAGTCATGCCGGCAACACCACCGCCGATGATCAGTCCCTTCTGGAAAATAGGTACGGAAACAGGTCTTAGGGAGTTACTGTAGGCAACCTTTGCCACTGCCATGCGCACAAGATCATTGGCTTTTGATGTTGCTGCCTTTGGATTTGCACTATGGACCCAGGCATTATGATTTCTGATATTGGCCATCTCAACGAGATATTCGTTTAAGCCGGCAGATTTCAGGGTTTCGCGGAAAAGTGGTTCGTGGGTTCTCGGGGTACAGGCAGCAATGACTATCCGGTTCAGATTCTGTTCCTGAATCCTCTTGGTAATCATATCCTGGGTATCCTGGGAGCAGGAGAAAAGATTCCGCTCTACATAGACGACATCAGGGAGCGTGGCGGCGTATTCTTCCACCGCTTTAACATCAACGACACCGGCAATATTGGAACCGCAATGACAAACGAAAACACCGATTCTGGGTTCATCTGCTGAGACATCTTTTTCCGGCGGGAAAATAGCCTCTGTAGTCAACTCGAAGCGGGCTGGCGCCAGCAGATCGGCAACCGCAGCAGCAGCAGCAGAACCTTCAACAACAGACTGGGGAATATCTTTTGGTCCGGCAAAGGCGCCACAGGTAAAGATACCTTGCCGTGAGGTCTGGACTGGTGAAAAATCTGAGGTAGCTGCAAAATTGTCTGCAGTCAGTTTGATGTCCGCCTTGTGAGCAAGTTCCAAGACATGTTTCGGCGTCTGCAGGCCAACAGAGAGAACAACCAAATCGTAGAATTCTTCAATTTGGCGGCCGGCTTCATTTACGTAGCTCAGACGCAGATCATCACTGTCACCATCTGTCTCTACTCCGTTCACACGACATCGGATAAAGCGCACTCCTGAAGTCTCTTTGGCGCGCACCATATACTGGTCAAATTCCTTGCCATGGGTCCGCATATCCATATAGAAGATAGAGGCCGCCAAGCCGGGAACATGGTCTTTGGCAATAACTGCTTCCTTGATGGCATACATACAGCAAACTGAGGAACAGTATCCGTTGCCACACAGGTTTTCGTCCCGCGAACCAACACACTGGAGAAAAGCAACTTTGTTGACAGGCTTTCCGTCTGAAGGTCTGACCAGATGTCCTTCGGTCGGACCTGATGCGGAGAGATATCTTTCGAGCTGCAGAGAGGTTATCACATTTGGGAAAATACCATAACCCCAGACTCCTGCATCTTTGGGATCATACACTTCGAAACCGGGAGCCAGGACCACCGCTCCCACATTTATTTCGTGTATCTTTTCAGTGTCGTCAAAATTGATAGCCCCGGCATCACACACCGTTTCACAGAAACCACAGGCACCCGGTTTTTTCAATCTGATACATGAGTTCGGGTCAATCTGGTACTTCAGAGGCACTGCCTGGGCATATTTGACGAAGATAGCCTTACGTTTGCCGGTTGCAGCGTCATACTCACTGTCTACTTTTTTCGGACATTTTTCCGCACAGGCGCCACAGGCAATACATTTATTCACGTCCACATACCGTGGAGCTTCTTTCACAGTTACAGTAAAATTCCCAGCAGTGCCGGCAATACCGACCACTTCACTGAGAGTCATCAATTTTATGTTTAAGTGCCGACCGCACTCAACCAATTTTGGCGCGATAATTCACATCGAGCAATCATTGGTGGGGAAGGTCTTGTCCAACTGAGCCATGGCGCCGCCAATAGCCCCGGACTTTTCAACCAGATAGACGTAGTATCCTGAATCAGCGAGATCCAAAGCAGTCTGCATCCCCGTGACGCCACCTCCTACGATCATTACCGACCCAACTCTTTTTGTGTCAAGCATGACAGGCCTCTCCTCTCTATTCTAATGTTTCTTAGGTATGATCAGTGAATCAGCAACAAGTTGCCAAATGTACTTTACCTTTATGCCCAGATCATACTCATGATTCATGGACTTCATTATCTGATCGCGGCAATTGTGACATGGTGCAATAACCAGTTTTGCCCCCGATTCCGTGATCTGCCGTGCCTTGATGCGAGCGTAGAAAACCCGTTCGTCGGAGTAAGGCAAAGCCCAGGCCCCGCCCCCGGCCCCACAACAATAGGCACCGTTTCTGTTGGGATTCAGTTCTCTTACATCATCGCAACAGGCTTTAGTCACCGCGCGACCTTCTTCAAAATAGGCCTTCCCAAATGCCTTCAAGGACTTTCGGCCGTAATTGCAGGGGTCGTGATAAGCAGTCGCAATATTGTGAATCGATTTATCGAGCTGTATTTTTCCGCTCGTTATATATTCAAGGAGAAGGTCGAAAACTGTTGCGATTTTGAACTCTTTGAGTGCTTCAGGATACCATTTGTTCAACCCAGACCGGGTCGCAAAGTATGCATGGCCTCACTCGGGGAGGAGGAGTACCTGACAATTCAGCCTCCTCATGTTGTCAACAATTCTGCCGACAATTGTTTTCATTGCTTCATCGTCACCTGAAAATAATCCCCAGTTAACACCTTCCCAGTATTCAGATGATATAGTCCATGATTCGCCGGCGGCGTAGAAGATCTTCCACCACCATTTCATGTCGTCAGGTTCCCCGAACGGTTCTTTGGAATTCACGGTGACAAGGACCCTTGCCCCATGCACATCAATAGGAGTTACAAATCCCGGACATTCGTCAGCCGCCAGTTCTTCGCCCAATTCTTCGCAGAGAAACACAAAGTCATCTTTGGGGATTCCCAAGTTGTTGCCACGCTCAAGGCACATAGCTACACCTTTGTGAATAGGCCCGGGAACCTTGGCACGATCACGGGCTCCACGGATTTTTCTCATCAAGGCAATTATCTGAATATTGGCAGGGCATGCTTCTTCACACTTGGCGCACATGGTGCATTTCCACGGCCAGGATGATTCTACAAGTTCTTTGTCCATGCCCAAGGAAGCCATGCGGACAATTTTTCGAGGATCAAGTCCGTCCACACCGGAAATAGGACATGCGCTCGCACAGCTTCCACAGGTCAAACAGGCATTCGCCCATGAAGAGTCCTGAACAAGCCGGCTCTTCATTCCCGTAATGTTCAGTGGTTCGATTTCGGTTTTTTCCAATGCGCCTAAAGCATCCGGGTTGACATGGTTTCCGGGGTGAACATGTGGCTCACGCCCAAATTTTTTACAGAGAAGCTGGTATTCATGGAACTCCATAAGGTACTTGCGGCCGGGACCTTCCTTGGCAGGAAGGGTACCGGTATTAATCCAGTTCCTAATCGTGTTCCGATGGACCCCAAACTCTTCTGCCATTTCGCTGACTTTAAATTCGTACATCATAAAAGGTCACCTCCATTAACGTTATCGTTTAGAATTCGTGATATGTGCTCACATGCTTCAGTTACGGCAAGAGACATGGCGGATGAGAGTCCCGGCTCAATTTCTTCCGGGATATATTTGACTTGGGCAGCAAGAATCAGAATTTTGATTCCGGTATGTTGCTCAAGTTCCTGCAGTAAATTTACGGTGGGGAATTGGTGAAGGGAAAAATCGTGAATTTTTTTTGCCGGGATGGTATCCGGAAAAATTTGAAACACGTCACCAGGATTGTGATCTGGAAAATCAACTGCATCAAGAATGATAATTTGGTCAGGTCTGCCTTCTTCTGACAGGAGATAATCAAAAAGATACTCACGGACACATGTGCCCACATCAATGGCTTGAACAGAGTCGGGAAGATTGTAGCAAGCATTCAACTTATCTACAACTGCCGGCCCGTAGCCGTCATCACCCATGATCACATTTCCGCAGCCAAAAATCATCGTTGTATATTGTGTCGGTATCATTGTGCAAACAGTGCCTCCTCGTTTAATTATAATAAACAGTATCATTGCGCAAAAAGAAAATCAACGATAATTTGCGGGCAACTATCGATTTTTTCTATAGTGCCTACATTTAAAGCATAATACGCACAGTAATTCATTAAAGTTTGCACAGGAAAGCACATTGATGGACGAACGCTGAACACCTTCGTCTCTTTGCTGCAGACACTCTTGACCGAAAGGAGTCTCTGCAGAGGAATGCAGAAATTTCCAGGCAGGTATCTTGGCGATGTGCTTCAAAAGAAAATTTATTTTCTTCGATATCTCTACTGTAAAGCGGTAGAAAAGGCGCTCAAGCTGTTTCGTCACTTTGCGTATCGTGCAACGTAGCCGGAGAAGATTTCTAAAAGCTATTGGACCTTTTATTTTTTTAGCTGACAACATTCACTCTTCAGTCCTTTTCCCCTGAGCAGGCCATCGATCCAAACCCAGGACGTGTCTTTCGGAGAGCGAAGAAAGATGAGCGGCAAATGAAGACCAGACGCAGATGGGCTGCAGCTGGGTGGTGTTTGGGTGAGAAGGAAATAAGCACATAGGCTCATCACAACACCTTGAAAACAATCAAGCCACCACCTTTTTTCCAAAAAATGCTGGTATCAGTGCACCGTCAAAGGCGGCCGTGAATGACGTGATATCGACATCCTGCAACTGGCCCAGACCTTTGAACTGCTGGGGTGCAGGAGAAATACCCCTCAACTGTATTGACAAGGATGGGACAGCGATTTTGATCATGAACTGATCAGGCAGGTGCGAGGTGCGGAATCTACTCCGCGATCGCCTCATCGGGTGCAGGCTCGGCCCAGCATTTTGTCGACGTCTTCCAGGAAACCGATGTGGAGGCGGCACTTGCGGCCGGCAACTTCCATCGTCAGGAAGTTCCGGTCAATGAGGTAAAAGAGGCAATGCGCAGGAATGGTATCGAGACCCGGTAAGAAAACCAAGGTACCCTCAAGAATGATTACATAAGAGCCTCCAAAGGAAATCAACTTGGAAGCCTGACCCTATTGACTTTCTGTTTTTTCCGTCAGCGGTCTATATCTTCTTTATAAAAAATATCAGATTATCTTTCTATTTTCGCTGAAGTACCGTATCAATCTCAACATCAACCCGGTCGGCCACTTGAAGTATGCCAAAAGAACTTGGCGGCTCCAGCTCGAAGCTTGCCAGGGAGAGAGCAAACTTCATCGTGAAAGTGATGATTTCAGAGGTGACATTGAAGTCGCGTACCTCGGCTTGCACCCGCTGTAACCGATCACGGATTTTCAGATCAAACTCTAACTTAGCCGGCTGAGTGCCGGGTGATGCCATTATCTGTAAAACTGCCTTGGGATTCAGATCACCGAACAGCCCTTCGATAACCGGGAACTTCTCGCTATCAAACATATCGCGCATCTTTTTGTCGCGATTGTCGCTATCGGTATCCATGGAATCGACCCGTACTGTAACAACCGGCCGCCGGATAATTTTTGTCTCTTTTTCGCCCGTCAGGGTGAACGGCTTACAGGCGGTCTTTCCTTCAAAACCATGCAAGGTTGCATCACCGAAAAATCGGATTGAGCATTCTCCCGTAAAAACTTCCGCATGGGCAATTGATGTGTTCAGTAACAGTACTATTACGATAATAAATAAGCGCTGAATCATAGAATTTCGTTCTCTCTTGTAAAAGTGATAATAATTCGCTTTTCGTTGGGGGAAGTACCATGGAGAAAAACATGATTCCAGCCCCCAGTTTAGCATGCCAAACGGACCAAAAACTAAAGCTAGCGAGTAGCCCATTTCGACCCTTTGTTTGTTACCACAACTTCCTTCACAAAGAACAGCAGCAAGTACAATATCCCTCATTCCCAGACAAAAATTATAAAAAACATCCTATAATACTCCCACCAAAACCACAATATCAAAAAAACCGCCCTGCAGAAACATTCTGCATTGAATCATATCTCGTTATTCCAGTTAGCTGTACAGCGGCGAACTCCCGCAGAGCACAAAAATATTCCTTTAACTCACCACAGGTCATCAGTCGCCGTCGCAACAGGACTCTTCATAGACCGGCCTGCAATCGTCAACTGATTCATAGCGTTTCTCCTGTTCAAGAGGACCAGAGGGGGCAACTAGAGGGCCCCAGAAATTCGGACAGTGTTAAGTTGGACAGCCACACACTAACAATGGAGGGAGACGCCCCAATGAATAAAACAAAACGCAAACGAATCAGCCAAGTTCAAAGCCAAGGTTGCCTTACAGGCAATCAAGGACGAACAAACCGTATCTGAGCTAGTTTACCTCTATGCTTTTGAGACAGAATGCGAGGTTCGGAAAGTCTCAAGTACTGGATTGATTTTTACAACTCACAGCGTCCTCATTCCAGTCTTGACGACAAAACACTGACTGAGGCATCTTGGCAAAACAATCGGCTCGGCTACGCCGGACCGATCTACAAATTGGCGGCATAAACATGAAGGCTATCCACCTTATATTCGTCGCCAACCTGTCCTAGTACAATGTAAAATTTAAGTCTTCGCATTCTGTGTAATGTTTGCTATAATTGTCTTTAATAGACAAGGAGGTCAACATGGCACCAAGATACAGAGTGACACTTACAAAAGAAGAGCGGAAGGATTTGGAAGTTATT
>VMSP01000064.1 GCA_013792135.1 Desulfocapsa sp. | reverse complement strand
CCCCTCGCAATGCCTCCAGAGCGACCTTCGCTTTGAACTCGGGAGTATGGAACTTTCTCTTCTTCGCTTCACTCATATTGTCTTGTCCCTGGTGGTTACGTATAGCTTAAACTACTGTCTCAAAACTGGGGTCCACTATAGGCCGATTCGATGAGATTCTCGTCCAGATTGAGGGTATCTTCACGAATATCAACAAAGACCGGGACGCCGCCTCGTAATACAAAGGCGTTGGCTGTGGATACAAAGGTATAGGACGGCATGATGATTTCATCGCCAGGACATGTGTCGCACAGTATGGCTGCCATTTCCAGGGCGGCAGTGCATGAGTGCGTAAGCAGTGCTTTTTTAGATCCAGTTTTATCAATCAGCCATTGATGACATTTTTTGGTGAAAGGGCCATCGCCTGCTAACATGTTGTTAAAATGGGCCTGTGCTATATAGTGCAACTCTTTACCTGTCATAAAGGGCTTGTTAAAGGGGATTTTCTCTGGATTCATGATGTGCGTGCCCAAGAGTGAACGAGAGAGTAAACAAGAAAACAAAACAATATTGAATTGCTTGTATTTTTACAGGTATTCAGGCGTTCAGCCTGCGACCTGCTTATCACGTAGTGTGTCATTTTTATAACCAGTCAGGTTCAATGAGCTGCATCTTATAATTCTTGCTACCCTTGATGATCTTCTCGACATTTTCTATATATGGGGCATATTTGGGCGGAAGTTTTTCTTTCTCCTGCGCAAGATTGGTGAGCGTGTCTTGACATCTTTTTGTGGTTTCTTTTTCTTGTTCTGTCATGTCAAGTGGTGTTATCTGACCACTTTGTTCCATCGTCTTTATTTGCAGTGCCATCAAGGCCACATTATACGTTGCCGCAAATGAATATTGGGTCGCCAAAGATTGAATGCCTTCCTTAAGTGCCGTGTGCCATTGTTTGTTCTGCCAATCTTCTATAGACGTCATAAGCAAGATGGCCGCATGTACCGCTGGATTACCAACGTTCTTTTCTAAGGCCTTTTCCATAAAATGAAGCGAGGCGGAATAATCCTTTTGTTCATACATCTGGGCAGCCGATTTGAGCTGTTCCAGCCCGGAGATGGATGTTTGCTGGTGCTTGTTCGTGAAGCTCTTTTTCATTGTTGCCAGGACAATATCTGTACCCGCCCAGTCCTTGATCTGGAGAGTGGTATTAAAGACGTTCACGGCTGTTTCATACCCCAAGATATTATTCAGCCCTTGCCCCCTGATTGTTTTACCAGGTAACGCAAGTGATGATCGCACAAATACGACGGCACTTTTGCCGTAAAAAGCGAGCTGCCAGTCCTTTGATTTGTAGAACCATTGGACAAGTGGTGAATCATGTCGGATTTCTATAACATCAAAAGGATACTTCTGGATAAATACTTCGACATTTTTGCCCTTTACAAAGGTCGTATATTCATTAAACCAGTCTTTATAGGGGAAGTAGCGTGCGTCCGTCATAACTTTTGTGGCCGGCCATGTTTTCCACAGAATATATGCACCATGTCCGTACATGTTTCCCAGTTTGGCATTGGGGAAGTTTTTATTGATAAAATTAAGTTCTTCCTCGATTGTAAACATTTCACTTATTCCAAAATCAAGCCAGCGCTCCCGGCTTGCACGGTAAATTTATGCTAACCCTACATGCATTGAAGGGCTGTGATTCTTTCCGGTAATATTCAGGCAGCCAAGAACAGAGCCCACGTTAAATGACAGCTTACGCATTGCCTGGGCAACATTCCGTGCCCCCTTGCTTTT
>VMSP01000021.1 GCA_013792135.1 Desulfocapsa sp. | reverse complement strand
GAGAGCAAATGTGAGCAAGTGGAGCCCGAGCGGCGCCCTTAATGTCACCAAGGTTCGACTGGCTTATTACTACAACGGCTTTGACGCATAGAAATGTAATCGGGAGGGCTTTTCCTCAGGTCTCCTATTGACAACGCTACCGATAATTTTCCCATGGTTGCAGGTAAGCTTGATTTCTTCTTGCAGATAGGCCCGCTCCGCTTCCAGTTGCCGTTGCAGCTTTTCTATTTCGGCCAAGTCGGTTTCAGCGGCCTGTTTTCTTGTTTCCGCCTCTATCCTGGCCTGGACAAGTTCGAAGGTGCGCGCCTGAACAAGCTCCTCAAGATCTTTTTTCTGCTCTTCCCGCTCCGTCACATCCTCAATGGCCAGAAGGATCAGAGGGGTCTGGCTCGGTATTGTGTGAATCTTCCTGGCGTTTACATGCAGTATCTTGCGACCGAGGGTCTCAAAGGTATGTTCCACTTCAAAGTCATTGCATTCGGCATGTTCAGGAAGGATCTCTTCAAGCAATCTTCGAAGCTCTGGAATGTTCCATTGGTGGTGCCCAAGATCATAAATCAACATCCCCTCTGTCTCATCCGGCTTGATTGCAAAGGCCTGGTAAAAGGCCTGATTGGCCTTTACCACCTTCAATTCGGCATCAAGCACCACCAAAGGTTCACGGACCGAACCCATGATGTTGTCAAAGACTTCCGCACAGCTCTGCACCCTTGAGACATCGCCCGCAGATTTCTTGGTGTTACTCTCCACTTTTATCATGCCACCTCAGGTGTTCATCGGCAAGACATACGCTGAAGCTCGATCGCATAACAACATGCTTAAAAAAGCACAATAAGTATAACTGATTTTATATCATGTTTTTTATTGATTTACAAAAAGATAAAAGATGGATCTTCACCAGAAATCTTCCAGAGAGCTGAGGCCCGACATATTGCAGCCAGACAGCGACCTGGCACCCGAAACCCTTAGCTTGTCATGTCCCAGCCGACCCTCCTCTTTTTTCAACATAACGAGTCAAAGGGAAGTCCACAATATCAGTGGAGAATTACATTTCCTCTCCCATCCAGCAATACCAAACAGACCGGACAATGAGTCACATATGACCACAGGTTAAATATGACCATTCCCATGTGGCCATTACTGATAGCCCTCTCAATCATTTTCCAGCTATTTATTCCCAGAAAACAAGACAATGAGTGATACCATACTGATATCGGGAACCTGGCACAGCGATTGCTCAATACCAAGAAGTGAATAAGGGCACGGTGATTGTCGTCTGGCGTCTCTTGGCTGATACCCTTGTCACGGTTTCATGGGAAATAAGAGAAGGTTCTCAGCTTTGCAGTACCTGAAAAAAGTATTGCGGGAACCATTAAAAAAAATACACCAAAGTAAGGAGTAAAAGAACTATGAAAAAAACAACGTTTCGTTTGTCCCTGATCGTAACTGTGGCCTCTTTGTTTTTATGTAATGTCAGTCTGTTCGCATCCGAGACAGATGACCGCATCGAATCATCTGCACAACAATCGTATGTATTCAGGACCTACCTCAAGGGTGATGACATTAAAGTCCAGTCCCAGGATGGCGTTGCCACCTTGACGGGTACTGTTTCCGGTGAAGCTCACAAGACATTGGCCCAGGAGACTGTTGCCAACCTGCCCGGAGTTACCAGCGTGGACAATAAGCTGGAAGAAAAAGGTGAAGCCCCTGCCGTGTTTACCGATGCGTGGCTCGTGGCTAAAGTGAAGGCTACCTTTTTGTTCCATCGGAACTTGAGCGCCACCGAGACTGAGGTTGTCGTCGACAATGGCACCGTCACCTTGCGCGGTGAGGCCACCAGCATGGCCCAGAAGGATCTTGCCACCGAATACGCCAATGATGTGGAAGGCGTCAAGGTCGTTAAAAATGAGATGACAGTGGCAGCTGCTGCCGGGGAACCAGCCACCAAAACAGTGGGTCAGAAGATTGATACCATGGGCGAAGCGATTGACGATGCGTCCATCACCGCCTTGGTCAAGACGACCTTGCTCTATCATCGTTCGACCAGCGCCCTCAACACCACTGTCAAGACCAAGGATGGCGTGGTCACCTTGGGTGGCAAGGCCAAGAACGCGGCTGAGAAAGAACTCGCCACCAAACTGGTGAGCGATGTTCATGGCGTAAAGAGCGTGACCAACAACATGACCATCGAGGAAGCTAAAATTAAGGAAACAAAAACACCGAAGAAGGCTGCCATCGAAGGTTGTTAGTAACAGCCTGCAAAATTCCAGGTTTATCACGGCTGCGATCAGTCGCCCAGGGCGACAGTTGCAACGCCACTGGTACCTGTCAGGGCCGTTCGGCTCTGACAGGTGAACAAGGGAAGTGGTCGGGACGTGGAGCATACCCGCTCCAATCTGGACTCATCGGTTAAGTTTGTCGTAGTACACAACCACAACGCGAGGACACGTTATGTTGAAAAGAAAGTTATCATTTGCCGTTGCCTTATTGCTATTGAATCAAAGCGCATTTGCCGCCGAGCTGCTTCTACCAGGCGCGGGCGGTCAGATTCAGCAGGTTCCGCCCGCACCCATCCCGCAAAAAGCAATGCCCGGAATCCAGATCGAACAGGGCCAAGCACCGGCCATCCCGGATTCGGATAAGGTCAAAATTGTAGTCAAGTCGCTGCAGGTGACCGGCCAGACGCTCTATTCCGAAGCCGAGCTGGTCGCGATCACGGGGTTCGTTCCGGGTGATGAACTGACGCTCTCCGAGCTGCGCACCATGGCCTCAAAGATTGCCGACCATTATCACGCAGATGGCTTTTTCGTGGCCCAGGCCTATCTGCCCGCCCAGGAGATCAAGGACGGAGTCGTGACGATCGCCGTGCTTGAGGGCCAATACGGCAACGTCACCCTGAACAACCAGACAAACCTTTCCGATGGACTGGCGAACGGATTACTCGACGCCCCGGAAAAAGGGAGCACGATTGCCATCGCCCCGCTTGAGAACCGCCTCCTGCTGCTCTCCGACGTTCCCGGCGTGAATGTGAAATCCACCCTCACTCCCGGCGCTGCAGTGGGCACATCAGACCTGAACGTTGACCTGACTCCGGGGCAGCGCGTGACAGGGAGCATCGAGGCCGACAACGCAGGCAACTACTACACCGGCAGGTACCGTATAGGGGCGACGGTGAACCTCAACAACCCGCTGGGTCTTGGGGATGTCTTGAGCGTACGCGCTCTCTCTTCGGGCTCCGGGATGAATTATGGCCGCGCCTCCTACCAGATACAGCTGGGCAAGGCAACGGCTGGGGTCGCTTACGCCGCCATGGACTACGAGCTGGGCGAGGAGTTTGAGTACCTCAATGCCCACGGAACAGCCCAGATCGCCAGCATCTACGGCAACTATCCGCTGATCCGTTCGCGCAACACTAATCTTTACGCCCTGGCCGAATATGATGACAAGATCTTTCGGGATAAGGTGTTTGAAACGCAGCTTACCGAGAAGGATGTCCAGGTCGGGATGGGAGGGCTTGCCGGCAACCATCGGGACCGTTTCGCTGGTGGCGGGCTGAACACCTTTTCGCTCACAGTGAGTGCGGGTAATGTCGATATCAAGACTCCTGAGGCGCTGGCCATGGATGAGGTGACGGCGCAAACCAATGGGAGTTTCCAGAAGCTCGGGTACGATGTTGCGCGGCTGCAGAGCATCACCGACAGGATCGGGGTTTACGCCGGGATCAACGGCCAGTTCGCCTCGCAGAACCTGGACATCTCTGAGAAGATGGCGCTGGGCGGCCCCTACGCGGTGCGGGCCTATCCGGTAGGCGAAGGCTATTCGGACGAGGCTTATGTGGCGACCCTGGAGGCGAGGCTGCTGCTGCCGATGCTTTGGGAGAGCATGCCGGGCCAGATGCATCTGATTGGTTTTGCCGATACCGGCACCGGGACCATCAACAAAGATCCCTGGACGGACGGAGATAATCACAGGACTCTGAGCGGAGCGGGGGTTGGGTTCACCTGGGCGGACTACAATAATTTTATGGTGAATGTGTGTTACGCCCACAAGCTGGGTAATGAGGTGGCAACGGCAGCCCCGGACGCCTCAGGTCAAATCTGGCTACAGGCCGTGAAATATTTTTGAGCAGCAGGGTGAGTGAAACAAACACGTGCTTCTCAAGTATTTTAATGAAATAATGGAGTGACAAAATGAACCGCATTTACCGATTGATCTGGAACAACAGTACCGGCACCTGTGTCGCAGTTTCCGAAAACGCCAAAAGCGCTGGCAAAAAATCGTCATCCGGCGCCACCGTGGTGGCGAGGGGTGCTCTCTTGGCCGTGGCCGCCCTGACAATTCCCGCGATGATGTCATTGGCAACGAACGCCTACGCCCTGCCCGCTGGTGGCGTCGTATCGGCAGGTGACGCTACCATCAACAGTGGTCCGGGCAGCACGACCATCACCCAGTCGACGCCGAACGCGGCCATCAACTGGCAGAGCTTCAACATCGGACAGGCAGAATCGGTCCGGTTCGTGCAACCCGACAGCAGCTCGGTAACACTCAACCGGGTGCTGGGCGCAGATCCTTCGAGCATACTCGGCAGTCTGTCGGCCAACGGCCATGTGTTCCTGCTCAATCCGAACGGCATCCTGTTCGGCCAGGGGGCGCAAGTGAACGTGGGCGGTCTGGTCGCCTCCACCCTCACCCTCACCGACAGCGACTTCATGGCCGGCAGATACCACTTTACCGGTAGCAGCAACGCTACGGTCCGCAACCAGGGCTCGATCAACGCCGACGGCGGCTATGTGGCCCTGCTCGGCGCCAACGTCAGCAATGAAGGCGTGATCTCGGCCAAATTCGGCACGGTGGCACTTGCCGCCGGCAACGCTGTCACCCTCGATGTGGCCGGGGACGGCCTGCTCAATGTCACGGTGGACCAAGGTGCGGTCAACGCCCTGGCCCAGAACGGCGGCCTGATCCAGGCCGACGGCGGACAGGTACTGCTGACCGCCCAGTCTGCCGGAAACCTCCTGCAGAGCGTGGTGAACAACACCGGCGTAATCCAGGCGCAGAGCATCGAGAACCATAACGGCACGATCAAGCTCATGGGCGACATGCAAAGCGGAACGGTGAATGTCGGCGGCACACTGGACGCCTCGGCCCCGAAGGGCGGTAACGGCGGCGTCATTGAAAGCTCGGCGGCGCAGGTCAAGGTCGCCGACAACGCCAAAATCACCACCGTCGCACCCTGGGGGCAGACCGGCAGCTGGCTGATCGATCCGTACGACTTCTACATTGGCGGCTCAGATCCCGACATCACCGTTGCCGGCCTCGTCACCTTGCTGGCGAATAACAATATCACCATCAGTACGGAAATTGGAACTGATACGGCGACTAATCTTTATGCGACAAAAGAAGGCAACGGCGATATCTTCGTCAAAGATGAGCTCACCTGGGGAACGGCGACGACCCTGACATTGAACGCCGAGCGGGATGTGAACATTGACGCAGCTATTACCGCCAACAAAGGCAGCTTAGTAGCAAACGCCGGACGCGATATAACTGTGGCGGAGAGCGTTACGGGCATTACGACGAATGATGGAAGTATTACCTGGACCGCTGGCCGCGATGTAAACGTGGGTGGGCCAATTAGTCCCACCAATGGTAATTTGTCGGTGTGCGCCGTTCGCGATGTCAACATGAGTGCGGCTATAGAGACGGTTGGTGGAAGCGTTTTGCTGAGCGCCGGACACAATGTAAACTTGAATGCGCCCATTAGTGTGACCAGTGGCAACATTACTCTGTGCGCCGGACACGATGTAATAATCAATGGGTACATTACGCTGACAGATTTCGCCACTAGTCCTGGTCTGAGCCTCGGTCTGGCAGACGGCCTGGTACTGAGTGCGGGAAATGATGGCACTGGACCGGGGGTTGATGGCGGTACCGTGAGCTTTGCTTCTGTCACCCTCGCTACCGTCACGCGTGCACCAGTCACCATTTATTACAATCCGGTCTCGTACACAGCACCGACAGATTATTCGACGAACTTCATTGGAACCCCCCCGCTGACCCAATACATGCTGGTGTTCCCGGAATGGGACGGGGTTGATACGAACAACGTAACCTTCTCAGGATTGAAGGATACCCCTACCGGCGTCACGTTGTCTGATACTGGTAGTGCCGCATTCGAGACTGTAGTCACAGGACAGGATAATGTAATTACCTTTAGCGGTTATACCCTTGTTGATGATAATACGGCCGACGCCAATAACTATGCCTTCGCGACTCCTTGCTGCGGGAATGGTGATTATAGAACAACCGGGTATATTGCAACACCGGAACCGACACCGGAACCGGAACCGACACCGACTCCGCCACCGCCACCGAAACCAACTCCGAAACCAACTCCAACACCAACACCGCCGCCGGTGATCCAGCCGGTACCAGTTGTCGTGCTGCCCGTGTTGCCGCGGGTCGCACCACCGGTTTTAATGGTGCCAGTGATTCCGCAGGGTAAAGATTTGAATCTCAACGTAATAGGGACGGGTGTACTGATACCGGTTGCCCAGTTGACCGAGGCGCAGCTGGCCCCCCCACTTCCACCTATCATAGTGGTGCCCGAGACGCCGCAGCCGGTCTATGCGCCGCCCCTTCGTCCGCGCAAAGCAGACCGCAATTAAGAACCATTGGCCCTGGCCCGCTGATTGATAAGAAAATGCGGGCCAGGGCCATCTGTGGTTTTGCGAGACGAGTGCAACCTGCCGATGGGGATCGGCTACGGAAGGTTGTAAGATCTGTCAGCCCGTTGCGTGACCGGCAGGCTTGATCTCCTGCAGTCCGGAAAAACATATTATGGCAATAAAGAGAAAGAGAATCGGTTTGCGTCTTTTGGCAATGATGCCGCACCAACGTTCGGCAAACGTGCGATCGCTCGCGGCGATCTTAGCCAAAGGACTCTATCTCGGCCTGCTGGCCGTAAGTTTACCCCCCCACCAGGCATGTGCGGCGGACGACGCTGCGCCATTGTCCACCCTGAGTCGCCCCTTGTCTGCCCATGAAGGCACAGCAACCCTGCCTGCTATTGAGACGCAACCCCTAATGTCACATCATCCCAAACGGGCGAACTTCGAACAGGAGCGCGCATCGCACGAGGCCCGGCATGTGGCAGATTGGGTCGTCGATTCGGGTGACAATCGCAGCATGCCGTTCGCGATTGTCGACAAGACGGACGCCAGGGTCTTTGTATTCGCTGCTAACGGGCGCCTCCGCGGCGCAGCCCCGGTCCTGCTCGGCCTGACGCGAGGTGATGGCACCGTCCTCGGCATCGGTGATCGGCCCTTGTCGACCATCCGTCCTCAGGAGCGGACGACGCCGGCTGGCCGCTTCGTGGCCGCACTGGACCGCAATCTGCGCGGCAAGGAAATTCTCTGGGTGGACTACGAGGACGCCATCTCCATGCATCCGGTGATCACGACCAAACCCGCGGAGCGCCGCCTGCAGCGTTTGGCCACTCCGACGCCGCTCGACAACCGTATCTCCTATGGCTGTATCAATGTTCCGGCGAAGTTCTTTGAGAAGGTAGTGCGCCCGGCTTTTACCGGGACGGATGGTATTGTCTATGTGTTGCCGGAAACCAGAATGGCTCGCGAAGTCTTCGCATTGTATGAGGTCGAAGGAGGACACGCGCGACTGGAGGCCGTGAGCCAGCAAGTGCCCACGCATATCTCCTCTGAAGCTGTTCGGCCTTGAGTGTGACGACAACCGGCATGACCGGAAGCTCTTCGGCAGCGTCGGTGTTCGTTGTCAAGACAGATTGCGCATGAGTTCCTCGAGCATCTGTGGAAGTCTGGGGTGGTAGGATAGAAATGGAGACTTTTTCAAGAGTGGATTAGCCCCCCACAAGGAGGTTTTCAATGACAAACAAGAGGAAGAACTCTGCACTGGAAGTTAGGGATTCGGGGCAGTCAAGCTGACCCTTGAACAGGGTTATAAAATTTCCGATGATGCTCGTAAGCTTGGGGTTAATGAGAGTGTTTTTGGTCGGCGGAAGCACGAGGCAGGAGCAGATAGTGGCCGGTGCGTGACGTACCTCTGATTGGCCATTTACACAAACTATTTTACACCTTCAGCTGGTGGCTAAAGAAAGACGATTCGCTGCCTCACCAATAGATATCCCATTTTCAATCACCAATTGCTGAACCAAGTGTCCGTGAAAACTGGGGCAGATCATACCTGTTTTGACCTTGTATTTTTTACAGGCTATGGTTCAGACGGATGCCAAAATATGAAGAACCCACCTCCGGCTGAATATTCCAACCTTTGTACGGCCGGGTAAAGAGATAGCTGCTTATGATACCGATGGCCGCTCCACCTATCACGTCGATCGGATAATGTTGATCTGCCTCAATCCGGCTGGAAGAAATAAATGTTGCAAGAGCATAAGCTGGCAAGCCATACTCCCATCCGTAACGCTTGTATATGAACTCAGCAGAGCTGAAGGAAATCGTAGCATGTCCAGACGGGAATGATTGGTTTTCACCATTGGGGCGCTTCTTATCGATGGCGAATGTAAGGGCAAAAGTCGTGCCCATGGCAAAGGCTGCTGACTCAGCAAACTGCAAGGTGCCCTGGCCATCCTTGAGACCGATGGTCAGACCAACTGCGGCAGCAGGTAAGGCAACCACTAAAATGTCACCCGGCCACCTCTATACCATCGTTCGCTTGCACGTCGATACCTGCCATGAGGCCGAAGAGCATGACAAACAGCGCAACGGTAATCCGGAGAATACGATGTTTCATTCCATGCGTCATGCGGTGAATGCATTGAACCGGATCATAGATAGTCAGCTCCGCGCCACTCGACAGCGCCGAACCGGGCCTTACCAAGATACGTGTAAACAAGACTGACGGTTCCAAGCGACTGGTGACTGTCAGCTCGATCGGGATACTGCGCATCCCGGACGGACCCGCTGTATTGGATCCCAAGGGCGTGACGGCCATAAATGCGCACGGTGAATCCCGTGCTCAGACGCTCAATGTCCTCCCGTCCCTCAGGGTCATCACCACCATGGCCACTCAAATAATAGGCGCGTCCGGTTAAGTCAAACATGGCCCTGTCGCCAAAGATGAGGCGGAGCCCGACGAGCCCCTGCGGGGCAACACCGTAATGGTAGTCGCGTTCACCCACTTGGCTGACATTACCGGCTGCGGCATAGCCGACACCCCCGAGGGCCGAACCCTGAAGCGCTACCGCACGGGAAAGCCACCATTGATAGGTCGTACCGAGGGAGAGAGAGGTGCTGGAAACACGAAAGATGTGCGGCGATATATAGTCATAGCCGCCATAGAGGCCCCATATGCCGCGATAGGAATCGCCAGCCTTGTAATCCGTTCCCAGGAGGAGGCCGCGGATCATGACGTCATCAAAGGGGTTATCTTTGTTGCCGAGGGTGGTGAATTCAAAATGGAAGTAATCAAAAGGACGCGTGTAGCTATAGCCGGGCTTGCCGGGGAGCCCGTAGGCCATAGTGAAGTCCGCGGTGGCCTCGGTCCGGATCTTGGGGCCGGTAGTGGACTTGTCGTTCTGGTCCGATTTTAGACTTGCGCCGAGTTGCACGCGCGAAAAGGTAGCCGGATTATGGCTCGGAAATATGGGTTTAAACCGGTTTCCAAAGGCCAGGCGATTGATACCTGTGGATGGCGAAATCATCGTTGCGCCCACCTCTTGCCAGAACCCGGGTTTGCCGCCATCGCCCTCAAGCACCAGGCCGGCCATCCGGAAGAGTGCCTCCCCGAAGAAGCTGCCGCCAATGCCGCTGGCAAACTGGTCATTAATGGAGGGGTTCGTGGTCTCCCCGCCCGTTTCCCAGAGAAAGCTGCCCACATTGGTGTAGAGGAGCGACTCCCAATAGCTGAGACCCGCCGATCGAGCGAAGCCATGGTACATGGACCCCTGGTAGGGATGCGCGAACTGATTTATGTCGAAGGCATCCGTGTCGACCCCCCAAGGTCCGTGAGCGATGTGGTTCCCGAAGGTTGACAGGTCCGTGTCGTAAACTTTTACCCCATTCTCTTCAAGGTTGGGATAACCAATCAGCCGGTTATAGCCATTGAGGAGAAGGAGGAATGCCGGAATTTCCAGGGCCGGGATGAGGTAGCTCTTACCGGCACCCGTTTCCCAGGACATGGCCGATTCCGGGTCATCGGGATTGAATTTCAACCACTCTTGCCCGCCAAGAATAAGATCGACGGTTTGGGTCGGGATCGTATCGGAAAGCTCAATCAAATCCGGTGCCGTCACCCTGCCATAGCCATAGCCATGTTTTGACGCTTCGAGACTATAGTTACCCATGGCTGGGACACCAACAGAATAGTTGCCCGAGGCATCAGTAACTCCGGTTGCCGCCACCTTACCGGTGGTGACATCTTTTACGGTGATGAGTGCCCATTGAATCCCCTGATTGCTGGAGTGATCCGTTACAGAACCCGAGATTTCTCCTCCTTCGGCAAAGACCAAGCTACTGGTGGCGATTGCTATACCCAAGTGCAGTACCACAAAAACCGCCTTGCATATTTTTCTTGCGGGTTGCATGATCTTTCCTTTCTTTCTTTTTTTTAAAGAAAATGATGACCAATGAGTCACTTGAGCCACCTGTATTAAAAGCCGTTAGGGATCAGTGGTTGCGTCTGCCATTATTGTCGTGCTGCTGATGCCTTTCTCTTCTATCATCCCGTTTTTCTTCCCGCCGTTCCGCTTGCCACTGCTCTTTGTGGGAACGAAAATGTCTGCCGCGGTAGTTTCTTTCGTTTTGGCGGTAAACACCGTACTCTTGATCACGATAATGGCGCAGCTGTTCTATCTTATGCCTGCGAAGCCCTCGCGGCAGATTCCGGTGGCTAACTGTAACCCACGGTCCCCGGCTGTAACGCGCCCTGTGCCAGTTGCCGTCACGGAAGAGGTAGTAGTCATTATCCACATAGAAAAGGTCGTAGGGCAACCCCACAGCCACATAAAAGCCAAGCGAACTGGGACGGAGGAAGTTGATGTCTTCGTTGATCTGAAACCCCCGGGGAGACTGGTGGTAAACCGGTTCACGAACAATGACCTGCTGCCTGGGTGCATCGCCGATGTGGACATTGAAATCGAGCCCGACGTTGCCCGCGCTGGCAGTTGAGGCGCAGAGCATCAGGAGGGTGGCAAGCTGCCACCTGAAGAGTTGTCTCATGGGTGTTTTCCTTGTTTTGAGATTTTGGCTGGCTTCCGTTTCGCCTTAACTACCAGAACCGTTATTTGTCGGTGATCGAATCGGTTTAGTCAGGAAGATTGTTGACGAGTCTCTTCAATCCTTGATGATCTCGTAAAAAGTCTAAAATAACAAGTTCTGCGTCAATGATTTTAGTAGGTTACATGCTCTAAAATCGCTAAATTCGGACTTTTTACGAATCCATCAATCCTTGGAGTTAAACGTTAGAGATAACCTTACAACACTCCCCAAGTAACTTTTCTACATCGGGCCTGGTACACTCATCTGGAGCAAACGGGGACCAAATAGTTGCCCGTCTGCTCCGGCGCAATTTTTCAGGAAATGAAATACAATGATGATGATTCAGGAGATGAAAAGCAAAACACCGCAAGAAGGAACATTCCAGGAATGCCTCTCACCTCTTTCTGTTCGTTGTAACGATCAGCCGAACACCGCTCCGCCCTTTGAAAAAAAAAGCCCGCAGGGTCATTCCCTGCGGGCTGCGGAGCTTTGTCCTTGCTCGACTAACTTATTTAGTCTCGATTGTCTTCGTTGTTGTCTCGGTCCGCTCTTGGACCGTAGGTGTTTCAATTGTCTTCGTTGTGGTTTTCCGAACCACGACTTTGTTAGCGATCATGCGATCGCCTTCAAGGGTGTAGTAAACCGTTACTGGCAGACCGGACGTAACTGTCTCTATGGAGACTGGCGCACCCGTCTCGTCAACATAGGTTGTACTCTCCGTGTAGCTGTAGTGCATAGGAGTGGTGCTGGTCTCCGACCGAATCACGATGCTGTCGGGGCTAACCTCGCTGACTGTCCCCACGCTTTCCGTGGTCGTCGTGCTCGAATTGCTCGTATTGACAGTCGTCATCTGTCCCTGTTGGGCAAATACACCGCATGGTACAACCAGAACGGCCAATGCAAATACGAGTGGCATTACTTTTTTCATGACTTGCTCCTTTTTTTTGTGTGAAATGATTATCCATCGCCTCGTGGCACTGCGTTGTTATGAGAACTGCTCTCTGCTATTCCTTCCTTCCCGATCTTGTCCTGAATCTCAGAATTGAGTTTGTTTACTTTTGAACTTTTTTGTTCAAAGTGGACTCGTTTTTTTCTTTCATGAATTTACATCCGGCAGAGCCATTCCCTGTAAGCTGCTGAACTTTGAACTGGCTCGCTGACTATTCACTTTCGGTCGTGGTGGTTGTGGTGGTCTGTTGTTGTCGGATCACGGGTGTTTCGGTGGTCGTCGTAGTTTTCCGAATTTCCGTGCTTTCGTCTTTGGAAGAACAGGCCCCAATCGTACCGATCAGCATAAAAAGGACTAAATAGGGAATAAAGAAATGTTTCTTTTTCATAGCGGTTACTCCTCTCTACAAGTTTATAGTGAAAAAAATTGACTGAAGAACCAAAAAGGACACTGGGCTCATCAGTCGCCTTAACAGATGCTTCTTGTTCAGCACTTTTATAAATGCAGTTTTTGTGCCACAGTCCTTAAACTCAGCATCATGCCACCCATCATTGTGTTTTTTATGAATAAATAGATAAAAAAGCAGATAACAGCGAGTTGCTCACAGCCACAGAAAAGGGGTTACATTTAACCGTTGGTCAGATATAACCCCTTTTCCGATCTTCCTGATATTGATTGGGAAGAGATCAAAGGGAAGGTTGGCGAGGATGTTCGTCATCACCACGACAGAGCGCATGGCAGATTTTATTGCGAAAAAATCAGCACGCTGTAAGGACCAATGGAAACTGCTGCCTGCCAGAGAAGGCCGTCACAGCTGCCCGGCTCGGCGATCACATTCGTGCTCGGATGGTTTTTGAAGTCGTCATTGTAGCCCTCCCAATCACTGTTAAAACGGAGCTTCCAGGTTCCTGCGGCTGGAAAGCCAATAACATAACCATCCTGTGGTTCGTGGAAAAAATTGGCAACAACCACGACGTCATCGCCAGGTCCGCCTTTGTCCCAGCGGTGGAAGGCGATGACCTTGTGTTCATCGTGCAGATGATAGACTTGAGTGGACTGCCCTAAGAGGCCGCGGGTGAAACCGTCGCGATTAAGCCGCAACCCGATGAGATCACGATACAGACGAACGATGCCATGAAACTCATCACGTTGATCCCAATCAACAGGGACCGTATCGCGGAACCATTCTCCTTCCAGGAATTCCTGACCCTGAAAAAGCATGGGAATACCGGGAGCGGTAAAGACCATGGCGACGGCCAGCGTCGAACGTTTCTGCGCATACCAGCCTTTGGGGTCCTTCGGGCTGATCTCTTGCGGCACACGGGCCTGGCCGTTCGCCACCTCGTCGTGCGATTCGCTGTAGATAACCCGGTCGAAGGCGTCATCGTTGTAGCGGTAGCAGATAGCATCACGAATGGCAACGAGCGAACGCTGCTCGTCATCGGGGGTGATCACCGCCTGGCGGATGGGGTGGACGAACATGCCATCCCACTGCGATCCGAACCCGGCACCACCGGCGCCAACATCTTTAGTGAGCCACCTGTTGTTCTGCATATCCTCAGCGATCATGATCCGGCCAGGGTATTTCTCCGCTACCTGACTATTAATCCACTGGAGCAGGCTCCAGCCCTCAGGCAAGTCCTGCGCGCCGAACCCGTCAATGGTACGAATGAATTGAGTACAGTCGAAGCGGAGGCCGTCAACATGGTACTCCTCGATCCACATCAAGATGTTATCCAGGATGTATTGACGGACCTCGCCGCGCCCGTAATCTGGCCGGGTTTCTCCCCAAGGCGTTATGGCCCGGTCGTCATTATAGAAGTATATTCCACCGCGATTGTTCTCACACCAGCCGTCGAACTGCCAGAGATCGAGGTCACCGGGACCCAAGTGGTTGTAAACAACATCCAGGATCACCGCAATGCCTTCCTGGTGGGCGCGCTTAACAAACTGTTTGAGGGCCAACGGGCCTCCATAGGCGTTCTCCACCGAGAATATATGGGCAGGATTGTAACCCCATGACCGGTCTCCGGCAAACTCGCCTACCGGCATAATCTGGATCGCATTGATGCCGAGCTTTTTCAAATATCCCAGGCGCGCCGACACCGAGGAAAACTTGCCCGGATCGTTAACGTCCTGCTGGTCGTTGAAGGTGCCGACATGCAGTTCATAGATGACAAGCTCGTTCCACGGCACAAGCTGAAAATCGTCCCCTTGCCAGTCAAAGTTCGGATCGTGAACAATGGCATTGCCGACCGAATTGGTCACCTCACGGGCATAGGGGTCGATACGCTTGAATTCGCCATTCGGTGTGGACAGGAGAAACCGATACTGATCGCCGACATGAGCCTCGGCCACATTGGCATACCAGTAGCCATTCTCTTCAGCCTGCATGGGATGCCTGGCACCATCCCAATCGTTGAACGATCCAATGACTGAGACTCGCTTCGCATGAGGCGCCCACACGCGGAAGGCGACTCCTTTTGCGTGCAGAATCGACCCCATGCCCTTGATATTTGTTTCATCGCTCATGCCTGGTCTCTCCACTACCCTACCGGGCTACACCTGATAACCTAAGGTAAAAATCATCCGTGTGTTCAACGAGTCGGTTGATTTTTCTTCTTTGTTCAGAAAACAGTACCCTTATAACATTGCCAGAGAATTCCATATCCACAGACTCCTCTCAGCATTAATTTGGGGGGATCAGTTTCTTTCTTAGGGAATTGACTGCTTTTAGTCCTTCAGAATCTGAAACTGTCAAGATCTGGATTTTCAATGGTTTGCATAAGAGGCTCTTTGTTCCAAGCAAAACACTGAATCTGTTGGAGTTTATATGATGATCTAGATGTTGGCGGTTTTCCCATTCCGAAATGATGTTGAAAACATTCTTGTCTTCAACATCATTGAAGACGCCATAGTTCAAACAGCCCTTCTCATTTTCTGACGGCTCAATCAATGAAAGAAGCGTTTGCAAAACCTCTTTCTGCTTTTCCGGCAGCACATTCATGATTGTTCTGATTAGGATTATCATTTGATCTTTGAATGCCTCTCTCATTAATCTTCAGTATTTCGCTTTCAGTATATTGAACGTTCCAGATCTGAAGGAGCACAGTGTTCAATAGCATTACCCGGCTCAGCGCGCCCGCCCGCCACCAACTCCCATATTCCCGCCCCTAACAGGGGGCTCGGCAGGAAGAATCACACCACGGGCCTTGGCTCGTATTGTCATGATACTGTGATGTTTCTTGCGGATTCGCTTTCGCTCTTCATTATTTTTTGCATCACGTATTTTGACGCGATATTCGATACGCTCTTGTGGCGTCATAAGTTGATAGCCATAGATGTGCTCTTGTTGATCTATTTGCGCATTTTCTCTGACCGGCGTTGGGACAGCCGCCAACACCGACCCAGCAAACAAAAACAGCGCGAAGGCCAAGGCTGACGACATTAACGGTCGCGTCATCACTGGGAACTCCTTATCAGAACTCTAGTTATCAAATTTGCAACCATAGCCACTGCAACCCGTTCAAAAGCTGCACATCACTGGTCTGTTCAGTCTTTTTCCCCACCCATTCCCTGAATATTATTCGATTAAATATCCGGAAGACGTCCGCCCCATTATTTACTTTTCCCTATTCAACAATAATAAACGCCAGGGTTGATCAGTGAATATGTGGGTAGTTGGTGGCTGCTTTGTGATGGTATTGGCGTCTAAGGTAACCGCGGCATTCCGTGCCAATGCTCTGCCATCCAGTCTTGCACCAGTCTTGACCGAGATCGCAGTCAATGCCAAGATGTTTCCTTTGACGACAGAGGTCGTTCCCAGAGTCGCTGAGCTGCCGACCTGCCAAAAAATATTGCAGGCCTGAGCGCCTCCAGCCAAAATTATCTGTCGGCCATTTCCCACAACAAGAGTGGACGCCATCTGGAATATCCAGACAGCATTCGGGTCGCCTTGAGCGTCGAGCGTTAGATCTACTGAGGTTATGGCAAATGAGCCCGGTACGGATTTATATAGGCCAGGGGCCAGGGTCTTGCCACCGAGTTGTCCGGCGGAGACAATAACATTGAGTGTCCGTCCAGCTGCATCGTTATAGGCGACTGTCAAGTCTCCTTGGACCTTTTTGGCAATATGATCACCCAGGTATACTGTCCCGTTCACTTTTACCGGCGGAACTCCAACCACAAAAGTAGTACCTGGCCACACCCCGACATTTCCATTAATCGTACCACCAGAGGTGCTGGTAATGGTAGTACCGGCCAGAGCCGCGAAAGAATCAGCCCACCCAAGGTTTACAGGCGCTTGACCTGCTATCGCATCTCGGTGCGGAAAAAACAAAACAATCGCAAGGACAAGCCCCGTCAGCATCCATTTCGTCCTCTGCACTACCAGGAAAGACGGAGACATTGTTTTCATTGTGAGTCCTCTTTTTCTATTATTATACGTGATCCTTGGCTGCATCTTTCTTAATCTGGTGTGTAGGACCTCTTTTGACCATAACTCCAAACAACCCATCAATGTCCGGTTAGAAGATTACAGACATTTAACCCGAGAAACTCCCGGTAAGTCCTTAATCGGGTATTACTGAACGTGCTTACCTGAATCATGGAGAAAAAATATACCCCTGATGCTGTTGAAAGAGGTTGCGTTACAGGGTTAGGGACACAAAAAATCTGATCACACAAGGCTTCAGTCTTCAGCCAGTTTTCCCTGCATGGCCTTGGCCATCTGCTCACAGATGGCCAGAAACGAATCCACCTCCAGACTGGCCTGACCGACAAAAAGTCCGGCCAAGTCCGGCACCTGGATGTAATCCTTCACGTTATCAGGTTCAAGGGAACCGCCATAGACAACGGGGCTTCCCGGCTGGATCCGGGAGATGGCAAGCACGGTTTCCGCGGCCTTGATCGGGGATTCGGGAATTCTGACCGTCATCGCATCCACCGGGCCGTAAGCAATAACCATCTCATTGCTGTCAATGTCCTGCAAGGCCAGAAGTTGCGACACGGCATAAGGCTGGTCCAGGCAAATAATGGGAATCAGCCCCACATCCACCGCCTCGCTCATCTTGCCGGCAACATCCTGATCGGTCTCATGAAAATAGTGCCTCCTTTCGGAATGGCCGATTATCACATAATCAACCAGATCCTTGACCATATCCGCCGCCACTGCCCCGGTATAGGAACCCTTGGGAAAAGGTGAGATATCCTGGGCAGCCAGAAATACATTTTCAAGGCCCAGGGTCTGCACATATTGAGACAGAGAAGGCAGACAGATAAAGGAAGGGGCAACGACGATCATCAGCCCCTCCACCGGACGATACTGTCTTGCAAATTCAGCAAACCAGGTCCGGGCCTCATCAATCCCCTTGTTGCATTTCCAGTTGCCAATCACATATTTTTTTTTCATCACACCCTCTGCTCAGTTCAATGTTTCTATTTCCCCATCCCGGTGATAACTGGTACAAACATCGGCCATGGGAATTTGTGCCATGGCTGTCTTGTAACGATATTATTGTCTAAAGTAACTGCACCATCACGTGCTAACGCTCTGCCATCAAGCCTTGCGCCGGTCTGCAGCGTGATTGAAGCAGCTGCCAGGATGTTCCCTTTAACGACAGAATTTGTTCTTAGAGTCGCTGAGCTGCCGACCTGCCAAAAGATATTGCAGGCTTGGGCACCGTTAATCAGAATAACCTGACCGTTGTTTGCTGCGGTGAGTGTGGATGCCATCTGGAAGATCCAGACAGCATTCCGGTCGCCTTGAGCATCAAGCGTAAGATTTCCTGTTATGGCAAGCGAGACCGGAGCCTGATAGAGGCCAGGGGGCAAAGTCTTGCCACCTATATCTGCGGTAGCTGCGATGGCACCTGGCCGCCCAGCGGCGTCGTTATAGGCGATGGTCAAGTCAGCCTGGGCCTGGGCTGCAACAGGAACGCCCAGGTGTATTTCCCCGTTCACTATTACGGGCGGAAGTCCAGCATCAAAAGCAGTACCTGGCGACACCCCGACATCTCCATTAATTCGGCCGCCAGAGGTGTTGGTAATTGTATTGAAGGCCAGAACTGCAAAAGAGTCGGCCGATCCAAGGTTAACCGGCGCTTGACCTGCCCTCGCGTCTTGGTGCGGGAAGAACAGGACAGCCAAGACAAGGCCCATTAGCATCCATTTTGCCCTCTGCCCTACCAGGAACAACGAATATATTGTTTTCATTGTGCTTCCTCTATATCTTCTTTCCGGTGATAGCTGGTACAAACATCGGCCATGGGAATTTGTGCCATGGCTGCAGTG
The DNA here is from genome assembly GCA_013792135.1 of Desulfocapsa sp. Taxonomy (GTDB): domain Bacteria; phylum Desulfobacterota; class Desulfobulbia; order Desulfobulbales; family Desulfocapsaceae; genus UBA2270. The sequence continues at coordinate 8,306 of VMSP01000021.1, read as the reverse complement.
TAAAGGTTTTGGCGTCTAATGTAAGGGTGTTGGCGATTAATGTAATATTGGTCTGTGCCAACGCACTGCCGGTCAGCGTTGCTCCAGTGTTGAATGCAATACCTTTTTTTGCCAATACAATCCCTTTAAACTGAACCGTCGTTCCGATTTCCACTCCTGTGCCGCCGGCGACCTGCCAGAATATGTTCTTGGCCTGTGCACCACCAGCCAGAGTAACAATGGCACCGTTGTTTACGGTGAGGTTGCCTGCTATCTGGAATATCCAAACGTCATTTGCGCCACCCGTGAGAGTAACACCCGTTTCATCTATTAAGAGCCCGGTGCCCCACTTGTAGAGGCCGGGAACAAGGTTCTTGCCGCTGATGTCTCCGTCACCAAATTCCGTAAAATCGGGTAATGTCCTCCCGGCGGCATCAGTGTACGCAATGGCCATGTCGCCTATGGTAGTGGTCAAGTTCACTGGAGTTGGAGCTGTATAGTCGGCGGCATATATATTTCCGATCACGAGAGACGATGTTGAAAATGTGCCCGAGCTATCCAGTATCAGTCCGAATCCCGTTATGGCAGTTGAATCAATTGGACTAACTCCAATATTTCCTGTAATTGCGGTGACTCCCGTGGTTGTAATTCCTGATTTTGCCAGAAGCACAAAACTTTCAGCCGATCCAAGGTTAACCGGTGCTTGACCTGCTGTCGCGTCTTGGCGCGGGAAGAACAAGGCAACCGCAAGGACAAGGCCCGTCAGCATCCATTTCGTCCTCTTCTTTACCAGGGGCGACGTATATATATTTTTCAATGTGTTTTCTCCTTTTCTGTTATTTATGGGAGATTCCCGACGTCCCTTGGACGGTTTCCACTACCTGTTCCTTAATCCTGGTTGTTCTCTCTCGTCACTCAGCCTTGTTTCTTTCCAGCAACCAGCAACACAATACCGCCCACAAGAGCAATAGCTCCTACGATCGGCGGCAGCGGCAATGTTTTTTGGGTCTCGGCAGTCATTTGCAGTGGACCGAGATCAACGACTTTTTCTTTGGTTGTGTACGTGATCCCTTGATACCCAAAGGCCACGATCCCGAGAGCAATAAGCAAGATGGCAAGAATTGTGGTTGTTTTCATTTGGCCCTACCTTTCTATTGTCAATTTTATTTATGATATTCTGCTGAATCTATGATTCTCCGAGCCTGACTTCTATTTACCTTTTTTACCTTCGTGCTCTTTTTTATGCTTTCCCTTTTGTTGCTGTGAGTGCTGCGGTTTAACCGCCTTTTGATGTTGTTGTGACCGCTGTGGTTGAACCGCCTTTAATTGTGGTTGGGACTTTCGTGGCTGCAAATCCTTAACGCCCCAATTTTTTTGCTTCTGCCAATGCTTATTTTTTTCCCAGTTCCGCCAGTTCCGTTGAACCTGTGAATGAGGTATTGGTTGGTGGTCCCATTGATGCCCTTTCCAGCGATGCTCTCTATAGTCATTCCTCCAGCCTGAGGGTATCCCTCTATAAAAAGATGGAACGTTGTTATAATGGGTCCAACCTGAACTATAGTCGTGCGAGCGATACCAACGTCCATCCCATGGACGCCACCACCACCCATCGTAAAAGAAGATATCGACATCTACGTCAGGGGCAACATACACATACGTCTCGGGCAGCACTATCAACGCTGGTGGTGATGGAAATACGATGACTGGAGGCAGAGGAATGCCAATGTTAATGTCTACATTTACCCCTGCCATCGTTGGAACAGGAGATACCAGGAGCAAGTCCAATAACAATATTCCCAAAAGTACCTTTTTCATTGTATTCACTCCTCTGTACCTCACTGTTTTGACTCCCCTTAGCCCCCTCTTGCTTTCCGCGAGCATATTCACCCGGGCCCTGGGTCAGATTCTTCTGTCCCCACATCAGGGTAAGTATATCAGGACGATGGCTACCATGGTCAGCCCCCGTCTCCCGAACCAGATAACTAGTGGCGGCGGCCTTTGCGCTCACGCAAAAAACTAAAAATCTGTTCAGCGAGGGCCAATCCCAAGGTCAGATTCGAAAACGTGCGACGCACTCCATACCAGATATCCTGGACCTCGATATGAATCAGGCGGCGGCGCAAGTCACAACATATGACCAAACGGTTCTTGGCCTCCTGAATATTTTTCAGTTCTTGGTCGAGAAACATGTCGTATCCTTTTTCAGTTCAGCCAGGCTCTGGTCAAAGGCCAATGTTTTTTGTCCCAGGCGACGGCTCAAGACGATAAAGAATATCACCCCTGCAAGCGTGCTGACCATTGCCGTGACAGCAAGTCCGTAAAGCCTCCATTCAGGCGGCAGAACGTATAAACAGGCCAGGACCAGTAACAAAAGGCCGAGCAAAGAAAAAACCACTCCTATACAGGCCAGAAGCAATGCCTGGATAAAACGAATCTTGGCCTCACGCAGCTCGAGAGCCAGGAGCTCCAAACGATCATGAAGAATCTGGACTGATATTCCCCCGAGCCGACCAGCAGTACCTGAAAATCCGGAAATGATCAATTGTAGCCTGTCCATACTCATACTATTTCCTGGACATAAACCAGCCCAAGAGTAAACCGGCGACAAAAGTGGTGCCGATGGCATAGTATGGTTTTACGTGAATAAACTCATCAGCAGCCTGAACCTTATCCAAAAGCTGAGCTTCAATCTGGCCGTAATCGCCCTTGACTGATGTCAGACGTTCCTTCAGTGCGGCTCTGGCTGTCTTGATCCGGTCATCCAGCTCTCCGGAAGTGGCATCCACAAGCGCATTGGCATGATCCATGATGTTCTGCATTTCTTGACTCATTGTTTTGGTACTATCGTGTGTGTTTGCCATGTTTTTATAATCTCCTTAAGTTTAATCTTTGCGTTATAGCAGTGCTACGGAGCACAGTTATGTCCTTTTTCTCGCCGACTATCAAACCAGCGCGCCTTGCTGATAGTGACATCCAATTTACCAAGCACCCTGTTTCACGAGTGACTGGTGATAGTTTTTAAGGGTTGGCTATATTCTGCCCAATAGGAGCAGAATCAAAATAATAAGCACTATCAGTCCGACCCCGCCACTGGGTCCATACCCCCACGAGCGGCTATGCGGCCAGATTGGGATTATTCCCAAAAGTCCCAATATCAGAATTATAAGTAAGATTGTTCCAAGTGACATGATTCATCCTCCGGTTAAAAATGATGCTAAATCCTAAATAAATTTGCTTCAGCCAGCAGTCTTGGATCCAAGTCCCTCGATAATCATGTTCTTGTCAGTGAATCAACAACCTTCAATTGCAGCCTTCTTGGTTTTGGTTTCTTTGGTTTTGGCTTCCTCAACAGTCATATTGTTGAACACACTCTTTACACCAGGAACGTCAACCACGATTTTAGTGGCAAGATCTTTCTCTGCTGCGTTCCTGGCCTTACCCCCCAACTTGACCATGCCATCTTTGGTCTCGACAGTGGTATTAAGGGCACTCGTCGAACGATGGCTCAGCAATGTCACCTTGACCAGAGCGGTGACGGAGGCGTCATCAATCGATTCGCCCACGGCATCCATCTTCTGGCCTATCGTTTTTTCACTTGATTTCAGGCCCGCGGTTGAAACTGTCATCTCATTTTTTAGAGCTTTGACGCCTTCCACATCTTTGACATATTCGGTCGCCAAATCCTTTTGGGCCGAGCTGGTGGCCTCACCACGCAAAGTGACGGTGCCATTTTCTGCTAAAACCTCAGTTTCGGTGGCGCTCAAGTTCCGATGAAACAATAAGGTGGATTTCACTTTGGCGATGAGCCACGCATCAGTATACACCGCAGGAACTTCACCATTTTCGACGAGTTTGTTGTCCACACTCGCAACTCCCGGAAGGCTGGCAACAGTCTCTTGGGCCAACAACTTATGGCCTTCACCGGAAACAGTCCCTGTCAAGGTAGCGACGCCATCCTTGGACTCGATTTTAATATCATCACCCTTGAGATAGGTCTTGAACACATAAGATTGTTTGGCGGAAGACTCAATACGGTTATCGGTCTCGGAAGCGAACACAGGGACATTGGTCAAAAATAAAGAGGCAGCTGTTACCATTAGTGCTAAACGACAGGTTGTTTTTTGCATGAATTTCTTACTCCTTTTTATGGTGTATTTTTTAGTATTTTCCAGGATACTTTTCCCGGAGATGTATTCTTCTCAGAGAACAGACAGAAGCAAATTTTACTCCTCACCCCCTTATGCCATTTACCTTAGAACCATAAAGTTAATAAAGGTCGTATCAGAAGCTCATCACTGATACTAGAAAGACTTGTGCTGACGTTCACTACTCTTTTTTGAAGCAATCTTTATGCCAGACGCCACATGTTCCCTATCACACCACTCATCCTTTTGATTTTTTAGGATAATTATCTAAAAAAGCGTTTACAAAACTGCCATAAAACTCCACACAAAACAGGTCTTATTTAACCGATGGTCATATATGACCATCGGCACAGTCTTTTTAGTGGTATAGACAAAAGTTTAAATTGAGGTGGTATGGAAAAAATGCACACTAAAGGCCTACACAATGATCAACAATAGGGATGTCTATTTTTACGAGAAGGATATCAAGGACTGGCAGGAGTATAGAATCAGTCAAACATTGTAATTTAACCTAGATTTTGCAGATAGATGATAAAAAAACATGAAAAAGGTAAACTCCTCAAAGGGTTAACGACCAAGAAAACAACTTTGAGGAGTCACCTTTTCCATGAGCATCCAGAATAACAAACGTAGTGCCCGAGTGTCATCAAAAAAAGTTACTATCAGCAACCATGCTAAGGGGCTAACCAGTCAGGCCGGTCTTGTTCCAGTCGTAAAATTTCTTCGTAACAGCGGATTGATAGATCTTGCCAAGAATACCATAGAGCTTAAACGAGGCAGTAACGCCCTCTATGATTCTGCTGATGCGGTATTTTTAACAGTAGTAGCGATTATGGGCGGAGCACGAGCCCTGAGCAGTGTTACTACAATCTGGGCAGACGGTGTATTAAGACGACTGTCCAGCTGGGTTTGAAATTCCCGACAACAGTACCCTTGGTCGTTTGTTCAGGACATTCCGTGAACGGGCAGGTCTCGCAGCTTGAGACATTGAACCACCGACTGCGCGGGAAGCTCTGGAGGCAGGCCTTGCGAAAAGGCACAGCCACAATTGCCACACGAACATGTCGTGTGGCAGATGTCGACTCAACCGTAAAAACAGCCTACGGCAAACAGCAAGGCGTGCGAAAGGGTTACAATCCTTTCCATAAAGGCAAATCTTCCTTTCATCCGATCCTGGCTTTTTGTGCAGAGAACAAAAGAAATTCTGCAAGGATGGCTTAGAAGCGGAGATGCCTACACCAGTAATGGGATAGTAGAATTTACAAAACAGCTACTTGCCCACTTACCAGAAAGTCAAACTATTCTTTTTCGTGGGGACAGTGGATTTTTAACGGTATTCTCTTTGACCTTCTTGACCAATTTGGTCACAGTTATCTGGTCAAGGTAAAACTCAAAGGATTGAAAGAACTGCTTTACTCCCAACTATGGGAAGACATACCCGGCAGGCAAGGATGGGAGCAATGTATGTTCTGGCATCAATGCGCCAATTGGACTCAAGCCCGCCGTTTTGTTGCCGTGCGCCAAGAAAGGGAAAAAGAAATCCGGTAATGGTGAATTGTTCGAGTTAAAAGAGTACGACTTTTTTTGCTATGTGACCACCGAAGAGCTAACATGCTGGCAAACTCATAAGTCCTATGGCAAGCGAGCTACTTGCGAGACTTGGATAGAAGAGGCCAAAAACCAGATGGCTCTCGCCCACATAAAAATGGATGACTTCTGGGGCAGCAGTGCTTTATTTCAATGCGCTATTCTGGCATATAACACAATCCGCTGGATGGCGTTATGCAGTGGAGATAAACAATTATGCCGCTGAGAACCTTCAACTATCCGCTCCTTCCTGATCAGAGTGGCGGGTAAGATTCGAACAGGTTCGAACCAGTTCGGGTTAAACACCCCGGCGAATCACTTGTATCCAAAGCAGTGGGCTGCCTGGGTGTCTGTCGGTTTAGACTGACCTACCCCGTTTTAAAAAAAGTATGATAAAACAACATGGTGCATACTTGCGCCCTGTTTCTAAAAAACTCGGACATTACTGCTTATTCCTGAATCAATAAAAACAAGATGCACTTCGTTATCTTCTTGGTCACCCCTACTTCGATGGCCTGATTCCTGCCGAGTGTCAGCCAAAAAAAAGGCCTGATCTCTCTCCTTTTGAGAGATCAGGCCGAGAGCAACAAATTGAGTTTAGATTGAAATTTCATTGGTGAGAAAGTTGATAGCTTCTCTGTCAATCAAACCATATTCTGCCGTAAGGAGAACTCCGTTCTTCTTATCGGCAAACCACCATCGACGGCAGGTCTTGTCGATAAAAAGTGACAACCGATTTGTAATGGCAATGAACCCCTGTTCCTTTGCCAGTTTGATGATAGCTTTCCCCTGTGTGTTAAAATCTTTTTTAGACTGGACACATAGTGCTGTCAATTTCTTTTCCATACAAACCTCCTTGTCTGATTTTGCAGTTTGAAATCTATATTGGATCTGCCACGAGGACTATAATTGTCCCGGCTAAACTGACGCAAGTTGCGTGTAGTTCTATGTTCTTAAATCATCATTACTTGCATTATATCCTAACTAAAATTTCAAGTCTAAGATTAAAAGATTATTCCTGAATATCTTGGAGACAGTCTTTGCATTGTCTATTGGGCATGAGATGATTCTTGGCAATGTAAAGCGAATGCCCGACACGTCCAGTTAATATGTTTCCTGATTATACGTAACAACAAGGTGTCAGATTAGCTCGGATTTTTCTCCCAAATCATGTCAGATTGAGTCTGAATAACTACAGAGAAAGGGAATTTGAAGAATTACCAAACAAATCCCTCGCATTCTTCCCTTCTCTCTTTTTACTCCTTGTCTTTGCCTTCTCCTTCCCCTTCATTTTCTTCTTGAGTCGAGCTCTCTTTGGTCGCATCTACCAGGCCAAGTAAGGTCATATTCTGCTTCTGAGGTTTTGGCGCGGCCTTACCGGTGGAATCTGTCACTCTTCTTACCACTCGAGGTGAGATCCGTTTCCCTTTAGCGTTTGGATTCTTTAATAGATATTCATCAAAATAAACTTCTAAAACATTGCTCTTGGCTCGAGGTGAAGGTGCAAGGCCGACATGGGCGCTTGCCCCCTCACCCATCAGCAAGAGAAGAATTTTTGACCGTTTATCTTCGGGGAAGAGCCGATACTCCTTATCCAGGATAAACTTGGGGGTGGTAAAACGCTTGGCATAGGTCAGATTCTCGAGGCCGTCCCGATAGAGAATATTGAAGATCAGGCCGTCTTCGACAACCCCGATCCAGGCCAGTTCATGGCCGATAAATAGTTTGTCAGTCACCGGGATCACCTTGTACATGCCGTCGTTAAAGATCAACAGGAGCCGGTCGTACTCGGAACAGTTCAGGGTAAAATCCTGCTTTTCATCTTCAGCCTTGATGTTATGGCCCAGAAAACCTGTGGCCCGCTGATAGCCGACCACCAGATTAGCGAGGGCCGCGCTGCGCACGCGCTGACCTCCTCAAACTCGCAGAGTTCTGTCTGTCTCGGATAGAGATGACCATATTTTTTCAGCAGGTCACCAAGGAAGGAAACAGTGTATCCGACCATGTCCTTGAGGTGATGACTGATCTTCTTGATCTCGCTACGGATCTCCTTGATTTCCTTCTGCTGCTTATTGATATCATAATGGGAGATGCGCTTAATTTTAATCTCAAGTAAGCGCTCTATATCCTCGTTGGTGACTGGCCGAAGAAGCTCTGCGGTGAAGGGTTGCAAGGCACCGGCAACGCTCTGGATCACGGCCTTGTAGCTGGTCTCTTCCTCGATCTGTTTGTAGAGCCGTTCTTCGATAAAGATCTGCTCCAGGAGTCTGGCGTGCAGTTTTTCCTGAAATCTTCCGAGGTCAATCTCCAGTTCCTTGGTCAGATCATGGACAAGTTTCTGGGTATTGTGTTCCAGCACCTCTTCGACCGTGCAGGTGAGCGGGGTATTGTTTTTGATCAGGGTGAGATTGGGGGTAATGTGTGGGGTCAAGTCTTGCAATCAAACATTTCTCGTTAGTACCTTACTCCTGAACTTCTGTGATAAAAAACAAGAAAATTAAACGGCAATTTTCATTAAATCTTCAGTAGATGCAGCCCAAAATGCATTCACTATGTTTATCAACCGGACTCCTTTAAGTGTTACCTGGTATCTGT
>VMSP01000098.1 GCA_013792135.1 Desulfocapsa sp. | reverse complement strand
TTGTCCAGACATTGCAAAATTGCTTGCTCACTTTCTTCCACGGAGGGATATAACTCACGAAGAAGTCTTCAGGCAGATGAATGTCAGGCACCGGCAAAGGCAAGCATCCATTGACTCTGCATACAAACGGCAGAGTGATGGCTAATGTGACAAAGTAGAATTAAGCGCGGTCGCGAGAAATGGAATCCAGGCAGTCGATGAGCAGGTTTTTCAGGGCTTCGCTGCTCTCTTTCCGTTGAACCGCGTCATCTCCCTGGAGTCCTTTGAAAAAGGTCTCGCATGTCTGTCGCGCTGCCCGGTCCCAATCTGTTGTGTAGCCTTGTTTCATTCCCGGCTTCTCTGCTGTGGACATGCTCTGTGCATAGTCGCGGCGGCCGTGGGCCCAGTTGATGATGTGGCTGTAAAAGATCAGGGACCGGTCCAGCAGGATGTAGAGGAGCTGGATATTTTTCACCGGTCCGATCTGTAGCTTGTGATGATCTAGTTTTATACCCATCAGGCGAACGCCTGAAAAAAATGACCGGCCTTTCAGTGCGGTTCCGGCCGCGCCTAGTACTCCGCCAAGGGCTGAAAAAACGCCAAAGGTGAGGCCAGCGTGTGCAACATCAACACCGGCCCCGATGGCAGCTCCACTAAGCGCCCCGGCCAACACCAACTGTGATCTGCTCAGGCCGAGGAACTGCCAGGTTCGCTCACTGAACAGATCTTCCTGGAGGATGGAGTGCTCCGGCAGGTCATAGTTGAAAATATTATGCTTGTAAAACGAACGGATCTGCTGATACGTCTTCTGCTCTTCCCGGGCGACAAAGCGGTCGTATTTCCCGAACAGTTTTTCCCTCAACACCACCTCATTGGTCCCATCAGGGCAGGCGACACTCCGCTGATAAGCAACTATCTCTGTCAGCATAGTGACAAGCGTATCGGCGGTTCGTTGGTTGCGGGCTGCCCAATCCTGTTGAAAGGCCGATATAACCACCTCCAGGGCACCCTGCAAATCCTGATCTATGGATTTCAGGCTCTCCAACAGGGCTATACGTTCGCCATACGTCGCCCGGTTTGAATTGAAGATGCGGATGGAGTTAAAATGTTTCCTGAATTCGTTCTGCCACTGGTCAAGATAGGCCGTATCATCTTCCTTGTTGTTAATGATGGCCATGCGCGGCCGACCGATCATTCTCAGAATCTCCATTTCCGCCCGGTCCACGTTGCGCAGCGGCCGTGAGCCGTCAACAACAAAAATGATTCCCGCCTCGCCAAGAAGTGGCTTCAGCAGCTCGCAATCATCGCGATACGCCGGATCATTTTCATGGGTACGGATAAACTCTTGTACCATGTCTGTTTCCGGCCCCTGGTAATTCTGCATCCAGTGCAAGGTGTTGCGCGGGTTCTGAAAGCCGGGGGTGTCGATAAAACGGATAATTTCCTTCCCGTCTATGATGACAGGAAAATCCCGGCACTCGATGGTCTCACCGGGAACGGGGCTGATGCGAACGGAATCGTCTTCAGCAAGGGTGGAGAGTACGGAAGACTTCCCCTCATTGGGGTGCCCGACAACGGCGAATATGGGAACACCACTCTTCATGATGCCTCCACCAATTCCAGAACCTCAATATCTGCTTTCCCCATGGCCATGATCTTTTGGCGCCAGATCTTCATGTCCTCTTCTTTACTCTCTGTAAAAATTGTATCGCTACCCGGTTTGCCCACCAGGGCCACAATGAGTGGAACATCTGCACCCACGCTGGATCGTAACCCCTTCAAAAAATACAAAAATTCCGAAATAGGCGGTTGCCAGGCCTCCTGCAGGACGACAATGTTTTCTATTTTCGACGTGCTGTTTCTTTCCCCTATCTGATCAAGGATGATTTGCTCATCCTGGTAGGCAACTCCTGTTCGCAGGGTTTCCTGTACCGTCACGCCCAGACGCTTTTGCAGCAGGGCTTGCAGTGTATTCAGAGGGCATTGTTCGTACAACTCGTCGGGAATCAAGGCGATAGCTGTTTGCAGGATGCCCTGATCATCGGGACTAACAACTCGGGCTTCACATGACTCTGCTGACTGCGGCAGCCCGTGGGCAAGAGGCCGCGCAAAACGATCCTGTCTTGGAGCTTGGGAGGAGACCAGCGGGGTGGTCATCCGCCGTAGGAGTTGCCCGCAGGCAGCCCCTTTGAACTGCAACCGAGCCATGCAGCTCCGTTGGCTGCTCAGGCCGACAAACAACAATACCATCCGGGGCAACAGACCGTAAAACAGCACCGCCAGACAGAGAAAGGGCCACCAGGAAACCAGGGCCTCGGTTGTCAGGTGATAGATCCCTTCTTTGAGGATCATCTGGCTGCCTTCAATGTGCGCAAGACTAGGGTAGGCGATATCTCCCGGGATAAACCAGGACCAGGGCAGGGCAAGAACTTTCACCAGCGTGAAGACAAACTGTTGACTGACCTGCAGGGTGGACTGCCAGCCAAAAGCAATATCGGCTGAAATGACTTTGAGCAAGGTCGCCCCGAGGACACCCGAGTTAAAACCGATGGCCAGCACCTGGAGCAAGGTAAATATCGGCCAGAGAAAACATGAACCATGGGTCTGTAACTTTTTCCGTACGAGTCCTTGGGCTGCAGATATCTGCAGACGTTGCTGGCCGGTCAGCTTTTTCCCGATATACCCGTTGAGCCGCAACATGCCGCGAACCATCAACCCACTGAGCAGGCTATAAAGCACTGATGAACGCAGGTCGAGCCGCCAGAGCAGGCGATAGAGGGAAGCAGCACCCAGCAAAGCAATTAACAGGATCTGTACCCCGACGAAAATTGCCAGGTACATGGATACATTTACAGGTTCCGTACCGGAATAACCAAGAAAGGAAAAAGCCAGGCCCGAGCCGCTGGTCAGGCCCAGCAGCAGTATCAGCAAGCAGGAGATCCTGTACAGTTCATTCCAGACCCGGCCAGGCAAAACGCTCCCGTCGGTTTGATCCGCCTCTTGCTGTTGCCGGACTTTGAGCCACCTGTGGAGCAGAAAAGGCTGAGTGAGATCTCCCTGTCCTGCAGCCGCCGGCGCAATCTTCTGCAGATAGATATCCCGATCCCGATGTTTGAGCGCATCCTGGCCATTTTCTTCCATGAGGAGGTCATCCCGGAGAAGAAGATATTCAAAATCAATAAGATCGCTAATATGCCACAAGGGTTTCATGAATGCATTTCCAGGAAATGAAAAGAATCGGAGCGCGAACAGATGTCATCATAGTAATCGGTGCGTATTCGGTCAACTGACAGATTCGCATATGAAGGGAGATAGCAGATATAAATTTACGGAGCTATTTCTGCTGTGGCTATTTCTACTTTGTCATATTGTTTCACCGTCGTATCCGGCAACCCTTTAACCCCCCTTAATCAGGGGGGAAACTTTATTCCCCTCCTTGATAAGGAGGGGTTAGGGGTGGTTGATGTTGAATGTAACAAAGTAGAACTATGGAATCTGTTTTTTTTACAGATCTGCACGTGCCCCTTCGCTCAGTGCGATTTGGCCGGGGCAGTCTCGAATTCGGCCAACTCGCTTGTGCTCTGGCTGAGAGCTGTAGCACCCTTTCGATCAAAGGCAAAAAAGACGCCCAGGTTGGCAAAAACACCGACCACCAGGCCGTCGATCCCCCACGGTTTACCGAGCCAGTAACTCCAGATCAGCACGGCGGCAATACCTGCTGCTGCACCGGCGAGAAAGCGGCTGCGGCTCACGGAGGCACACAGTATTGCGCATGCCAGGGGCACAAGGATGATCGGAGCCCAGAAGTTATAGGCATAGATCAGGATTCCGAGCACACTTTCAATGGATATGGCAAAAATAACAGAGAGCACACCAACGACCAGAGAGTGATCGCCCGCGCCATCCTGAGTTCGGTCAGCGGGGCTATGGGTTGGCGGCGCAGAGGTCTGACGATATCATTGCTGAAGCAAATGGCGGCCGCATTCAGAAAGGAGTCGGCAGAAGACATGACAATGGAGATAACAGCTGCGATAACAATTCCCTGGAACAGGGGCGATAAAGCCTGTTTGATCACAAAGGGCATCGCCAGATTGGGGTTTACGGAAGGATCCAACGCCAGTGCCACGATTCCGATCAGACCGGTAATGGCAAAGAAGGGAATGGAAAACAAGCCGCTGAGGTAGGTGCCCCGTGCTATCTTTTTAACGTCCCGGTTAATCAGCAAACGCTGCAGATAGGGCGGCACCAGTGTCTTGATCTTGCCACAACAAAGTGGAGCCGTTGTTAAGCCGCTTTTCTCGTATTCCACCATTCCTTCTCATATTGAGCTGGAGATTTATGTCCATTAGTAGAATGTTTTCTTCGGCGATTGTAGTAGACTTCAATGTAGTTAA
>VMSP01000095.1 GCA_013792135.1 Desulfocapsa sp. | reverse complement strand
TCGATAAATCTTGTCGTACAGAAGATAGAACCGGAACTTGGGTTCTTCCTTCGCTTTGGTGTGTAACGCCGTCCGTAGTCTCTGGATGCTTTCCGAAGTTTGCAGGTTTCCCAATCTTCACTCCTTTCCTACTTGTTGCGTTGATCTTGAACTAAGGCCCCTTCCCTCCATCGGCATTACCCGATTTCCTCGGTACTACGAGCCTCTCCGCCACCCTGTCGCGCCCAGCCTGTCCCTCACGGGTGTCCGGTTGATCGCACGAACAATCACGCCACAGGGCTTCCCGTGTTGCGTCTGTCTTCCTCTTCCATACATGCCGTCACCACTACCCCGACGGAACCACAGGTTGCTTTTCGTTCGCTTCACCTGTGACAGCGGCCTTCCCCGTACTAACGGCGGGTCGGCTTCCGCATCAATCTTTTCGAGGCCTGCTCGGTGTTCACATTACATTACGGCCTGCATGTTCGCAAAGTCCCTTAAAGAACCCTCTACACCAGAGGCTTCAGACGCTTCGTTACCTCCACGCCTGCTCCAGTTGCTACCGGCTGGAACGAAAGTTGCCGGGCGGGATTCGCACCCGCTGAAAAAACAGCGCCTTGCCACGGCGCACGCTAGATAAAATTTAATCGAATCTAGAAGAGCATCCAGCGAAATAGGTTTGCTCATGATTTTGTCGAAAGAGTCCTCTGCTAACCAGGATGATCCTGTAATTGCAATGACCGGTAATGTTTTCCTGTGATTTTTTATGTATTTGGCCAGATCATTGCCACTTACTCCCGGCATACAGATGTCGGTTAGAACCAGATCGAAATTTTCATTTTGAAGCAGGTACCAGGCTTCGTGCCCGTCGCTTGCCGAAACAACTTCATAACCGTATTCGCCCAGAAAAATCTCCAGGAGCTCCCTGTTTTCGTCGTTGTCATCAACAACGAGGATTCTGCTCTTTGAAGATTGTATTGATTCCAGTCCTTGGTTGTTATCCTGCTTCTGTTTTATGGTGCGGTTTTCTTGTGGTTCACATTGCATGTCATTTGTCTCGTTCAATTGCTGCTGAAGGTACTTGGGCATTGTTTGCTTTGGATTAATTACGACCTTGGCATCCAGATAATTTCCATTTTTCATATTCATTTACTCCATGTTCTCCCGTCAAAGACGGGAGAATTGTGATATGACAAAGTGGTACCATCGTTACATCAGCTAGTTGCGATCACCTTCAGGCGGCCCTCCTGCAGGGACTGCAGCCAGCTGGCCGTTCATTTCCTTGCAGGTTGCCTCGAGTGTTTCACCTTTGCGCCCGGTGAATTCAACACTGTCCCCTGCCTGCTTGCCTTCGCATGCCGAAATTGCCTCGGGTGGTGGACCCTGACGTCGGTTATTGTTGGGACCATCGCTTGCGGCACAAACAGCGATCGGTAGCAGGACCAGTATTGCCATGAGTAAAGCTGCTTTCAGTGGGTGATATGTGTTCATGTGTCATCTCCGTTGCGGTCAAGTGACCGGTTAATAGTAGTGTACAACAGCCAGATTGAGCTATCGGTCTGCGGTACATGATTACAGGTAATATTAGTATTGAATTGAGGACCAAATATGGAAGAAATAAGGAAGTCGCGCATTAATGATTAAAATAACATTTCGCAAATAAAGCCCAGAAGGCGGCTGCAATGTCGCTCGTGCTTATCTGTACTTGAAAAACCAGGCCTCCCGGTACCAGTGGGGGAAGAAAGAGGGGAGGTACCAGGAAACCTGATGTTCCAGCTTATTCGGATTTTGGGTTAATCTCCCATGTCTACCTGCAGCGCGAGCCAGACGAAGGTTATCGGATCCATTACTTCCATTGGCAAATACGGTTGCCGGTGCAAGGCATAACAGAGCCAAACCCACCATGACTTTACTGGCTATGTATTTAATTATTTTTTCACTTCTTATCTCTTTGTCGTGATTTACCAGTCAAGCGATACATGACGACTCTTGTTACAACTTTTAACGCTAAATTAAGGAAGAAATAAGAAAGGATTGAGCAAATGTAGAATAAATGCAAGGTAATTGCAAAATGATCATGCACACAGCCCTTCCATCATCATTTTTGTGCCAGGTCTATCACTTTCTATGAATTTGGATAAATTCCAGAACACTCCGCTTATGCCTTCATACATCAATGCAAGTTCTGCTTTTTGAATGACCAGTAATTCTCCAGTAGATTTCTCCTTGGTAAAAAAGGACACATTGCCGCCCTGAGAGGCCACAATGGCGATTGAATCGGGCTGATCATAGGCAAACTGAGCTGCTGAACAATGACGTGTCCCACCAAGATCGGAAAAAAATGTTTTTGTTCCCATATCTCCTTCAACGGGTCGGGTAACATGCACTACGTCTGAGCCAGCCAGAGCATCGACAGCATGAATTTTTGCACCAAAACAGTGAATATAGCGACCATAGGTCATCACAACTGCCCCATCCGTGGCAGTAAGACGTCCTATACGATTACACTGGTCGATTATCTGTGTGCGTATATTCATAAAGCTCTCATCTTGGGCAGCAGTCGCTTCTTGAAAGAGGTTGAAGAGATCGTGTAGAGTCAGGGTTGCTGAAGTGGGTTCCGAGACGAATTTCGGTTCGAGAATGTTGACCCCTCCAGTGTAACCAACCGGTTGTCCGATTGATTTTTTCCAAGCATTGCCTTCGGGTACAACAAGAAGTGTGCCACCACATTCGTGGGCTCTCATTGCCTGGGCCATATAGAGAAGAGTGTTGAATTTGTAAAAATTCAAGGCAGTTAATTTAATATTTGCAATGCTTGTGAAAACTTTCTCCAGCATTGCTCCAAAAAAGCTGGTCGGATCAATGAATACCGCCTGATTACCGATTAGTGCGGCGATACTTCTGCCATTACAGATGATCAGGATGTTGCCGGGGCTGAGCACTTGAATCCAGAGATCAGTCGTCAGGTGATTGAGTGACCTCATCCTCAAACCCCATATTTGTGGTTGTCCATCATCGCCGACACAAATACAGATGTCAGAGAAGGCACTCTCCAGGGCTGAACCAATTTTTATGAGATTATTTGAGGTCAAAGGAAGCGGATTATCAAAGTGGAAGATGTTTCCGGAAAGCTTGCGTTCTTTGAAAACAATAGAAATCTTAATCTGCTTGCCTTCTTCTATTGTCTGGCTTGCCCAATAGGCCGAATCGATAATATTAGCGAGGTGGTTATTCGAGAATATGGCGTTATCGACAAATAGACTCGCGAAGATTTTATCGTCTCCATATTGAGCTCTTAATGCATGTATTCTTGCACATAGCATGGTAAGAAAATCATGGTTAAGCTGAAAAGCTGAATGATCCATTGGGTTTCCTATGCGGTTGTTTTTCAATGTGATTTTTTATTATAAAGCTGGGACAGGAAGGAATGTGTGGAGAAAAACAATAAAAGCTAAAGGATAAGATGGAATGGGGGATGGGCCATCTGGACACTAAAGCCAATTCAATATTGTTACACTACTTCACTTTAAAGCCAGCTGCATTGACTCATGATGTTACGTTGACAGAGCTGTATGTACTTGCGTTGCTATTCTCCTGATTTTGCAATAAATCCATTAGTTTGGCCAGCATGTCATCTCCGCTGTTTTGGGAATAGGCAGAAGTTACCTGTTCTGATGACGGTGGTGGTGGGGGCGGGGGTTGCATTGCAGATGATTTGCCATCATCACTGGTAGTCATCTCGGGTGGAGAAAAGCCCATATCTGTCAAGAGTTGCAATAATTCTTCTCCGTTCAGACCTCCATCCTGATCGGCGTCATAACTGCTGAGTATAGTGGACCCCAGTTTTGAGACAGTAGTTTAAGCTATACGTAACCACCAGGGACAAGACAATATGAGTGAAGCGAAGAAGAGAAAGTTCCATACTCCCGAGTTCAAAGCGAAGGTCGCTCTGGAGGCATTGCGAGGG
>VMSP01000048.1 GCA_013792135.1 Desulfocapsa sp. | reverse complement strand
CTTGGATTTTTCCATCGTAGCGATAGAGCCAAACGGTTCGGCATGGAATGGCGTGTAGTAGCCCTTCATGGTGACACCTGATTTCATGGTGATGGTGAAATATGCCCCAAAATAATTTCTTTGCAGAAGGCCATCGGCAATTACATCATTCTGCCGTAGTTGATGGACGATGGATAACAACACCTCCCGCATTTCTTCCTTTTCCATAGAGATTACTTCCAGTACTCCCGCTTGTTCAGCTTTTTTCTTGGCAATCACCTCCAGTATCTTTGGCATAAAATAGACAAAACCATTCGGCATGGAAATTGCCTGGAACCTTCGCCCCTCTAATCGATTGATATAGGGCCGCATATCTTTGAGTAAGGCAGGGGTGTCAAACCATGGCAGGTTGATGATTTTTGGGACTGCCACATTCTTTCTGGCCTCTGATTTTTCATCAAATATGCCGTCTTGCGACTTTGCTTCGTTGTGCCATTTTGGAGGTTCTTCTAATGGTTGGAGTCGCTCTTGTGCCTGTCCTATTTCCTGTTGCCGTGCAAGCTGATCTGCCCGTTTCAAGGTCTTGCAAAGAAGTCCATCAGACCGCTTGTGATGGAGCTTGATGGCCCGTAAAATATTCTCTTGTTTTACAAACTGCTTGACATGAACGGTTTACTTCCGACCAGGACACGCCCAGCAGCCAAGTGATGCTTACCCAGACTGTAAAAATGGCCACGGATAGATGGTAATTTCCCTAAATTATGGGCCAAGGCCGCAACCAGTGCATCCGGTACGATATGATTAGCATCAACTTCTTGGAGCAACTGGATTGTTTGTTCAATCTTGGCCATGATCTGGCCACGGCTCAGGCCGTTCTTATCGACAAAGGAATTGATGATTTCCTTGTATTAGGTTCGCATCGCTGCCGGACTGTCCTCCTATAATATCTTTCCGAGCGATTAAGGTTTTTTAAGAATTTTCTTATGATCTTACGGAAAAATGGAACTTTAATTACACTAACATGTCGCTCATTTTTTCCCTTTCACTCCTGTAGTCGCCTTTTTGTCGCTGCTATAGCCTTTTCATCGGTAAACTATTTGGAAATTATAATCATTATGTATAATTGTCTTCAATATGGCTATGAATGGTGAAAACTCTGCAGCTACTTGCAGGGGAAAAAGGGGGCTACTCTAAAGTGCCTGATAGATTCAAATTACGGGGAAAATGACTTGGTGAAAACACTATGTATTGTATGACATACGCTCGTATTTGCTTAATTGCTGTTATTGGAGGATTAATTACAATGACGGCTGCTGCCGCAGATTTGACAGTTGTCGTGGAGGGCTTAAAAAGTGCCGAAGGCTCAGTAAGAGTAGGCCTGTTTAATAATCCGAACTCCTTTCCTAAGTCAACTATGGCTGGCCAGGCCATTGAAGCAAGGGCTGACGCTGTGACCGTTACTTTCAAAGATTTGGTGCCAGGAAGCTACGCGGTATCGGCGTACCAGGACATCAACAGCAACCAGAAACTTGATACAAATTTCGTTGGCATGCCAACGGAACCAAATGGATTTTCGAGGGATGCACGCGGCAAATTTGGTCCACCATCATTCAATGATGCACGAATTGACCTTGCAAACATAAATCAAAACATCAGGATCCAGGTGAAGTAATCCATGCTCTCTCATCAGAACGCTTCGAACAATTGGGACGACGCTGCTAATTTGTCGTCAAACCCTCCCGCCTTGCTTGAGCTACTGGATGTCAAACGTCAATTCACGTTGGGACAAGTTACCGTTCAAGCACTGCGTGGAATTAGTGTCCAGATCGTGCGTGGTGAATCGGTAGCGGTCTGGGGGCCATCAGGAAGTGGCAAGTCGACCCTGATGAATCTGTTGGGTTTGATTGACGTGCCGGATGCTGGGCAGATTCGTTTCGACGGCGAGAATGTTAATCAATACACCGACGATAGACTTGCCGATTTTCGCAATCGCAAAATAGGGTTTATTTTTCAAAGCTTTAATCTGATACCAGTGTTGAATGCCCTGGAAAATGTCATGTTGCCCTTGCAAGTTCAAGGTGTACCGGATGGTCAAGCCCGGGAGCGCGCAATGGAATGGCTCGACCAAGTAGGTCTAGAAAAATTTGCTACATTTCGTCCTGATAGGCTAAGCGGTGGGCAGCGCCAGCGTACGGCGATTGCGCGAGCGTTGGTCATTGACCCCATGCTTATCATTGCCGATGAACCTACCGCCAATCTTGATTCCGAAAATAGCCACAGCGTGATCGAGCTCATACGTTCTATGAATCAACTCACCGGTGTGACCTGTGTGTTCTCGACGCATGATCCTCGTTTGCTGGATCAAGTTCCCCGTCACTTACTGTTGAAGGATGGTCAAATTTTGGAAGACCGTCGGGTGGAGGCTGTTCAATGAATTTCACCATTTTTGGGCTCCGCAATCTCCTGCGAAATTATCGGCGCAGTTTGATTACTGTTCTCAGTATTGCTATCGGATTTGCAGCAATCTCGCTTTTTGCTGGTTATGCACAGACAACCTATCGTGGACTTTCCGAGCAGGCAGTCTATGGCGAGTTGCTCGGTCATCTGACTATCACCAAACACGGTTTGATCAACGAGGGGCGCCTGCACCCAGAACAATATCTCATGACTTACAATGAGATCGAACAAATTGCTAAGGTCGTTCGCAAGAATGTGAGCGATGCTTATGTCGCACCACGCCTTGGAATCAACGGTCTGCTATCAAATGGCCATGTCAGCACCATTTTTTTGGCAGAGGGCATCGCTCCCAGCGATATGGAAGTGCTGCGGGGACCACGTAGGAATGCTTCTGGTGGTTTGTCGGCCGATACGCAGAGTGGGGTTACCGTGGCGCGTGGATTAGCCGAGATGCTGGGACTGAAGGAGGGAAGTGATGCGTCGCTGTTAGTCAGCACCTTGCACGGACAAGCCAATGCCATTGATGTGACCATCACTGACACGTTCAGCACTGGCAATGCAGGTATGGAAGACAAGTTCATGTTCGTACCCTTGGCGTTGGTGCAATCGCTCTTTGATGCCCAAGGTCGCGCTGATCGCATTACTGTGCTGTTACCTGATGTGACCCAAACGGAAGCCGTGCGGATGCAACTCGTGACGCAGTTGAAAGCCGCAGGATTTGATCTGGAAATCAATACCTGGGAAGAACTGTCGGTATTCTATCGGCAGGTCAAATCGATGTTTGACATGATTTTCGGATTCCTGCTCGCCATCGTAGTGTCGATCATCGTCATGAGTATTACCAACGCGATGACGATGAGTGTCATTGAGCGCACTAGGGAGATTGGCACACTGAGGGCAATCGGAGTACATCGCAGCAGTGTAGTGCGCTTATTCGCAACCGAGGCATTGTTGATGGTAATGCTTGGTTGTTTAGCTGGGCTTACATTAACTTTACTCGTACGTTTCGGAATTAATGCTGCGGATATTACCTATCAACCGCCAAATTCAACGGATAAAGTTCCATTGCTGATCGGCTTTGATTTCACAAAAGCGATTGCAAGCGCAGTCTTGCTCAGCCTCCTTTCCATCACCGCAGCTATTCTGCCAGCGCAACGAGCTGCAAGCAGACCGATTATCGATGCCCTTGGGCATGTCTAAGGAGTTATTATGCAACAATACCATTCATCGTTTTATCTGAAAAGTTGGCGGTTCTTTCTGGGTTTTTGTTTTGCATTATTTGGTTTGATAACATGCTTCATGGTTGGTCCTCTGTATGCAGAACCTGATCCCATCGCTTTGTTAAAACTTTCTGATCAGGCTCGAGGCGGTGGATTGCCGGGATTGACCTGGTACGTCAATGTATTAAACACCGGCAATGGTGACGATGATCAGAGCATGCGTTTACGTATCAAAGCCACTGACTCTGCGAATGTTGCAGAAACCTTCGAGCCCTTACGGAGCAAAGGCACAAAAATGCTTCAGGTTGATTACAACATGTGGCTATCAAAACCAGGTCTGAAGAAGCCCATTCCCATCTCGCCCAGACAACGATTGACCGGCCAAGCTGCCATCGGTGATATAGCGGCGACGAATTATGTGCGTGATTACACAGTAAAATTACTTCGTGACGAAATGATAGGCAAAGAACACTGTAACGTTCTGGAATTGACAGCAAACAATCATCATACCACTTACGATCGTTTGCTGTATTGGATTTCTGATGGGCAAGGTGTCGGCATCCGAGCCGAGTTTTATTCTTTATCGGGGAAGCTGCTAAAGCGTGCTGAGTTTGAATATAAGAATCGCATCGAGATTCAAGGAAAGCCAGCTCCATTTATCAGCCGCATGGTGATCACGGATGCATTAACGGATGCACGCACTACGCTTGATTATAGTCAAGTCAAAGTGCAACCAATTTCCCCCGGCGAATTTGATGTAAGTCATCTCGAATGAAAAGTTTCTATCGATTTGTTGTTTTTGTTGCCCAAGTATTTCTCGGTGTTGGGTTCTTTGGGATGACCTTATCCAGTCTCCCTGTCTTTGCAAATGGTGAGGAGTCGAACAATATAAGGACGGCACTCGAAACTTGGACATATGCTAATTGGCAAACACCAGTCTCTGACAGTTTGTTAAATCCAGGAAATCGCATTGCCAATTTGCCAAAGACGCAGGAGACGGTAGAAGCGCGACTCGATATGCGATTCAGTGCGGAAACTACCGATGTCGTGTTGCGTTCCCGCATGTTTGGACAATGTAATCAAGACGAAATAGGTACACAATCATTTAGCGAAGCTTATTTGAGTCAAGGTTTTGCTCGCATGAAGCTGAGTCAAGAATCAACCTTGACTGCAGGACGCGAATTGTTGACTTGGGGGCCAGCGAATTTCCGATCGCCCAGCAACCCTTTTTACTTTGACGCCGGACGCACGCAGCCTCTGCTTGATGTCTCCGGTATTGATTTGGCGCGCATGCATTATACCGACGGGAGTTTCGGTGTGACCGGTGGCTATGTGGTCGATGCGGGTCACCTGACGGGTGCGCCAGACTACAGCCATATTGCGTTCTTGAAATGCGACTATCGCGGTAATGACTATCTTGTAAGCGCCATCTCCAGCCAGCAAAAGAATCAGGCACCATTTTTTGGAGGTTTTGCGCAATTAACGCTGGATGAAGCGATTCTCCTGTACGGCGAATTAGGATCTGGGCAGCGCCCCTCCAACTTGCAAGTTTCAGCCACCTCTTTTGGGGCGCCATTTGAACTTCAGCAGCCATCGCCCCGCGAGCTGACAAGTCTGCTCGGCGGTTCTTATACCTTCATTAATGGCCAGGTAGTTTCGCTGGAGTATCTGCACGACGGCCATGGCTATTCGTTAGAGGAAGAACATCGGTATTTCGAGCGTGTGCGTGAAGCTGGTCTGCCACTGAATACATCGCTGATTTCCTCTCCGGCGATCTCAAGAAGTCTCGGAACGCTTAACCTGGCAATATCACAAGCGCCGTCGCTCCTCGGTCGTGACTATGTCTCGATTATTTGGCAAAGTAATCCGCAGGAAGGGACATTATATTGGCGCCTCATGTCGGCCGGTAATGTACACGACTATAGCAGTCAGACTAGCTTATATGTCGAGAAGAACATTTCTCCTCGTATTTCCCTTTTTGCTTTGGTCACCGTCAATGCTGGTCATGCGGATTCAGAGTATGGAGCGTTACTGAGTAGCATGGTGACCATGGGCGCCAAGTTTTTTGTGTTTTAACTAAAAAGGGTAATTTTCATGTTAAAGAAGAAAACAGGTGTTTGCCTGATTTCCATACCGAAATCAGGAACGATGTTTGTGTCACGTTATTTAGAAAAGCTCACTGCCTCTCCCGTGATATTTGGAATGGAGGGCGCTAACGAATCGCAATTGCATACAGAACTCATTTGCGGATGGCATCCAGAGATTGCGGCAGTGTTGCGTACGAATAGTCCCAACATTGAGACCATAGCAAAGCGGTTTGCCATGATGTTGGCTCGAAATCGCACTGAAATTTTCGACGAAATGTCGCATTTTTCACGTATTGTATCGGATCATGGCTTTCACAATTTTCTACGTTTTCTCATTAATCCTTCGATTTCGGAAATACAAGAACCTCAGCATATCATCGACTGGGCGGATCGACAAGGATTGGCTTGTGTCTATTTACATCGCGATATTCGGCCTGTTGCCAATTCTCTCGCTCACTTTTTGGCGTCAGGAAAATCCTTTCTCGTTGATATTGACACAATCGCCCATGCTGCGGATTTGGTCTCGACTTTATATGCTCCGCTACTGGCTGAAGAAATGCGGCAATGGAAGGAAGTAGCCAAAGATTCGCGCCTGTTGACTGTCTCCTTTGAATCAATGATGGAATGTCCGGCTCATTGGATTCGTTTGATATGTGAGCACGGAAACCTTGTGTTTGACAATGATGCGTTGATCGAAACGCCAGAGAGTTATCGATCCTGGACCTTTCGTAAGGATAAATCTTCGTGGCGAGAAACGTTCTCGGCAAAACAGCAAGAAAAAATAGAATCTATTTGTGGCGAGAAACCATAATGGAATTACGTAAAGGAAAAGTGGTGGCGATCTGTTGTTGCAGTGAATCGGCATTTGTGCGGGCACATTTATGGGCGATCGGCCAAGGACGAATCAGTCTTTTGGTGCCCCAAACAGAATGGCGACAATTGTCTGTTCTGGCAACAATGTTTGACAAATTCACTGTGTTGACAGACGATCCATCAAACCAGATCCTGCTGCCCTTTGAGCTTGAAGATGCCGAAATCTTTACTGAAAAAATTTTGCCACCATCTACATTATGGCCTGACCCGCTTGCCATTTTATTGACAAGTGGAACAACCGGCACACCGAAGCCAGTGGTCAAGAGCGTAATTGCGATGCTGGGTGAAATTGAGTCTTTGCGCAAAGTGATGAATATCGATACGGATTCTTGCTTTGTTTCGACAGTACCATTTGAGCATATGTTTGGATATTCATTTGGATTCTGGTTGCCACATCTTGCGCAAGTCCGTTTAGATCCTAAACGCGTATTCCTGCCTATTGAACTCAAGACCTTGTGCAACAATAGCACGACACCACTTTGGATTGTCACGACACCTGTTCATCTGCGCGCGTATGTTGAATTGAAAATCAAATTTAAGAATATCGCCGGTGTCGTTTGTGCGACAAGTCCGCTTTCTTCTGCATTGGCAAGACAAGCGGCTTACTGTTTCGGCGTTCCGATCACGGAAATTTACGGAAGCACCGAAACAGGAGCGATTGCATTTCGCAAGCGCCATGCCGATGAGGATCAAGAACCATGGTGGTCGCCACTACCTGGCATGACTATACAACTAGATGAAGGTGGCGTCGCGCAGTGTCAGTCCTCGCACCTCGATGGTGTTATCCCGCTTGGGGATCGCATCGAGCTTGATGTCACTGGTTTCAGGATCCTTGGGCGTACTGGGGACATTGTAAAAGTTTACGGGAAACGTCAATCTCGAACAGCGCTTAATAACATGATTTCCTCGGTTCCTGGCGTGGTGGACGCAAGTTATTTTTTTCATAATGACGGTGAATGTAATCAGGAAACGTCTAGGCCCATCGCCTTTGTAGTTCTTGAGCGCGGTGCCACGATTCCTGAAGTGCTGGCTCATATTCGAGGTCGTGTTGATGATGTGTTTCTGCCTCGTCCGATTTTTGTAGTCAAGTCCTTGCCACGATCTGAAACCGGAAAGCTTGGTGATATCGATCTCAGAAATCTCTATCGTATGTGCAAAGCGCGCAATGCAACGACATAATCCAGGAAGGTGAATGTTTCAGAATGATAGGAGAAGTGGCATGTTGAAAGGTAAAACCGTAATTGTAACCGGGGCTGCCCGTGGGATTGGCGCAGCGATCGCCACCTGCTTTGCGCAAAATGGCGCTAATGTATTGTTGAACAGCCGTTCCGCAAGCGATGCATTGCGGGAGACTGCCGCCGAGGTGGATCGTCTTGGAGGTCGATCTCATATTAGCGTTGGGGATGTCTCCGATTCTGCCTACGTGCAGACAATGGTGGCCGATGCATTAAATGCTTTTGGCAGCGTTGATATTCTTGTCAACAATGCTGGCGTGATTAAAGATCGTCCTCTCTTGTTCATGAAAGAGAGAGATTGGTATGACGTGCTTGATACAAATCTCAGCGGTGCATTTTTATGCACAAAAGCGGCTATAAAGCCGATGATCAAACAGCGTTGGGGCAGGGTAATCAATATTGCGTCAATTACTGCATTGGCAGGTCGATCTGGACAGACGAACTACGGTGCTGCAAAGGCTGGGTTGATTGGATTCACAAAATCGCTCGCGCGTGAATCAGCGAGTCACAATGTCCTCGTGAATGCTGCAGTTGTTGGCGTAATCGATACGCGCATGACACGCCAAATTCCAAGAGATACATTGAAAGAAATTTCAGAGATGGTGCCGCTCGGTCGAATCGGACGCCCTGAAGAAGTAGCAAATGTTTGTCTGTTCCTAGCATCGGATATGTCGTCTTATGTGACAGGAACGACGATTAACGTAAGTGGAGGAGGTTACATCTGATGAATAGCAACACTTTACAGGAGGCCCGGGAAATTGCAGCGCGGCGCCGTGATCTGTCCGATTGGTTTAAACGTGTTTTGATAGAGCGTTTGTCGCTTCAATTGGAACCGGAAGAAATCGCAAATGACAGTCCTTTGTTCGGGTCTGGCCTGGGATTGGACTCGGTCGATGCGCTGGAGATCGCGATTGCGGTCGAAACGGAATTTGGTGTGTCAATTACCGATGAAGATCTACATGCCTTCCGTTCTGTTAATACCGTCCTCGATTTTATCGAAGAGCGCATGCCTGAAAACGTTTGAAGGAGAAAGACATGATGAAGGAAAGCTATAAACTCGCACGCAATAATGTTGCGTTGCTCAACCTGCAAACAGACGGTCGGTTCCGTGTGAGCGGCCCTGATGCCGAGGTGGCACTTAACCAGCTGATTTCCGTCGATCTGGAAGTGCTGTCGTTTTGGAAGGGAGTGATTGGTTTGTTTCTGACTGAGACGGCAAACATCATGGCCATTGCCACGATTTTCAAGTGCGAGGATGGATTTTATATTTTTACTGAGGCTGATTCAGCGGATGATCTATGCCAGTATCTGGCAGCGGAGATTCCCACTCGCGGAGCTGTATTCGAGGATTTGCGTAACTCACACGAATGGCTGAGCGTGCTCGGTCCTCGCGCACAGGACGTGATGTCGAAATCTGCTGGCGAAGATATCCTCGGCCTACCGTATCTATCGTTTGAAGAAAATGAACGCCTTGGTGTGACTTTGTTCCGCATGGGATTTTGCGGTGAATTCGAATATCGCCTGTTGATTCCCGTTGATCGAGGAGAAGCGGTTGCAACGTTATTACTGGAAGGTGGCGCTGAATTTGGCATTGGACAGGTCTCTCCGGAAATCATGCATGTGTTGATGCTTGAAATGCGGTCTCTTACAAAAGCGGATCTTCCTGAGAATTCCGATCCTATCCAGGCCGGACTGCATTGGATGATCAGTTTTCGTAAGGAGAGCTTACGTGGAGGCGAGGTGATCCACAAAATGAAATTGGCTGCGGCGCGACAGTCACTCATGTTGCGCATCGATCAATCCGGATGTGTGACTAAGGGAGACCGTCTTCAGATAGAAGGTCAGGATGTTGGGTTCCTATCCTGTGTCGTTTATTCGCCTACGCTAGAAACTGATATCGGACTCGCTTTTATTGATCAGGAATTTGCTCAGAATGGAGTTTCGTTCGATGCAAAAGGACGGAACTGCAATACAAAGGCGATGGGTGCTTCTGCACCGCTATTTGTCACCAAAACTGTGCAGTCGGCGTGAAAGTAATGCATGCCAAGCATAACAACTGCGGGCGTAGTGCAGCGAATATTCGATTATTGCCAAGTAATTCGTTCTTTCGTGTTCGCTTGCTGTATTTACAATTGGTTGCGATGGTAATCTCGACGGCTGCAATGTATTTACTGCCGCTATCGTTAAGTTCAACGTTTTTGATCTCACTATATGCTGCAATTGTATGGATTGAATATCGACACGACGTATGTAGTCCAATTTCTTTCACATTGCTGACGATGAGCATCGTGCTGTTTTTCGGGCATAACTTTCTCGAACGTGCGGGGTATGAGGCATATTCGCCAGTTATTCTGTTCGGCTGTTTGTTTTTGGTTGGGTCAACCTTATTGATAATCGGTCGGCCCGCAACGTCATTCTATGGCGGGAAAAATAGTCTGCGGGCACTACATAGGAAAACTTCTCTACTCTGGGATATCCTTTATGCATTAGCCATCATAGCTGGGTTGGCCACGCTCCGGTATCCTATATGGTTTTGGGTAATACCTGGATTGATGCTGGCCGGAGCCTTAGTGACTCTTCGATTACAATTGTTCTCTATGGGTTCGGCTTGGCGCAGACCTGGATCGTTTACCTTAGGTAGTTATCGATTCGATCAAATTCCAAAAGACAGAGCACATTTATTGGCCTTTTATAAGCATTGGGTGTTGGAGGTGTTGCCGTCGATCAGAGCTGGTGTTGGTCCAAAAAAAAAATCATATGACCAATTTGTTGATTTGAAGATGGCGGAGGACTCGGGAACCTGGAATCGTACGACGTTTTTTCTTGCATATCACGGTGATGAAGTTGTGGGGACGATTTGCTGCGTAGTTGATTGTTCATCAATGCCCCTGCCGGTTGAAACTGGACATTCCGAACCGATCGATCTTCAACAGGTTCGTGGCTATGGCAAGGTCGTTGAAGTGAGCCGTTTCAGTATTTCGAAGGATCACCGCTTTGGTCAGGATTTGATTCAGGGTCTGCTGTGCTGTGTTGTCGAGTTTTCCTTTGAAATGGATGCAGCTTTCCTGATTATACAGAGTCATCTTAGTGCGCTACCCATTTATCGCAAGATTGGTTTCCATGCACTAAGCGAAAAAATTGTATATCAAAACGCGATCGGTGCTGCTGTTCAACTACTCGGATTTAATTTGGCGCGTCGTGTAATTTGTGGGGACAAGACGCAGATAATCGGCAAACTGCAGGGCATCTTGACGCCCTATTTATGTGAACGATATTTAAAACGGCAAGCGTTTCGAAGCCTGTTCCGAAAAAAGCAGGCATGGCGACTATCCGATGAGGAATTGTCGACATTGACATTGCATGTCACTCCACAGGGGAGAGCATGAAAACTGAGGAAATCGTAATTACCGGGATAGGTGCAGTTGGAGCATTCGGAAATTCCCCTTCGGATCTGTGGGCGGCCCTTCATGCCGATCAATCAGTTTGGCGCCCCAGTCAGCGCCTGGATGGAAATCCCCTCTCTGCGGAGATCACTAATTTTGATTTGAACCAATTTCGGCGTACGTCGAAGGGTTATCGGGTACCCCGTATCTCTCAATACGCATTGGCGGCGGCGGCTCAGGCGATTACCCAGGCACGACTTGAGGCCAGAGGTGTGGATAAGGATTCTGTTTCCGTTGTGTATGGAACTGGCAACGGACCGAACGAAGTCGTCGGCAGAAATCTCAGTGCTATTGTTTCTGGTGGTCTTGGTGGGGTAGAGCCATTGAGTTTTCAGGAGAGCGTTTTCAACGCTCCGGCAAGTCTCATCAGCATTGAGTACGGTTTTCGCGGTCCTCTCCTGGCCCTTCCGATGGGTTGGGCGGCGGGTGGCCATGCAATTGCAACGGCGGCCGACTTGATTTGTTTTGGACATATGCCTGTCGCCGTCGTTGTAGCATCAGATGAGTCAACCTTGTTGAGCCACCGTGCTCTCAAGGCCCTTGGTTTTGTGACGCCCAATGATTGCGGTGAAGAGACAATGAGACCTTTTGATGTGCGGCATAACGGTGCTATTGTGGGTGAAGGTGCAGCTGCTCTCGTGATCGAAACTCGTTCACATGCGGAGGCGCGCAGTGCAATTCCCTTGATGCGGCTGAGTGGCTGGGCCATGGCCGCCGATTCCTACGGCGTAGGAGACAAATCCAATGGTGTTCCAGCGTTGCGGAATGCTATGGACGCCGCCTTGCGGGTTGCTGGTCGCAGTCGTGTTGATCTCATTTATTCAGGCAGCTATTGTACGGCCGATGCCGATCAATCCGAGGCGGAAGCGATTGTTGCCACATTTGGCCGCGGATTGACTCCACCCACTACCAACATCCGTGGCGCAATCGGGGAACAGAAAGGTGTTGGCGGTTTGCTCAATGCGGTTGTTGCCTACAGTTCGTTGCACACCCGGATGATTCCCGCCACAAAAGGCTGCGAGCAAATTGATCCGCGTTGTGACATTGACGTCGTGACTTCTTTGAGAACGCTGCCAGCCATCGATGCGGTGCTTTGCAATGCTTTCTGGGTCAATGGCGTCAATGCGTCATTTATATTGGAGCACAGCCTGTGAACATCGCATTTTTGTTTCCAGGACAAGGTGCCCAAACGCTTGGTATGGGCGAAGATTTTCGGAAATCTTATCTCGTTGTTGCACGACGTTTGGAACAGGCAAGTGACGCTCTTGGGCTCGACTTGTGTGCAATTATCAGGAAAGGTCCAACGCGCCTTCTCGCTGAAACGCGGTACGCCCAGCCCGCGATTTTTGTACTTAGTTACGCCATCGGCGAACTGCTCGTTGAACGTGGACTGCAACCTGACATTGTTGCTGGACACAGCCTTGGCGAATTTACTGCCGCTACGTTTGCCAAAGCGATTTCTTTTGATGATGCCCTTGCGCTTGTGATTGAACGCGGAAGCCTGATGCATGAGGTCAACGTGTCACTCGATGGCAGCATGATGGCGGTCTCTGGACTTGATTCGAAGACGCTGTTGGGTATTCTTGATGGTCTTTGCAATGATGTATGGATTGCTAACGACAATGCGCCATCGCAGGTAGTTTTATCTGGGTTACGTCCAGCCCTGCAAAAAGCTGCCCAATTGATTGTCGATGGAGGTGGACGCAACACATGGTTAGATGTCGCGGGACCATACCATACACCCCTGCTTGCTGATGCTTCGAAAGTATTTGCGCTCCGGGTGGCTTCTGTCAACATGCGCGATCCCGTTTTTCCGATCATTGCCAACACCAGTGCCGAGCCATTGGTGATTGCCGATTCCATTCATACCGAATTGGCGCGACACATGATTAGTTCCGTCAATTGGACTGGCACTATGCAAATAATTGAGGCGTCAGGTGTTAACATGCTGGTCGAGGTTGGTCCGGGTCGCGTTATGAAAGGACTCGCACTTCGTAATTCTCCGACGTTACCTTGTCGAACAACCGGGACCGTGCGAGAATTCGACGAAACGTGTCGTAGTCTGGAGAGCCGTTAATGCGTGTCTTTGTGACGGGTATTGGTGCCGTTTCTTGTGTGGGTATGGGTGTGGCGTCGCTTGAAACCGCTATGCGGACCGGGATAAGTGGCGTTGCAGAAGCCGGTGATGACTATCCTGATTTATCGCCGCAGGCAGTAGTAGGCATGGTTCGCACTATAAAGAACGATGCCGTACCACGCGCAGATACCTTTCTTGCCCTGGCGATTGAAGAAGCGTTTTCCTCGGCAATGTTAGGTGCAATACCGCAATTGCCTGTCTACCTCGGGAGCGCCCATGGACATCTCGATGTATGGCAACGCAAATTTCGAAACGGTTTGCCATATTCCGGCAGCATGTGGAGACTAGCTCAGGATTTCTTGGAGCAGCGCGTCGGAAGTGTTGATGTGACTGTCGTGAGCACTGCCTGCACGGCATCGTCCGTTGCATTCGGTCTTGCACTTGATGCGTTACGCACAGGCCAATGCGGAATGGCTTTGGTTTGTGGTGTCGAATCGGTCACGGGGTTTCTTCATGCAGGTTTTGCAAGTCTGCGGTCGCTTGCGGTTGGTAATTGCCGGCCATTTGACCGTGATCGTACCGGCCTGGTACTTGGCGAGGGCGCAGCAGCGATCGTTCTGGAGACCGAAGCGCATGCGGCTCAGCGAGGCGCAAATCTGCTTGCAGAGGCGGCCGGTTTTGGTTTTTGCGCTGACGGTGTACATTTGACAGCGCCTGATCCAACGGGGGGTGGCGCATCGACTGCGTTGCGCCGCGCAATCGATGATGCACAGCTCGATGAAATTCCCGGTTTCATCAACACTCATGGCACAGGAACCCTCCTGAATGATCGGATGGAATGCCTCGCGCTAAAACGTGTGTTTGGCCAAACTATATCGACGATGCCGCTTACATCCACCAAGCCGATTACAGGCCACATGTGCGGAGCTGCCGGAGCGATCGAAATCGTCAATTCCATCATCGGGATGCAAAATGGTTTTGTTCCACAAATTCTCGGACTTCGCAACCAAGACAAGGACTTCGCAGATTTTGATTTTGTGCGCGATGAACTCCGAACTGGCGACTTTCAATCTGCAATCTCTATGAACAGCGGATTCGGCGGTACGAATACCGCCGTGATTTTGAAACGGGCATATCCATGACAAGCTTTCGTGTACATGGGACATTGATGGTTGACGAGTCGCTTGACGACTTGGCACTCGCTTACAAACATGAAGTGGGCTGGGCGCAGGGCTTTCGGATCAACATTGACACGCGTCTTATGTTGCTCGGTGTTCAACGGCTGTTGACTTCTAAATTGGTGAGTGAACCGGAATTGCGTCAGTCGGCATTGGTGGTTGGCTGTCGTCTTGGGGCGATGGATAGCTACGAAGCATTCGAAGCTAGCCTCGCGACAAATCAAGCAACGCCACTTGCATTTGCTTACGCATTACCATCAATGCCTCTGGCTGGTGTCAGCGTACGGCATGGGATGCGTGGGATGACCTACACACTCACAGGACAGAAAGATGTTGGCCTGAGGGCTTTACGGCAAGGAGTTGGTCTACTTGTGTCAGGTCGAGCCGACCGAGCCATTATTGGCTGTTGGGAAACACCTTCACGGACCGCACAATATTTTAATCCATCGACTAGATGTCGATTGCTGCTCGCAATTATCGAACCAGTAAAAGCTGGTGCTTCATTTTTCTCGCTTGCGAACATTGCTCCCGGCGGTTCGTTTGACGCCGATTGTGTCGCCATGCTTGCGACTTGTCTGTGTGAGACTGACAGTTTAGGTTCGATCGGCACAACGGGATGTGCATGACATGAATAGAGCAAAGGAAATCATCGCGACGCATTGCTTACGTGTGCGATATGGCGAAACAGATCAGATGGGCGTCGTGTACCACCCTAATTACCTTGTTTGGTTTAACGAATCACGAGACGCATTGATGTCCGGGATTGGAATTGATGTTGTGGCTTTAGAGCGGTGCGGCTACCGTTTTCCCGTTGTTGAAGTCGCATGCCGTTATCTCCATTCTGCCCGTTACGGGGACGAAGTCGCTATCACTGCACGATTGCGTCATGAGCGTGTGGCACGTATGCATTTTTCGTTCGAAGTGAAGCATGCTCGTTCCCACCGATTACTAGCAACAGGGGAAACCGTCTCAGTTGTAACAGATGTCAACGGAAGATTATTGCTTCGTCTTCCTGATGAATTACGAAAATCGATCGATTCCGTAATTAACAGTGATGCAGTAAAAACAGATCGTACAATTGGGGAAAATTGATGATCAATGAACGTGTTTTTGTAACAGGAATTGGTGTGTTGTCGGCAATCGGATCAGATTTGCGGTCATTTTCTGCTGCTTTGCAAGAAGGGCGCAGTGGCGCCTCTGTGATTACTGCTTTTGATACTGAGACAGTTGCAGGACGGCTCGGCTGTGAAGTGCACGACTTCATTCCGGCTAAGCATTTCGAATTGAATGCCTTGCGCAGAATGGATCGCTGCTCCCAACTTGCTATGGTTGCGGCGCGCCAGGCGGTTACTGCCGCAGCACTGGATGTTGAGCGACTGAATCCGAATCGCGTCGGTGTGAGCCTGGGGACGACGCTCGGTGGCATGGTCAACGCTACCCGCTACTATGAACGATTGGCACACACTGACCGTACATACGCCAGCTTGTTGTATGACTATCCGCTGTATTCAGCCGGAGCGCGCATTGTTGGGGAATATGGATTCTCTGGCCCCAATCTCGCGTTCAGTACTGCATGTTCATCAGCAAATATTGCAATCGGACATGCTGCCGACCTGATCCGATACGGCCGCCAAGACATCATGTTGGCGGGTGGTGTCGATACCATGTCCAAGATCACGGTAGCTGGCTTCAATGCACTGCGTAATGTAACCAAGGACGCAATTCGTCCATTTGATAAAAATCGCAACGGACTTGTACTTGGTGAGGGTGTAGCAATACTTTGCCTTGAATCCGAGAGCGGGATGCGACGGCGTGGCGCGCAACCTTTGGCCGAAATTCTGGGTTACGGGATGAGTACAGATGCCTATCACATGACGGCGCCTGATCCGACCGGACGTGGTCCCGCCCTCGCCATGATAAGAGCGCTTAAACGAACAGGTCTCGTTCTTGAAGATATCGGTTATATCAACGCACACGGTACCGGAACGCGGCATAACGATGAGATGGAGACGCGTGCAATCAAGAAGGTGTTCGGCACATTGGTGGACCGCATTCCAGTCAGTTCCACAAAGTCTATGCACGGACACGTTCTTGGTGCGACAGGGGCCATCGAAGCGGTGTCGGTCATCGCTGGCATGCTTGACCGTTTTGTACCGCCGACGATCAATTATGTGACGCCGGATCCTCGTTGTGATCTCGATTATGTACCCAATCAGGCGCGTTCGCATGCATTCAAAGCCGCTCTGTCGAACAATTTCGGTTTTGGCGGTAACAACTGCACGCTTGCTATAGGATCTGCATGAAATCACAGATTTTGCCTCCTCCGACCATTCGAGCCGAATCCTCTAATTGGCGCACTCTTAATCATTGTTCGATTATAGGTGTGCCGCGAGCCTTTAGACAATGGGTCGCGCTCTGTTCTTCCATGACGAAGCGCATTGAAAAAGTGACCGGACAATGTGTATCGGTTGACGTATTACGTGATGCATCGGGTCGAATTTATTGTGAGGAGCGAAACTTTCTTGATACGGTGCAGACGACAGGGCACGTGCGAGAGGTCGTGCTGAAAGTGGGAGAGAAAGCCTTGCTGGTGGCGCGAACGGTGTACGTTTCACGCTGGCTGAGAACGAGCATGAAGCTGCGAACATTGGGGACTCGCCCGCTTGGAGAATTGCTATTTTCACATGGAGACGCACTGTGGAGCAAGAGAGAATTCTCCCGGCTCACACCACGCCTACCCATTTTCAGACTCGTTGAATCGGCCATGTTGTGTCAGACACGAAGTAGCTGGGCGCGTCGGACCTTGTTCCTTTTGGATGGCTGTCCGATATTGGTAACAGAAGTATTTCTGCCAGCATTGCTTGATGCTGAACGCGAGTCTAAAATTCGCTGTCCTACTTCTGCAGGATTTGTAATTCCTTTTCCGTTGGCATTGACGACGAGTTCGAATAATAATTGCAATCAAATTGTGAGAGATAAGAGATGAGTGATAAACAATTGGGCGCCAAGGAAATCATGCAGCGCTTGCCACATAGATACCCGTTTTTGATGATCGACCGCGTGCTGACACATGGTGGTGTCGAAGCTGTGGCCATCAAGAACGTTACGATTAACGAGTCATTCTTCTTGGGACATTTTCCGACCGAACCGATTATGCCAGGCGTATTGGTTGGTGAGTGTATGGCTCAGACGGCCGCGTTTATCGGCGGAGCGGGAGAGGGAAATGAAAATGAAAAGAGTATCGGAAACAAGGCATTTCTAACTGGTATGAATCTGAAGGTGGAACGTCCAGTTGTCCCCGGGGACCAGATCGTGATTAAGGCGCGTTTGGTTAAACGTCTTGGTAAGCTGATGAAAATTTCAGCGCAAGCCACAGTGGATTCGTTTGTCGTGGCAAGCGCTGAAATTACGATCGTCACCTTGTAAGGAAATCACATGCAGTTTAGATCTCTCATTCTTTTAATTTTTTACGTATTGATGTTCGCCAACGATAGTGCTGCCGTTTCGGTTGATGAGATGCGCACAGCTTACGGAGCAGCTTATGGTGGAACCATGGGAGCCGAAAAAGCAATTGAAGTAATCGACGGGTTTCTTAAAAAGAATCCGAATGATGCTCTTGCTCTAGTCTACAAAGGTAGTCTCAAGACAATTCAGGCACGTGATACGTCTGTGCCTTGGCGAAAACTGAGGATGATAAACGAAGGATTTGACTTGATAGATGAATCCATCACCCAAATCAACCATACCAATAAAAATTTCAACGCTGACAAGCGCCTGGAAATTCTTATGGTCAGTGGACTGACCAATGCCTCGGTGCCAAAATCATTTGGCCGCAGACATTTGGCCGAGCGTAATCTTAAACGTTTACTCGAATCAGGTGAGGTTGATAACTTGTCACGCGCCTTTAAGGTTTCTGTCTACGCGTGGATGGCGGTGGCAACATCGGAACATTCTGAACAAGAAGGATTAGCGTATTTATTGAAAGCGCGAGAGATTGACTATGTGGTTGCCGAACGAATCTGGGAAAAGCGATGACGCCGAATCATGACATTCACTGGCAGCAAACCGATATCGACAGGCATGCGCGCAGTTTGATTAAATTGCAAACATCCTGTGTCCTTTGGTTTACCGGATTGTCCGGTGCCGGAAAATCTACTATTGCTAATTTGGTAGAAAAGCGCTTGCATGCGATGGGGCGACATACGTATCTACTGGATGGGGATAATATACGTCATGGGCTAAACCGTGACTTAGGCTTTTCCAATGCGGACCGTTCTGAAAATATTCGGCGAGTTGCCGAAGTGAGTAGGTTGATGATGGACGCCGGATTGATTGTCCTTGCTTCATTTATTTCGCCATTCAGTGCAGAGCGCCGAATAGCGCGTGACATGGTGGGAACAAACGAATTTGTCGAAATTTTTATCCAAACGCCCCTTTCCGTTGCTGAACAACGCGACCCAAAAGGACTTTACAAAAAAGCTCGAGATGGAAATTTCCGAAACTTTACAGGAATTGACTCTCCGTATGAAATCCCCGAGAGCCCGGAGATTTCCATAGATACGACAAGCTGCATGCCCCATGAATCGTGTGAAAGAATCGTGAACTACTTGCTGTCGATTGGAATTATGCAATGATCTGATTGTTTAGTCCATTTCTAATTCAACATATCAGTTAAGCACTCTACAGACAAGTGAATGATTCACCGCCTTCAGGCGGTGGATCATTCACATTATACGCTATTTTGTAGCAGATTCGTGCGCATTGTTGAAGTATTATTTTTTCCGTCCGCTTTTTTTCAAAAATTATCTCACTGACTTTTCCCTCGAGAAATATAATCGTAAATTAAACTTTACTCGCGGTATGCCCCAGAGCAAAATCTGCCTGGCCGATATTATACGATTTTAGCTTATATGATATATTCGGCTCGTCGACTTCTATAAAATGCTGCAAATATGGATGGTTAGAAGGTGCGTGGGTTTTGTTGGGTTGAAATCGCTTTTGATAAACGCCACGACCTGTTACTTTCAAGTCAATTATCAGCTACCAGCAGCAATCCGCCGGGGAAAAATAGGCAGAATAAGTTTAGAAATTGAACGAGTGAGAAGAAGATACAGAGGGAAGAAAAAGCAGTATGTTTTTATAAGGTTAAGAAGACTATGGCATTTTCAGGTCGTCGCTGGTAACTCTCACTGAGATATCATTGCTAGTTCTTCTTCCAATGCATCGTCAGTGCCGGTGTGACAGAAATACCGAGTCTGGCAGAGTTTGACAGTCGCCTAAACTATCAGGTAATGATCGATTTGAATATATACAACTGGAGTTTGGAGTTTCAGCCGGCACACAGCTGGAACCACATAGAAAAAAACAAAAAATCACAAAAAACTATTGACATTGCGGTCAAAATCGCGCCGTTTTCTCAGCCAACTTGACACAAGTAAAAATCGTAGGCTGTCGTCAATTTGGCTGAGAAAACGGCCTCCAGAAGAAAAATTCTCATTTCATCTTCTGGAGGCCGTTATGGACAACAAGGGATACGGCAATATCCCCAGCACCCTGTTTGAATGTATCACATTCCTGGTGCGGGCACTACCAATTCGATCTGTTCCGACATTTATTGAGCTGCTTGTCGGAGCTATGATAACCCAGTCTGGATTTGTAACCGAGGCTTGGCTGGCAATAAATCCTGTGCGCAGCTGGAGCGCATATTATTAATGGCTCCAGCAGGGGAAATGGTCATGGGTGGCACTGGGTGTCCAGATGGCCCGGCTCATAGTGACCCTTTGCCCGCAGCCGGTATGGTTCATCATCCTGGATGATACCTTTATCTACCGAAGCTCAAGGAAAGCGCCTGGCAGCTGTATTTATCATCAGCACGGAAACAAAAGTAACAGGCCCAAATATGCACTTGGGCAATGCTGGGTGAGCATGGCCCTGTCAATCAGCGCCAACATGAAGCATGCCGCCATTCCTTTACTGTCCAGGCTCATGCGGGTATCAGGCAACAGCAGCAAGCTCGATGCCGCGAAAGTTTTGCTACGTGTCATTGCCCCTGTTTTTGCCGGAAAACAGGTCATCACCCTGGTGGACAGCTGGTTTATGAAATGGCCATACATCCAATATGTGCTGCACTTGGCTTTCAGGCAATCGGCCAGGTGAGAAGAGATACCGCCCTGTTTGGGATTCCCGTTTTTACCGGTGGCAGGGGTAGACGACGGATCTATGGCGATCAATATGATGCTGAAGTGATCAACGCATTGCCGGAAATACGCGAATGGCTTTACCTGTACGGGAAGTGGCAATGGGTGCGTTATCGTAGCGCGGTCTGTCTGGCCAGATTTATGAAAGGACGAAAGGTTCGGGCCATATGGATGCAAATTGAAGACGAAAACGGCGTCCAAAGTAAACAACGACTGATTCTTTCCACGCTCAGCGACTTGATGCCGCAACAGATTTTTGTCTATTACGGCCGCAGATGGTCAATCGAGGATCTTTTCAACCAGATGAAGAACCGGTGGGGATGGAAAGATGCCTGGCAGCAGTCACGACAGGTTCTGCATCGCTGGACCCAGTTTCTTTCAATCGCCTATGCTTTACCGCAACTGTTGGCAACCTATTGTGGTGCCCAGGTGGAAAGCCTGATGGATTTAACCCCATGGCGCAAGAAAGACCCGACTACAGCAGGACGAATCCGGTTGGGAATGTAAAATGTTTTAGGCAATGTTCGGATTAGAGACTGGTGGAGTCCAAAGTGCCGTAAATTCCAGCCTCCAATTGAGGATGAACTGCCACCGTATCAGCACATTGATGCAGAATACCGAGTGTATCCGATGTCAGAGAACAATTTTACAGGAAGTTCCGCCCCCATTGTAATGATGGGGAACACTATGAAACTCTAAACTCCAGTATATACAATAAAACTGGATGGGATCAATATGGAGCAGTTTACTACCAGGACCATAAAAGTTGGTTATATTAAGCCCGTTACCATGTCCGAACGAATAAGAGATATATTTACAAATAGATTTGTTCTCAAATGCTATTTGTACACAATCGTCATTTCCACTTTTATCGCTGCATTTTTTTCAATAACAAAGCCAGAAATTTCCTTTCCTGTTTATTTTTGTGTCTCTTTATCTTACGGCTTTATATACAGCTCAATCATTATGTTTTTAATTTGGAGCATCAAACCGGATAGGATTATTAATTTAATTTGGCTATATCTCGTCGGTATTTGTTTGGGTGTTTTGATAGGATATCAGGCAAAAATCCTGATACTCCAATATGTCTTTTCTGTTGTAACTACTAAAACTGTACAAGACTTTTTTGTTGAAATTGCTAATGGATTTGTTTTTGGTGGTGGTATCGGCTATTTTATTAATTCGCAAGCAATATTAAGAAGAAGAGCTAAGGACATCGAAGAGGAAAGGATTAAAAGGCTGACTACGGAGAAAGAGAGCCTCGCCGCTAACCTGAAGTTACTGCAAGCTCAAATTGAACCCCATTTCTTGTTTAATACTCTTTCCAATATTTTGAGCTTGATTGACACGGAGCCGACCAAAGGTAAGACGATGTTGGTGGATTTGACTAAATATCTGCGAACCTCTTTATCCCGGACATTATCGGAAACAACGATACTAAATCAGGAAATAGAAATGATTAAGGCCTATCTCAATATTCATAAAATACGAATGAGTGACAGATTGCGTTTCACGATTGACATTTCTGATGCCTTACGGCAACAACAATTTCCGCCGATGTTGCTGCAACCTCTGGTTGAAAATGCAGTAAAGCATGGATTGGAACCAAAAGTGGAAGGAGGAGAAATTGTAATTAAGGCTTTTGAAGAAAATAGTCGTTTGAGAATTGAAGTCCGGGATACTGGGCTGGGATTTTCTGATTATAATAAAACCGGTATAGGTATAATAAATGTGCGGGAACGCATAGTCATGCTTTATGGAGAAAAGGGCCGTTTGATCATTGCAGAAAATGAGCCACATGGCGTCAGCGCTATTATTGAGGTGCCGTTGCATGATCTATAAAGCTATCGTTGCTGATGATGAAAAAGAACTAAGAAGCTACCTCAAAACTCTACTTGCTGAGGTCTGGCCGGAGTTGGAGATTTGCGGCGAAGCAGCTAATGGTAATGACGCCTTGGCGTTAGTCGTTTCACTTCATCCACAGATTGTCTTTCTGGATATAAAAATGCCTGCACTTTCCGGTTTGGAAGTGGCGAGTAGAATTAATAGTGATTGTCATATCGTTTTTGTGACCGCCTACGATCAATATGCCGTTGATGCTTTTGAGCGCGAGGCTGTGGACTATCTTGTTAAACCAATTACCAAAATGCGACTGGTTCAAACCATCACCCGTTTGAAAAAAAAGCTTCAGGCAGCCTCGCTATTGCCATCAAATCTGACTGAAATAATCACCCATGTTCTTGCCAACTTACAAACGCAGGCCAAAACAGAATTTCTGCACTGGATTAAGACGCAACAAAAGGATGCTACCCGTTTAATCCCAGTTGAAGCGATTGATTATTTTCAGGCGGAAGACAAATACACCTTAGTCATGACTGCAGAAGGCGAATCATTGATAAAAAAAAGTATAAATGAACTGGCCCAGGAGCTTGATCCTCAGCAATTTTGGCAAATTCATCGAGCAACTATTGTCAACGTTTCCCGTATCGAGAATGTCAGCCGCTCTTTTACAGGTAGGGGAATTATGAAACTTAAAAAGAGGTCGGAGTCACTTACTGTCAGTCGTAATTATTTGCACCTTTTCAAACGGATGTAAAGGCAGCGTAAAAACAAGAAATTTTGCTATTTGTATAGAGAACTTTTTAATAAGATACAGTTTATTGATTCAATGCCATCTTGAAAGCTAAACGGAATAAGAACAAGGTGTACAGTGTCCATGAGCCAGGAGTAGAATGTATCAGCAAGGGCAAGGCTCATAAACGATACGAGTTTAGCTGCAAGGTAAGTGTGGCATCGACCAGCCGGGGCGGTTGATTTGTTGGGGCTTTGGCGTTTCATGGCAATCCGTATGATGGGCATACCCTTTCATATACCCTTGAGTGTTTTGCCAGATTATCGAGATTTCCCGAGCATGTGTATGTTGACCAGCGCTATCGTGGGCATGGCTGGTCTGGAGATAGTACAATTTATGTTGACAAACGTCGACGAGGCAAGACTGCTAAAAATGTATGGTGGTGGATGAAACGACGAGCTGCAGTGGAACCAGGAATCTGCCATTTGAAACAGGAACATCGACTTCCGAATCGACTGAAAGGTGTGCTCAGTGACCAGATGAATGCCATCCTCAGCGCCGCAGGAATGAATTTCAGGAGGCTGCTGCTGACTAATTTACCCTTTAAGCGAGAGGAATATGTCCTCTCGCTTTATTTTATAGAGAGACATCTTGCGTATGAAAATTTATCCAATGATCCTTCCTAAATGGCGGTTGGAGGAACTTGTCAGGCAGTAACCGTACAGTGATAATTATCTAGCAGGGAGCTCCTTCTTTTTCCCACTCACAGCCTTCTGCATTTCCTGTAATTCCTGTGGCACGAAATACTTAAATTTGACTTTTTTGCTCAACTTGCCGGTGAACCCAGAGAAGGCCATTGTGAGCTCTCGTGCCTCATCCATGAGCGCGACACCTTCTTCGTGAGAGACTCCCCCGGGCTCTCCTAATTGCCCCTTGAAATTGGCATACGCCTGGTCGAACTGCCGCAGGACATTGAACATGATGCTGCCCATCGGCGAACTGATCTTCATGATTCTGGAATCCCGTTCCTTTGCCATAGAAATCTTTTTTTCCATGATTTCTTCACGGGTCATTCTTGGCCTTTCTCCTGGTTTTTCT
>VMSP01000165.1 GCA_013792135.1 Desulfocapsa sp. | reverse complement strand
CCTGGTTCCTTGGACAACTGAACAGCATTGCGCTTAAAGTCAGAATCATATTTTCTACGTTGTTGAACACTCATAAATTTCCTCCTGTCATTGTTTCTATCAATGACTTAACTGAGTGTCCACTCTTTCATAGCATGATCATCCTGAATCAAATAAACAAGGTGTCAGATTAGCTGGGATCTTTCTCCCAAATTATGCCAGATCAAGTCTGAATAACTACTGATTATTTTATTAAGCTATTTTAAAGCTATTTTTTCAATCTCTTTTTTCTGTCGCTCTATGCTTTGCACCAAATGGAACTGGACCAGGGCCTTGTGCAGATTTTCCTCCTCATGCAGTACCTTGAAATAGCAGTTGCCTGCCAGATAATCGATAAAAAACCTGAGACCGAGTTCGAAGGCGATCAGACGAACCGCCTGAAACATCAGCTGCCGGTCATAGGCGGAGAGGAGCGTTCCGGCCCCGGAAAAGTAGCCCGCAAGCACCTCCCGGCACATATCCATATCAAACAAAACCTGGGAAAGATCTGCTGCCACCTCCCCTGAGACATTACAACAGGAACGGAGACAGTCACCGATATCGTAGTGAATGAGTCCCGGTCCCACGGTATCAAGATCGATAAGGCTTACCGCCAGATCGCTTGCCACATCAAAGAGGACATTGCCCGCCTTGGGATCACCGTGGATCGTCTGCACCTTGACTCTGCCCTCATACCGGGCCCGCTCCAGTAAATCTGCACCAGAACGCCTGGCAGTAATAAAGTCGAAACAAAAGCGAAGCGAAGACTCTCGTCCTGTCTTGTGGCCGCTCTTCATGGCAGCGCCACTCCACACCCGATCAAAATGATCAAGATAGCAAGGCAGAATATGAAAGCCGGGCAGGGTCTCATGGAGGTCTTGGGCCGGAAGGTCGGCCAGCAGATGATGGAAATGACCAAGGGCCCAGCCAACCTGCCTGGCCTGGGCTGATGCTGTTATGGTCTGATGAGTTATCGTCCTGTCAATATGACTGACTGCCCGCCACACCTCGCCTTGGTGGTCGGTATAAAACGGCGCCCCCGTAGTGGTGGGCAGAAGGAGACAATGCTCCCAGCGCTGATCACAGCTGTTAACCTTAGCTTGAAAATGCTGGGAGAGTGTGGCCAGATTGGCCATGACCAGATGCGGCCGAGGAAAGACCTGAAGGTTCAGACGCTGCAGGACAAAAGAGAGCTCACCTGTCCGCACCAGCCAGGTGTCGTTGATATTGCCGACGCCTAAAACCGTAACGACAGGCTCGACCGCGGCCAGAGAGGATGTATCACAAAATTGAGCTATTATTTCCTGCATCGATCCGTCAAATCTTTGAACTGGGGTTGCAGGCAGAGCCCTTCAATTGAAAGATCAGCTTCAGTCCCTTGCGCACTGTGGGCGAAAAGATCTTGGGTGAGAGATAGGAACCTGCCACCCGTTTATTGATCTCGCTCAGCGTTGGATAGGGATGGATGGCCCCGGCAAGGGAGGAAAGCTTCATGCCGCTGTTAAGGATCGCCACCCATTCAGCCAGAAGCTCTCCAGCCGACGGCCCAAGGATCTGTACCCCCAGGGGTTTTTCCTTTTCATCAAGAAGCATCTTTAATTTGCCAAGCCCCTCGCCCTGGGCCAGGGCCCGGTCATTGGCAGAAAATTCCTCGGTCCAGACGGTATACGAAATCCCGGCCTCTTTGGCCCTTTTCTCATTCATACCGATGGAGGCCAGTTCCGGGTCGCAGTAGGTACACCAAGGCATCCAGCGACTATTGACCTTGCGAGGCAGACGGAAGATGGCGTTGGTAACCACGATTCCCCCTTCATGACCGGCGGCATGGGTAAACTGGAAGTTCCCGTTCACATCCCCCGGGGCATAGATATGGCTGTGACTGGTACGCATCCGCTCATCCACTGTAATCCCCCTAGCGCTATGGGCAACACCAATCTCCGTCAACCCCAGGCCGTCGATATTGGGTCTGCGTCCCTGGGCCACCAGCACGGTCTCGGCCTGGATCGTCTTTTCACCCGCCTGGGTGGCCAGCACAAGTTCCTGCTTGTTTCCCACAGTCCTGGCTCCGATAACGGTGGTATTGAGCATGAAGCGAACCCCTTCTGACTCCATGACCTCCATCACCCCATCGGCCAGATCTTTATCCTCCTTGCTCAGGATCTGACCGGAACGCTGAATCACCGTCACCCTTGAACCAAGACGGCAGAAGGACTGAGCCATCTCTATGGCAATGGGGCCAGCCCCAAGGACCACAAGGGAGGCAGGCAGTCGGTCGAGCGTGAAGATCTCTTTATTGGTAATATAGGGAATATTCTGCAGGGCAGCACCGTGGGGAAGGGCCGAAGAGGAACCTGTGGCTATGACCCACGATCTGGCTGAAATCCGTTTGGAGCCCAGCTCGATCTGATGTTCATCAACAAAACGGGGGGCACCGAACCTGACCTCCACACCCAGGCGACAGAAGCGTTCCACGGAATCATGTTCCTGGATGACCGCAATCACCGACCTGATCCGCTCTGCTATTCTGGAAAAATCGACCTCTTTCATGTCCACTTCCGGCAGGCCGAAACGCGAGCAGCTTTTCAGGCTATGATAGAGCCTGGCAGAGTGGATCAGGGTCTTGGACGGCACGCAGCCAAAATGGAGGCAATCGCCGCCAAGTGAAGGCTCCTTTTCAATAAGCAGGGTCCTGGCCCCCAACTGGGAGGCCCCGGAAGCCACGGTCAGGCCTGCTGCCCCG
This sequence comes from Desulfocapsa sp., assembly GCA_013792135.1. Taxonomy (GTDB): domain Bacteria; phylum Desulfobacterota; class Desulfobulbia; order Desulfobulbales; family Desulfocapsaceae; genus UBA2270. The sequence continues at coordinate 52,451 of VMSP01000165.1, read as the reverse complement.
CCGCCAATCACACCCAGATCGTAATCATACGTTGCCATGGGTTCTCATCCTTGTAAAATTGAGGTATGCAAACAAAAGACTGAAAGAACAACAAAACCAGCCCTTGATAAGTCACTCTTTCCTTTTAATCCGACCCACGATCTTCTTAACCGTAATCGGAAACAGCCCCAACAGGACAAAGGAAAAGATCAGGCTCGGCGACAGGATCCCGGCCAGTGTTTCCAGTTTACCCAGCTCTTTGCCGGCGTTCACATAGACAAGCGTTCCTGGCAACATACCAAGCTGCGAGACCCAGTAATAGGTGGAAAGCTTGATCCTGGTCAGGCCCATGGCCAGATTAATGACAAAGAAAGGAAAAACCGGGATCAGCCGCAGGGTAAAGAGATAAAAACCGCCTTCCTGCTCAATACCCTCATTAATCCGCTCTAGTTTTTCGCCAAACCGTGCCTGAACCCAGTCACGAAGCAGGAACCTGGAGACCATACAGGCCAGGGTTGCCCCTATGGTCGAGGCAAAAGAGATGACTATGGTCCCCGTGACCAGACCAAAGAGGGCACCCCCGGCCAGGGTCAGGATCACCGCCCCGGGCAGAGACAAGGCGGTGGCCAGGATATAGATCAGCATATAGCCAGCAATGACCAGACCGGTCCGCTCGGCATAGAGCAGGGAAAACTGTTCTCGTGATTCCTTAAGATAAGAAAGGGTCAGATACTGATCAAGATGCAGAATCTTAAACAACAGAATCAGCAGTAAGATAGCAACAACAATGATAATCTTGTTGATAGTGGCTTGTTTCATGGGGCCTGAACAAATTGATATAAACGGAATTTGAGGATTTACATGCTCGCAGATCGCCCTTCACGCCTGAAACTGCCCAATACTGCCTTGGTCCAAGGCTTTAGGATAAAGATCGCCTCCTGACAAGCAGTATATCATCTTCGTTTTGGAAAGATAGAGGAATAAAGATAAAAGGGGGGAGTGGCTTTCTGGAATGAAAGCCACTCGCTCGGAAGGTGCTGCAGGGTCAGACAGGTCTGCCGCTCATTATAAATTTTTTGACAAGGCGCTTGACCTGTTGCAGGGTCGCTGTTGTCGAGGCCGCCTGGCTATAGGGTGTTCGTAAAAGTTCCGCTTCGTCGAGCCGTTGTTTGATAATAATGGCGTAACGGTCAGCTAACTCATGGTGACGTTTTAATACATCCTGAATACAATCCAAATCAACCCTTATCAAGGTGACATCGGTCTGGGCCGTATAGTTAAAGAGAGCTGGCTGATCGGTAAACATGGAGAGAAGGCCGAAATATTGGCCCGCCGCAAATTCACCTGTTTTTACCAGCTCTCCATTCGGCAATTCTATCTGGGAGTCAACGATACCACTGGCCACAATATCGAGGGCGTCACGACCATCTCCTTCCAGCAAAATGGTACTGCCCACATCATAGTGAACCTGCTGACTGGCCATGGCAAGCTGTTCGATCTCCTCTTCTTCCAGACTGTAAAAAAGCTCCAGACTCCTGAGGGCAAGCTGAATCGTTGGCGGCTCAGCTATGGGTATCTTCGCTTTCCGACCGCGCCATTCATGAATCTCAGCAGCAGGTGTCACTCCGGCCCGTTGGAGAACATAATGAATTTCCCGGTAGAGTTCCTCTCGTCCCCGGAACATGGCAGGATAATTGGCAAACGAGACCCACAGCATATAGGTATAGGGCAAGGTTGAGGCATTTGTCAGGCGGATAATCGGCGCGGGATTCTTCAGGACATTTTTGCAGTTAAAGGCCGCCTCAAGCAAAAGCTCTTTGGCGAAACGGGGATCAACCTCACCGGCAATCTTTACATAATACCAGGGCCGATATTGATGACGATCCCCATGCAGGTTTTTAAAGCCCTCCCCCGCCAGTTTGGCGTTGGGGATAACCTGAGTCGTGTTATCCCAACAGCGCAACCAGGTGGCGCGCCAGTTCAGATCAACAACCTGGCCCTCTGTGCCGTTCTCAAGCTGCAGCCAGTCGCCGATCCGAAAGGAGCCCTCAAGCCCCAGAGCCAGCCCGGAAAAAAAATCTCCAAGGGTCTGCTGCAGGGCAAAACCGATGAGAGCCGTTAACAGGCCGGTAGATATCCATATCCCGGTCAAGGAATAGCCCTGAGCCCACAGAAATAAGCCGACACCAATAATCAGGGCAGTGCCGTAGATCACACTGCGCAACAAACCAGGAATAGATTGCGAGTGGGAACTCCGTTCACCAATATAACGACGGGAGACAAAAGCGTATCCCCCCTTGGCCACAAACCAGCTTATGGTCAGACAGAGGGCAAGATAAAAGATGCCGGTCAACGATCTAGCATGGCCCGCCCAGAAATCAGGGCCAAGGACACTCTTGAGAATCGTAAAGAAAAGAACGACAGCCAGAGGGGCAAAAATCAGGTCAAGGAGGGCGAGAAAGAGAGGAAAGCGCTCCTGTTGGCGGCGCCATATCGGTAAATGGCTGCCAGGAAGCCAGGCAAAGACAACGACAATGAACAGGATTGCTGCCCCCTGGTTGCTGTTATAAGCATTTTCCGCGACATGCAGCATGTTCATCCTATTGTCCCCCAGCCTCCACCAGGTTTTGATGCAGGGTGCAGATGGCCTTCTCGAAATCATCCTCCTCGACAACAAACTGAATATCCACCTGGCGCATACATTTATGGAGGCCGAGAATTTCCACGCCGGCATTGGCCAAGGCATGGACCGCCGTGGGCAGAATCCAAGTCTCGGCCATATTGGAGCCGATGGCCGAGACAAGGGCCACTTTTTTCACCATGATATCCGCAGCGGGAAACGATTTTTTTATCGAATCACTCAGCTTTTTTATACGGGCCAGGGGGGCAGCCACATAGTGAGTAAGGGTATTGGCATTGGTATCTTTGGCCAGATAGCGTATTTTCTGGTCGGCGAAATGGGTTAACAGCTCCGCATCATGATCCCAACGTCCGACCATATCCTGATCCCAAACCTCAATACCGGTGACCCCTTTACGGCCTGCGATAATTTCCACTTTAGCCTCGGGACTTTTATAGGCATTGGTGATCAGGGTGCCGGGATGATCCGGCTCAAAAACATTCTTGATCCGAAGTGGGATATCCGTGCGGCGCATACCTCGGGCGGCGCCGGGATGGATGGCCTCCATACCTAAATCAGAAAGCTGGTCAGCCACATCATAATTGGTATTGCCGATCACCTCGACCTTGTCTTCCCCTATTATTTTTGGATCACCGCTGCTGAGATGATACTCTTTATGAATAATTCCCTCTCGGGCCTCGGTGAGCACCGCAATCTTGCTGAAGGTTATTTCAGTATATCCCCGGTCATAGGTATTCATGATCCCCTCCTTGCATTGTGTGTAACCAGTAACAATGGGCAGGACGGTGCTGAGATCGATATCGCTGAGATATTTTTTGATCTTCTCGTCAAGGGAGAGCTGTTCCGTCTCCATCCAGCCGGAGAGGTCAACGAAGTGGGCATTAACTCCTTTATGTTTGAGGATGAGATAGCTGTTATGGGCACTATGGGCCTCACCGATGGCCGACAGCATCTCGCGCACAGTGAGCAGGTGTTCGTCGAGCTGAAAGTGGCCATAGGAGCAGAGACGGGTCAGATCAAGCAGACAACTGCGCACCCCTTCAATACGTTCTTTGACAAAGCGATCGGCCTGCCTGATGTCCAGTCCAAGATGCTCAAACTCTTTATTAATGGCGCACATCTTCTGCCCCGCCCCGCTGATGGCATCACCCCAGGCCCACGAGTCGTCATGACTGGAAAAGAGCGAATAGACCCCTGACTTGCTGCTCTTCTTATGCTCCAGCAGTTCATTGGTGATGCCGGCATAGGCGGAAACCACGATAATCCGGTTATACAGCGCCTCCTCACGGCGGGTGCCGATCAGGATGTTGTCAAGAACATCGCCAAACTGGCTCATGGAGGTGCCGCCTATTTTTTCAACGGTATGGGTACCCATCAGTCCTCCACCAGTTCATAGGAGCCGTCGCTGTCGTGGGTTTCACGGCCGGTCACCGGCGGGTTGAAGGCGCAGACCAGGCGCATGTCTTCGCTGCCGCCGCGCAGGATATGGCGGTCATGGTTATTTAAGGCATAGAGGACACCGTCTTCGATGGCATGGATCTCACCGCTGGCCAGATCCTCAATGCTGCCGTTACCGGCCACGCAATAAACGGCCTCCAGGTGCTGCTTGTACCAGAGGTGCAGGGTGGCACCAGCCGGAATAATGGTTTCGTGAAAGGAGAACCCCATGCCGTCTTTTTTGAGCAGGAGGCGGCGGCTTGTCCAGCCTTCACCCTTGACCTCACGATCCGTATCTGTTATGTCACTGATCTTGCGAACGATCATTACATCTCACCTGTCCTTTTTTCATGCTTCTCCTGCAGAATATCTCCGATGGCCTTGTCAACAATAGCAATCCCGCGCAGCAGGGTTTCTTCATCAATGGTCAGGGCCGGCAGAAATTTCACCACCTGATCATCCGCACCGGCCAACTCAATAACCAGTCCATTCTCAAAACATTTCTCGGAAATCTGGCCAGCCAGGCCGCGCTCCAGGATCTCCAGACCATAAATCATGCCCCGTCCTCGCACCTCGGCATTGAGCTCCGGATATTTGTCTCTAATGGCCAGCAGCTCTTTTTCTATGACGGCACCCTTATACTTCACCGCCTCGGAGAGATCGTTGTTGTCCCAATAATGCATGGCCTGATAGGAGGCAACAAAGGCCAGGTTATTGCCGCGGAAGGTACCTGTATGCTCACCCGGTTTCCATTGGTCCAGATCGGGGCGAAAGAGGATAAAGGCCAAGGGCAAACCGCCACCGATGGCCTTGGACAGGCAAATAATATCAGGCCTGATCCCCGCCTCTTCAAAGCTGAAGAAATCACCGCTGCGACCATTGCCCACCTGGATGTCATCGATAATGAGCAGGATATCAAATTCGTTACAGATTTCCGAAAGCTCCTTTAACCAGGCGGCACTGGCGATGTGGATACCACCCTCGGCCTGGATCGTCTCGAGGATGACGGCGGCCGGCAGATCCAGGCCGCTGGAATTGTCAACGAGCAGTTTGCGGAAGAGGTCAAGGGTGTTGTAATCAGGACCCATATAGCCGTCAAAGGGCAAGAAGGAGACATTGGAACGACTTATATAGGCCTCATCACGGTAGAAGTTATTGCCGGTAACGGCCAGGGCGCCCATGGTCAGGCCGTGATAGCCATTGGTGAAACAGACGATATTGGAGCGGCCCTTGACCATGCGGGCCAGTTTCAAGGCAGTCTCCACCGCATTGGTCCCGGTGGGGCCAGTGAACTGGATTTTGTATTCCAGGTTGCGGGGAACCAGAATGGTGTCGTTGAACTTCTGCAAAAAGTTTTTTTTGGCCGTAGTGGCCATGTCCAGGCCATGAACAACTCCGTTCGACTGGAGATATTCGATCATGGCGTTGCTGAGCCGCTCATTATTATGACCGTAATTGAGAGTGCCGGCACCGGCAAAAAAATCAATATAGTCCTTACCGGATTCATCGGTCATGATCGACCCTTTCGCTGAGCTGAAAATGACCGGAAAGGAGCGGATATAACCCCGCACCTGAGACTCCATATTCTCGAATATACGCATGTTTTACTCCATATGAAAGATTGAATGAATGTTAACTATGATATGAAAAAGGTCCAATTCGCATGAGATGCTCGCCTTTTTCGCCGGCACCAAGATCCTCTTCATTAAAAAAGGGTGCCTCGGAAAATGTGTGGTCAGTGTCGAAATGACGAGCCACTGAGCTAAAAAGATTGATTGAAGGCTGGTTATCCGGGGCAATGGTGGCCTCCAGGAAATCAGGCCGTTTTTGCTGGAGAAGGGAGATGAGCAGCCTTTTACCAAGCCCCTTCCCTTGGCTCAGTCTTGCCACCCCTACCTGCCAGACAAACAGGGTATCAGCTTGCTCTGGCGGGCAATAGCCGATGACATAGCCACAGAGAGACGCTGCACCTTCGGCAACCATACATGTTGTCTGAAAGTGACGGGCCATCAGGGCATAATAATAGGTGGAATTGACTGAAAGAACCTGAGAGCCCTGGGCCAGAAGGCGCATAGCCGTGGCATCGTGACTGGCCGGCGAACGGAAAAGTATCTGATCATCCATATGTTTACAGCTCCTGTCTGCGACCTGCTTGACACCACTTCCGGCCACAGACTGTTATCGTTATGCGAAAATTTGAATAGACAGCTTTGCTTTTTCCCCAAAGGCAAAAGCCAGCTGGTCGGGAAGCTGCTCGCGAGGATATTTGGAGTTTACTCCAGGGATCATCCTAGCGAAGATCCTGAAACAAGAACAGCCTCTTTTGAATCGATTTTTGTCGCTGGGTTGTCGTAGCTGAGGGGGGGAAAGTCTTTACAGTCGGTCACAAATCGTTTGATGGTTCTACTTCTCGCCGCTAGCGATTACTCTTTTCAACCTCTCTTCAGTAACCAAAGACAGAGGCCTGCACATCTTTTTCCAACCTGGAATCACCAGCCCCAGAGGAGTCTCTTGGCCACCCAACCGGTGACGCCACTCTCATGCCGTACCTTGACCCAGCCCTTGACCTCTGTCAGGGTTTGGAAGACCACTCCATGTTTTGCCTGGGTGACAATGCGGTAGTTGGGACCGGGCCGTTACGAATATTTATCACCGGTTTTTTGACGACCAGATGAGCCTTGTGGATGGTAAGCGGTGAATACACCCATCCCTCATCATTCTCAAAATCCCGGACCTTGTACCACTTGCCCCTGCTGCCAATAACCTTGAGGGGAAACCCTTTATCCACTTTCCATTTCACCTGGGATATGGTGGAAGGCCCGGAACGAATATTGACCCCTTCCCGGTTAATGCTGACCATCTTGGCTTCAGACGGAAGAGGGGCACAAAAGAGAAGGAAAACAAAAAATATTAGAAAAATTTTGAGTTGGGAATACATCCCCTACCCTCCTTAATCAATCTCCACAAGAGCCAGTCATACCATGAATCAATCCTTGGCAAGCGCACACTTCAGCAGCAAGACGATCCAGGTAACTATCAAAAAATGCGAGAGAGAAGATGGTCAGTTTATGGTGGAGAAAGGGCGCCACCAAGGCTGTGCCCAGTTGCAAAGACCCCTTCGAGAAACTTGATGATGGCCGCTTGCCATCATCAAGTTATTTGAGATCTTCTTTTTCTTCGGTAATCGGCAACATGCCTGCTTTTTCATCGACAATTTTCAGGGCATCAATAAATTGATTAAGCCCGGATTCCAATTCGCACAAAACATTATCCGGCAAACGAAGCAAGACATCAGACAAGGCCCCTTGAGCCGGGCGCGGAGCTTTTGCCAGCAAGATAGTTCCTTTCTCGGTGAGATAGAGACGCACGACCCTTTGATCGTCAATGGAACGATCACGGGAAACCAGCCCCTTCTTCTGAATCTTGTCAAGCAGATTGCTACAGGTGGATTGATGAATGGAAAGCACCTTGGCCAGAGCGGAAACCGTCAGACCTGGCTCATTGAATAACTCCCATATCATCCACAACTGTGCAGCAGAGAGCCCTGATTCTTTTTCTACCCAACGGGAGTGGTCCTGCACCGAGCGAAAGATGATACGAAAATCTTTGAGAATTGTTTGAGATCGAACAAAACGCGGATCATCTTCTTTTTCTTGTAACTGCAGATGTGGTTCGCCTATCCCATCCATTTTACTTTTCCTCGTACGCATGCAGAATTTTGTTTCTACCAATAATACATTTGTACAATAACATATTGCACAAATGTGTCAACTGTAAGTTACCCAACCAGGGGTCAAGCAACCCTGCCAAGCTCGGTAATATGGTAATCAGCGGAGACCTTGGGATAGTAGTTCTCCCTGCATTGGGAGAACTCAGCCCTGCGAGAGAATGGGGGTGGTAAATACTAAGTGCGGCAGAAAAAAACAGGAGGCACTTTAACAGACTTGGTTGTCAGACAAGGCATTATCAAATATGCACAGTAAGTTATGCTGCATCGAAATGTCACTTTTGGCCTTGATTGATAAACTTTTTCTCGTTACCTTGTGTTTCACAAGGTGGTTTGTTAAGCTCAATTCAGCGTGAATTTTATAAAAAACACCATCAGCTTCAGCGGAAGAGCGTAAAAATATATGGATATTAAAAGTCTTGCCGGGAAAAGCGCCTTTGATCTTTTTCCTGATCTCTTTCGTGACGATTTAAAAGAGAAAAAGTGCAGGGACACGATTCCGCCACCGCCACCACCTGATATCAGTTGGCTCGCAGATGGCATGGCGGAAACAGAGACGAGTCAATCAGGTGATTCAGTCACTGCATTAGTGGTAATCGTTGCAGATCATACGAGAACAATTGTGGAAAAGGTTCTTACGAAAATGGGGTACGCTGTCGACACTGCACTGTCAGTAGCGCCGGCCATACAGAGACTGCAGGCGGTTCAACACAAATTGATCATATGCGGGACAGAAGCCGCTCTCAAAGATATTCACCAATACATCTGTAGTTTTCCCTCTACCAGGAGGAGAGAGACATATTACGCTATTGTCGGGCCTCATCTCCATACGCTCTATGATCTTGAAGCTCTTACCCTCAGTGCAAATCTGGTTATAAATGACAAGGATCTTCAAAACCTGGAAAATATTTTGCACAAAGGGTTTTGTGATTATGAAAACCTCTTCCGCCCTTTTCTTGACTGTCTCAATATAAGCACATCTTTTCTTTATAAATTTTAAATCCTTATTCGAATTTGCATTCAAGCCGGTATCTTCGTAGGCTGCACAGCGTGGCTCCTCTCATCGCACTACCCGTCTTCACGGTGTCCACTTGAATGCTTTTTGGAATTAGTATCTTCCTGTCACGATTGAGAATATAAAAATTTTTTAAGTAATTGCTTAGAAGTAAACCCAAATTTTTTCGGATCGCCATAAGAAACTATAACATCTTCGGTCTTTGACAGGTCAATCTTGAGAGGTTGAATCCGCTCCTTTTTCTTTTCATCATAAATGACTTGGACGATCGGCCGCATCATATCCTCGGTAGAACTCACTACCACTCCACTTTTTCCATTAGCTAATACGACAGTTGTGCCGACAGGATATATTCCGACAGATTGGATAAAGTCATAGGTGATTTCTTTACTAAAAGAAATGCCGCTTCCTTCATATATCTCCGTCAGTCCCACAACAGCATCCATACCAAGTTTATAGCATCGGTCTGAGGTTATTGCGTCGTACACGTCACAAACCCCTGTCAGCTGGGCTGCATAACTGATTTCATTTTTTTTCAATCCATGAGGGTACCCATTGCCATCATATCTTTCATGGTGATGCAGTGCAATATCATAACATTCTAATGGCAACCCTTTAACTTGAGACAGGAGTTTCGCCGAATGTTCGACGTGCAACTGCATCTCAGAATACTCTTCCTGGGTGAGCCTTGCTGGTTTGGTTAAGATACCCTGGGGAACAACGGCCTTGCCAATATCATGAAACAGCGCGCCAACAGCTAAATCCAGTGTTTGAGATTCTGACACCTGACAGTAATTACACATATTTATCACGAGAGAACTAACGTTAATTGAGTGATAGATCGTGTATTCATCTTTCGTTCGCATTCGTGTGAGTAGTAATAAGGCATCACTGTTACGGTTTATTGACTCATACATTCTATTGGCAAGAGCATAGGAAGAATGAACATCAGGCAGTTTACCTTCCATGACCTGCTGATTCATCCGCTGCATAAATTGTATGGCATCTTGAGTAACATGCTTTGCTGATTGTAGTTCCCGCGCCAGTGGAACCTGCGGCCTTTCGACCTTACGCGTTTGACCATTTTCTGCAGTCGCTCTTCCTGCCTTACTAGGGGCTTTCGAACTGTTTACATCAAGACCTCTCTCTGTGTCGATATATACTTCCTTGATGTTCCAGGATTTAAGTATGTCTATGACATTTTCGTTTTGGAACAAGTTCTGATCAATATATATGAGTCCATCATTCCCTTTACAATTGAAATCATGGATATAAACTCCAATCTTAAGATCTTCGACTTTAACCTTTTTAATCATAATGACCTTCTCCTGATTGTACCAGCTCGAGGATAAAGATTTTGGTCTGTTGTATTGTAAGCATTAATGAAACCACTCATTATTGAGGTGGTCAATAACAATAAAACGATTGGCACAAACAGCAAACAGGGGTCGTTTTGCCTCAGTCGGAAATGGACTTTCAGACCGCCTGCTGTAAGCGGTATATGCTGTCCCCCTGAACTCATAAATTCAAAGATGAATTTATGTCGTTTTTGCTTTCTCAGATCTCTTGCTTCTTCACTCTTTCTGTCTCGCTCCTAAATTCAAGGGGCTACACAACCCAACAAAACCTATCAACGACGTTTAAATAGTATTCGCAACAACGAGATGTGTAAAAATCCAGCTCAAATAATGCCCTCTCCTTTACGCTGCAGAAGTGACACCATCCCTCCTCCATAACTGGCAGCGCCCAAGAGAGCTGTATCTTTTCTGGTGATCAGGCGCACCGGGATCGTGGCCATCAGCGCCTCCATCTTTTCTTTATTATTGAAGGCCGCAAGCAAGGGGGCAAAAGAGATCCGGCCGGCCAGACGCGGCATGATCCCGCCGCCAATGTACAAACCGCCAGTGCTGTACAGTTTCAGAGCAAGATTTCCGGCCTCGGCCCCGAGAATGGCGAGAAAGGTCTCCACGCTCTTCCGGCACAAGAGACAGGGTTTATCATCAAGGGCGCTGTTTATAATCACCGGGGTCTGATCCACTGCTTGTTTCAGCGCCGTACTGACCGCCGCTGTTTCTTTCAACCCCGATGCCTTGAAATAGGCGTAAAGAGTGGGTATAGCCAGCCCTGAACAGAGCATTTCATAGCTTACAGGGGTGGGCCATGGATGATGCCGACGCATCCAGTCCAGCAGAGCAACTTGAGTAGCATCAGTCGGGGCGAAATCGACATGACCGCCCTCTGTCCCCTGGGCAAAGACCACCTCTCCTTTCTGCAGCAGAAAACCCTCGCCCAGACCGGTGCCCGGGGCAATCACCGCCATGACCCCACTGGGGATCGCCCCAGCGGAAGAGCGGCCACCCGACTCCGCTGCTCCAGACTGCAACTCCAGAAAATCATTCTTTCCCAGCAGGGGAAGGGAAGAACAGACAGCTGTCAGATCATTGACCAGCCAGACCCCGGTAAAGCCAAAGCGTGCCGCCAGCACCTGTTCACTGATCAGCCAGGGGAGATTAGTCATCTTTGCCTGACCATGGCAAATCACACCGGCCACGGCCAGACAGGCATATTCGGGAGCGCAGCCACTCTCTTCCAGAAAGGAGTGAATAATCTCCTCAATACCACCAAAGTCACGGCTGGCATAAACGGCCTGTATGCGGGCCACTGACTTCAGCCCATCATGAAGGTCAAAAATCCCCAGGACGCTCTTGGTTCCACCTATGTCTGCAGCCAGAAGAAGGGACATGATTGCACCATTATTTCAAAATGATATCATACAACTCGCTGGGCCTTAGCTTCTATCCAAACCGTTTTCATACTATGATCCCAGCCAAGAGATGGCAGGAAGAGCATAAGAAACCGTTATACATGAACGCGACAAACCAGTCATTGTTAACGATTCCTGAACTCCCAGCACTGGTGAATCCGGCTATTACGCTCAAAATCAAGTGGTATAGTCTCACGACTGATATCACGGATGGAAAAACGGAGTCCCAACCCTTCATCAAGGACAAACTTACGGAAATTGGTGGAAAAGACCAACAGACCGCCAGGGGCCAGATGGTGCATGGAAAGCTCGAGAAGCCGTGCATGATCCCGCTGCACATCAAAGACCCGATTCTCTTTTTTTGTATTGGAAAAGGTGGGTGGATCGACAAAGATCAAATCATACTGACCAGGTGGAGTCGATTTTTCGCCAGATATGCGAGCCGAAGTGGAGACTCCGGCCTTGGCTCGTGCGACACTCGGGCGTCCATGTTCCGCACTTTCCAGCCATTGCAGACAATCTTCCTGAATCGTGAGATGGGCCGGGCCGCCATAGCCGTTCAGGGCCAGATTCATCCTGGCCCAGCTGAGATAGGTGGCCGACAAGTCAACGGTGGTTGTCGATTCCGCCCCGCCTCGTGCCGCGTGGATGGTAGCAGTTCCGGTATAGGCGAAGAGATTGAGAAATCGCTTGCCGGCAGCTAGTTGGCCAATCCGTTCCCTGATAATCCGATGATCAAGAAAGAGACCGGTATCGAGATAATCGGTGAAGTTAACCAGGAAAAAACATCTCTCCTCCCGCACCTCATACATCTTTTTACGACTGCCCTGTTTCTGGTACTGCTGCTTTCCTTTCTGCCTTTTGCGGGTCTTGATGAAAATCCGGTCCCTCCGCACCCCCAGGACCTCCCGGATCTTAGTCAGCGCCAGACTAAAACGCGATGCGGCAAGATCCGGATCAATGGTGGCAGGCGGCGCATACTCCTGGACATGAATCCACTTGTCATAGAGATCAATGGTCACATTATACTCAGGAAGATCACGATCATAAACACGCAGACAGCTGATCCCTTCCCGTTCCGCCCATTTAAGCATCTTCTTCAGATTCTTGGCTAAACGGTTGGCAAAATCCGAGCCCTCTCCTTGAAAAGTCTCCGCTGCGACCTGCCATTGGAACTTCTGCTCCGGTCCCTGCTCCGCCACCTCAGCGCACAACAGGCGACAGGCAATAGGGCCGTTAAAGAGGCGATGACTGGCCTGCCACTGCAGACCGATCCGATCGGCAAAATCGGGACTGGCGATAAAGATCCCTAGCTGCCAGCCCACAAACTCTTCACGTGCCACACGCCCCAAGGCCCGATAGAGCTGGACCGCCTCATCCACCTCATTCAGACGCTCGCCATAGGGCGGATTACAGACAAGAAGCCCTTTGGCTGCCGGTCGTTTCAGATTGGCAAGCTGGCCCTGTCTGACCCTGATCTTCTCCTGGAGCCCCGCCTTTTCAATATTCTGGCGGGCCGCGGCCACCACCACCGGATCGGCATCATAGCCAAGAATCACCGGCCACGGCCGATCGAGCCCGACCTCTTCCCGCTGTACCGCCTCGTCAACAAGCTGGGCCCAGAGAGCTTCATCATGACCCTTCCAGCCCATGAAACCAAAATAGCTGCGCCAGAGACCAGGTGCGGAATCGCCATAGAGCAGAGCCGCCTCAATGAGCAGGGTACCGGAACCACACATGGGATCAAGAAACATGGTATCGACGCCAATATCCCTGTTCCAACCAGCCAGGGCCACAATGGCTGCGGCCAGGCTTTCCTTCAAGGGGGCAATAGTTCTTGCCACCCTGTAGCCACGACGATGCAGGCTCTCACCTGAGAGATCAAGGGCCAGGCTGGCCACATCATCATGGATGTGAAGCCTGATCTGCAGATCCGGCCGTTCAACCTGAACCGAAGGACGCTCGCCGCTCCGATCTCGAAACTGATCAACCAGCGCGTCTTTGACCCGGAGGGCGGCATATTGGCTGTGGGTGATGGCGGAATTGCTCAGGGCGCAGTCAATAGCAAAGGTCGAGCTGTTATCCATGTGCTCCTGCCAGTTGATGGCACCACACTGATCATAGAGCTCGGTATCATCGGCGGCGGGGAACTCGGCCAGCTGCAGAAGGACGCGCGAGGCGAAACGGGACCAGAGACAGGCCCGATAAGCGCTGTCCAGATCCCCCTGCCAGGTGAGAGCCCCCCTGGCCCGGACGATCTCCCGACCGCCAAAGGAGGCAATCTCCTCAAAGACAAGCTCTTCCAGACCGGCGGCACAGGTGGCAATCAGGGTGTAATTTTTTGATTTCATAATGAATACAAGGTAAAACAGGCAGGAAGGCACAAAAGGGCAGGCATGAGAACCATGCCCTTCTACGAGGATGAAAGAGGGGACAGATAAGACACATTCAAAACTGCTTTATCTGTCCCCGTAAGTGTTAAGCGTGCGCCTTCTTTTTATTTTTCAGCATAAAATAGAGTACCGGCACCGCCATACGGCTAATCAAGAGTGAGGCGATCTCACCAAACATAAGCGAAATGGCAAGACCCTGGAAGATCGGATCGGCCAGGATCACCGAGGCACCCACCACTACCGCCAAGGCGGTGAGCAGCATAGGCCGAAAACGAATGGCCCCTGCCTCTACAACCGCCTCAGCCAGAGGCAGGCCATGACTGATCCGCAGCTCGATAAAATCCACCAGTATGATGGAGTTACGGACCACAATGCCGGCGCCGGCCATAAAACCGATCATAGAGGTGGCGGTGAAAAAGGCACCGAAGCCCCAATGAGCCGGCAGGATGCCGATCAGAGAAAAGGGGATGGCCGCCATGACCACCAGAGGTGTAATATAATCTTTGAACCAGCCAACCATCAGCATATAGATGAGGATCATGACCACGCAGAAGGCCAGCCCCAGGTCACGAAAGACCTCTAGGGTAATATGCCACTCTCCGTCCCATTTCATGGAGGGTTCAGCGTCGGAAAAGGGTTGACTCAGATTATAAACCTGTACCTTGTCCTGAAGTCCACCATACTCTCCTCCCTTGAGCGCAGCCAGTTTCTTGTTCATCTCAAAAATGGCATAGACCGGACTCTCAACGGTTCCGGCGACATCACCGGTGACATAGATCACCGGCTTGAGATTTTTGCGGTAAATGGGCTGATCAACCGCCATATTGCTCACCCGTACCAGTTCCCTGAGGGGCACCAACGGCGCCTGCGAATTCAAGGAGGAGCGCAGGGAAATATTCAGGAGGCCATCCACGCGTGCCCTGAGTGCACGCGGCAGCTCCAGCACCATATTGATCTCTTCCTTATCAGCAGGCTGATGAAAGAGGTCAATGGACTTCCCCTGCACAGCCAGATGCACCGTCCGAGTTATTTCGTCCTCGGTGATACCGTTTAAGGCAGCCTTTTCCTTATCGACGGTCAGCACCAGCCGCTTACGCTCGGTCTCCCGGTACCAGTCCACATCCACCACACCCTCGGAGCTCTCAAAGATCCCTTTGACTGCTTCTGCCAGCCGCACCCGATCAGCATCTGTCGGGCCATAGATTTCAGCCACCAGAGTCTGAAGCACAGGTGGGCCGGGCGGCACCTCGGCAACGGCCACCGCTGCTCCATATTTTTTGGCAATAACTGCAAGCTCCGGACGCACCCGCACAGCAATAGCATGGCTCTGTACATCCCGCTCATGCTTGGACCGCAGGTTCACCTGAATATCGGCCACCGTCGGGCCACTGCGCATGAAATAGTGGCGAACAAGGCCATTAAAGTTATAAGGCGAGGCCGTTCCTGCATAGACCTGATAATTGATCACGGCCGGATCTTTCTTGATCACCTCGGCCATTTCGAGTGCCACTCGACTGGTTTGCTCCAGAGTCGAGCCCTCGGGCATATTGAGAATCACCTGAAATTCACTCTTGTTGTCAAAAGGCAGCATCTTCACCTTGACCAAACCAAAATAGACCATGGAGCAGGTCGCAAGCAAGAGAGAGATAATAACCGCAAAAAAGAGTAGACGCCAGGAAGCACTCGCCAGCAGTGGATCCATGATGCGGTGATAAAGTTTGGTAAACCAATCATCCGGGGCATGATCTTCGGTATGACCATCATCGACAGCACACTCACTGGGACTGCATTTCTTTTTCAGAATATGGGTAGCGGCCCAGGGAGTAACGGTAAAGGCAATGATCAGCGAAAAGATCATTGCCGCCGACGATCCAATGGGAATAGGCCGCATATAGGGGCCCATTAGCCCGCCCACAAAGGCCATGGGCAGAATGGCGGCAATAACCGCCCAGGTGGCCAGGATCGTGGGATTGCCCACCTCAATTACCGCTTCCACCGCCACATCAACAAGCGATCGGTCACGACTGGCAGGCAAACGCATGTGGCGGACAATATTTTCCACCACCACAATGGCGTCATCCACCAAAATCCCGATAGAAAAAATCAAGGCGAAGAGGGTGATGCGGTTTAAGGTATATCCATAGAGATAAAAAACGAGCAGAGTCAGGGCCAGGGTGGAGGGAATGGCCAGCATGACGATCGTTGATTCACGCCAGCCCAGAAAAAAGAGGATGAGCAGGGCCACGCCAAAGACCGCAATCCCCATATGGAGCAGCAACTCATTGGACTTCTCAGCAGCGGTAGCCCCATAATCCCGGGTCACCGTTACCTCAATATCAGCCGGGATCAAGGTGCCTTTCAGGCTCTCGACCTTGCGCATCACCTCCTCCACCACGCTCACGGCATTGGCCCCGGGACGTTTGGCTATAGAGAGTGTCACCGCGGCCTCCTGGCCATGACCACCAGCCTCACCAAAAAGGACGTAATTATCAGGCTCTTCAGGGCCATCAAGGATCTGGGCCACTTCATCTAGATAGACGGGACTGCCTTCAAAAATACCCACCACCAGTCGGCCAATCTCCTTAGCGCTACTCAAGAATTTCCCGGTCTGCAACAGGATCTCCTGATTTTGAGTCTCCAGTCGGCCGGAATAATCCTGCCGGTTGGCCTGCTGGATCTTCGGCACCAACTCGGTCACCGTCAGATTGCGGGCAGCCAGGAGTAGAGGATCAAAAAGGACCCTGACCTGCCGCCTGGTCCCGCCAATCAGGGTGGTTTCCGCTACCTTATGGACACTCTTGATCGCATCATTCACCTGGGCCGCCATCCGGCGCAGGGTATAATGGTCATAGCTCTTACTGTGAAAGGTCAGGGCCAGAATGGGCACATCATCAATGATATGCGGCTTAATAAGCGGAAAAGAAACTCCGTGCGGGATACGGTCAAAATTGGTGGCCAATTTCTGGTTCAGGCGGACAATGGAACTTTCCAGATCCGCGCCAACATAAAAACGCACCACCAGCATAGACTGACCAGCCATGGAGGTAGAGTAGATATATTCCACCCCTGGCAGTTCATAAAGCAGCTTTTCCATGGGAACGGAAAGCCGCTCTTCCACCTCTTTCGGGGTGGCCCCCGGCATGGAGACCATGACATCAATCATGGGGACCTTGATCTGCGGTTCTTCCTCCCTGGGAAGCATGACAATGGCAATCAGGCCCAGTAATAAAGAAGCCAGGATACCAACAGGAGTTAACCGCGAGTTGACAAAGATTGCGGCTATCCGGCCGGCAAAACCAGGTTTATCAAGATTGTTGCTGCTCATGGTCGCTCCTGCACCATCCCTGGTTCACGCGACACTGGGACTTCCATGGTGTGTAGTTTCACATCCACAGGCTGCCCATCCTGCAGCTGTTCTACTCCAGTCACAACCACCCGATCGCCAGACACCAGGCCTGCCAGGATTTCAACCTGCCCGTTATAGTGCGCACCTGTCCGTACCAGACGCAGACGGGCAATATTCTTATCTTCCACAAGAAAAACTCGCTCCATCTGTCCAAAAGACTGAACCGCTTTCTCGCTGATCAACAAAGCTTTCTCATCCGATCCGGCCAAAGTCACCCTGGCAAACTGCCCAGACCTGAGATCCACTCCAGCTACAATATTAATCTTCACCGGTGCAGTACGAGAGAACGGGTCAGCCGCCGGAGCCACCTCTGCCACCTCTCCGTTCAAGGTTGTCCCGGCGGCTGGAATAAAGACCGGTAGGATATCTCCCTTGCGCACCTTGAGAATCAGCCCTTCAGGCACCTGAGCCACCACCTGAAACACCTTTCCATTTTCCAATTCCAGCAAGACAACACCAGGTGACGCCAGATCACCAACACTTGCAATCTTCCGTGTTATAGTCCCATCAAACGGGGCAGAGATGGTCGCATACTGAAGCATTGATTTTGCCTCTTCATAGGCGGCTTCAGCGATCCGGGCCTGCTCCCGCAGGGACTTAACAGTCTCAAGAGTTGAAGCTCCTTGCTTCTGCAACCTCTCCTCTCTTGCAAGATTTCTCCTGGCCTGTTCAACCCGAGCCTGGTTCTGGAGAACCTGAGCCGATATCTCCCCGGCGCTTATCTTGACCAGAAGGTCACCCTTCTGCACCAGTGACCCGAGTACCACCGGCAACTGGATAATCTGCCCGCTCACCCTGGAGGCAATAGAGGCACTTTCAACCGCCTGTACCGTTCCCACCAGCTCAATCTGAGATCTGACGTTCTCCTCCACAACCTCCTGCACACTCACCTGCACTACAGGAAGTTCAGGGGCTGACTTACCTTCATGGCCCCCTTTACAGCTTGAAAGGAGCACAATCCCTGCCAGTAATAGATATCCAATCAACTGTTTTCTTTGTCTCATCACCGGCCATTCCCTCTCTACTTATTAAAACAAAAAAGATATAATTTTATATTATCAGAAGCCATAAGAAATAATCCATAAAGAAACAGCTCTTTTATTACGACTCCTAAAACTGCGACAGCCCTATGGCCCGGCGCAAATCGGCAACCGCTACACGAATGGCCGTTCTGGCAGCAGTTTGCCGAACCCGGGCCTCGGTCAACCGTGTTTCAACATCCATAAGGTCAGAGGAGAGAATCACGCCCTCCTTAAAACGAACCCGGCTCAAACGGGCACTTTCCTGGGCCTGTTCAAACATCTTGTCCGTAACATGCAGGCGCTGTTCCGCTTGCCTGTAGGCAAGTCCAGCCTGCTTCACCTCAAAATCCAAGGCTAGTTCCAGCTTCTTCTTTGACGCCACTAATCCGGCAAGTCGAGCCCGGGCATTGGCAATATCGGCCTCTGTTTTCCCCCCTGTAAATAAGGGATAATTCACCCGTACCCCCCCCATCCAGGAGTCTCCGGAACCATTCAAGACAAAACCATTATCATACTGATAATGGGCCAGACCATCGACCGTGGGATAGCGTCCCCCCAAGGCCACACGCAACTCTGCCTCGGCCGCCTGAATCTGACCTTCAATTCCTTTGATTTCAGGACGTTTCATGTAGCCCCGATCTTCCGGAAGTTCCTGGTCACGCTCCAGGACGATATCAATACGTACCTGGCCCTCACGCAGCCCCAGAAGATTCAGAAAGGCCTTGCGGGCAAGCTCAAGACTATGCTCTGCCAGAATCAGATTCTCCTTGGCCATGGACTCCTGCACCTCAATGTTAAGCAGATCAGCCTTCAGCAGATCGCCAGCCTCAAAACGCGCTCGGGCAACGACCAAAGAGGCCCCGATCGCCTTGATTGATGCCTGGTGCGCTTCCAGCATCTCCATTGACTGGGCAATAGTATTAAAGGTGCGCACTACCTCAAAACTCAGCTGGGCAGATACTGCCAGTTGCTGCATCTCCGATACAGCAACTCCGGCCTCTGCTGCCTCTATTCCAGCTTGATCACGCCCGCCATTATAAAAGCGATATTGCAGAACTGCCCGCAGGTTCAGATCGTCAGTACGGCCGGGATCATTAAAATCAATGGACTGATCAAACTGCCCCTGATTGAGGATATTACCGAAAGAATACATGGGATTATTGGTCTGCCCATATTCGGCATTGAGACCAATCTGTGGATAATAACTAGCCTTGACCTGATCAAGCATGGCCTTGGATGCTTCTATTCTCTGTAACGCCACCTGACTGTCCGGACTATGGGTCAAGGCGAATTGCACGGCTTGACGGGCTGTCCACAGCGTCGGCAGTGCTGATACAGAATCACCATCAACCGCAAATGCCGGTGGAGAACAAACGATCAGAACAAAAACAAAAACAAGATATATTCTGTGCATAATCACTCTTTTCCCTATGAAAAAACCTTATATTCTTTTATCTATCATAATATCAGTCATTGTTTCCAACGAGAAGTCAAATTAATTTATTTTACCATATTTTAACGCACATGGAACGAAAAAGCGTCACCATCTCCTATCTGGAACTCAAGCGCGGACAGAATCCTCAAGGAATGAGTGTTGATATTGAAGGGTTACATATCAAACAACTCACGATTCCTTGCCCGGCCTTTAACTATTTTATGTACCGGGCCGTGGGGGGAGAATGGTTCTGGATCGATAAACTCAACTGGTCGGAAAAGGAATGGCAAAACTATGTAGAGCGGGACAACCTGCAGACCTGGGGTGCTTGGCAGCATGGTGCCCCCTGTGGTTATTTTGAGTTGGAACAGAGAGAAGCGGAGACAACAGAAATAGCCTATTTTGGTATCCTGAAACAATTTTCAGGATGTGGTCTTGGTAAAACAATACTTCTTGAAGCGCTGACCATTGCCGGAAAAGAAGGACAACAAAGAGTAACAGTCAATACCTGCAGTCTCGACCACCCAGCTGCGTTGGCTAATTATCTGGCCCGTGGCATGACAATCTATTATGAAGAGACAATTGAGAAAAGTCTCCCCAATATAACTCCTGCATTCTGGCCAGGATAATTATAAACAATCCCCTACAGATTGCCCTTGCCACCCACCTTTCCCTTGCTTTCCATGGAGCGTAACTCAAGATTCAACGCCTCAACAGAGAGCAGGATTTCCCGGAACGAGATGGCCAGGGAGGTAAGCATCAGACATAAACTGATCACAAAGGTAATCTTGCCGGCAAGCTGTAGACCTGAAAAGAGAAAGAGCATGCAGATCACACAGCAGAAAAGTCCAGCCACCCCACAAGCCTGCATATTCCTTATCAATATCACCCGACGCCGCATACTTTTGATCTGACACAGCAACATCTCATCCGGGTTTACCAAGTAGCGATCATGCAGGTTACGGATCCGCGAGCCAAGGGCCAAAAAACGATTGGTATAGGCGATCAGGAGAAAGGTCACGGCAGGAAAGAGCAGGGCGGGCGTAGTAAAGGTGATATCCATAGTCGCCTAAAGTATTTGTTTTAAAAATGTGCGCGTTCTCTCATGCACCGGATAGTCAAAAAAGGTGCCAGGAGGAGCGATTTCCAGAATCCTGCCCCCATCCATGAATACCACCTTATCGGCCACCTCTCTGGCAAATCCCATCTCGTGCGTCACCACCACCATGGTCATCCCTTCCCGGGCAAGGGTCACCATGACATCCAACACTTCACCAATCATCTCCGGATCAAGGGCGGAAGTAGGTTCATCAAAAAGCATAATGGCTGGATTCATTGCCAGAGCCCTGGCAATAGCCACCCGCTGCTGCTGCCCACCGGAAAGCTGGACCGGGTAACTGGAGGCCTTATCAGCAACACCCACTTTGGCCAGAAGCTCCATGGCATGCTTTTCAGCCTGGGATTTTTGCTGCTTTTTCAGCTTGACAGGGGCAAGAGTCAGGTTTTTGAGAACGGTCATGTGCCTGAAAAGATTGAAACTCTGAAAAACCATGCCCACTTCTTCCCTGATCTTGTTGATATCCTGGGATGGGTCATCAAGCGCATGCCCATCGACAACAATGGAACCAGAGCTGATTTTTTCCAGCCGATTGATAGTACGCAGCAAGGTAGATTTCCCGGAACCGGACGGCCCGATAACCACCACCTTTTCCCCTGGCTGCACAGTAAGAGACACATCGGTCAGGGCCTGAAAAGAGCCAAAAAAGGTATTAACATGCTCTATTTGAATAATGGGATCAACGACGTTCATAATGGCTGAGCCTCTGTTCCACGTTACTGAGAATCTTAGAAAGGACAAGGGTGATCAGCAGATAAATAATGGCGATCAGCGTATAGGTCTCGAAGTAGAGAAACGACTCAGAGGCAAACTCCCGCCCACGGCGCAGAATATCAGATACTGCAATGATGGAGACCAGCGAGGTATCCTTGAGCAGGGCGATAAACTCGTTGCCCACCGGGGGCAGGATTGTCCGCCAGGCCTGGGGAAGAATCACATAACGCATGGTCTGGGAACGATTAAAACCAAGAGAGAGTGAAGCCTCGGTCTGACCATGATCTATGGACATGATCCCGGCCCTGAATACCTCCCCCATATAGGCACCATAACAGAAGCCCAAGGCAATGATTGCTGCCACCATATCCGGGACCCGCACAATACGGCCCAAGGCAAAGTAGATATAAAAGAGCTGCACCAGCAATGGAATACCGCGAATAATCTCCACATAGGTTGAGGCCACAAGATTGACGATCCTGTTTCTTGATATCCGACCCAATCCGGCCAACAGGCCAAGCAAAAGCGCCAGACAGATAGAGGCAATTGTGACTTGAAAGGTCACAATGATCCCATCAGGTAAAAATTTGAGGAGCCTGAGATAGGGGTCAGGGTGGAAGATCAGCAGATAAGCCAGTACCGCCAAAGTACCCAGGAATGAAAGCCACCAAGCGGAAAGGAGCCCTTTATCTTCAGGACGAGGGATCGCTGCCCCATCGCCAACATCAATAATTACCTGCTTTTCACTCATATTTAATCGGGATTCTATAAATAAAAAATCCGGGTGGACTCTTCTTCAAAATCCACCCGGATCAACACTCCAGCGCAATTACCAACTCTACCCTACTGACCAATCCACTTCTGTTGCAACTCTTTATCTTTGCCACTGGCAATGACTGCTGCAATTCCCTTATTGACAAGATCCAGCGTTTCCTGATTCCCTTTGTTTACAGCAATCCCGTAACTTTCAACAGCTCCGGTCTCAATAATAGCAGCAATCTTCAGGGTATCCTTGTACTGATTCAAGGCATAATTGGCAGCGACAGGATCATCACAGACCACTGCGGCAAGACGTCCCACATTCAGATCCTCTATGGCCAGGCCCACCTCATCATAGGACTTGGCCTCAACCCCATCAGCAGCCTTGATGGCAAAATACCCAGTGGTACCAATCTGACCACCAACTTTCTGTCCTTTCAACTCAGCAAGACTTTTCACCTGAGATTTTTTGGAAACAATCAATGCCTGACGAACCTTGAAATAAGGAGCAGAAAAATCCATGGCTTTTTTACGCTCATCGGTGATAGACACTGAAGAACAGACGGCATCATATTTCCCGGTAGCCAATCCCGCAAAGATGCCATCCCAGGCCACATTTTTAAAAACAGGCTTAAAACCGGCAGCCTCGCCAGCCGCCTTCATATAATCGATCGAGTATCCAATAATATTTTTTTCAGCATCAACAAATTCCATGGGCGGCCAAGTAGCATCAACTGCAAACACAACCTCCTTTTGAGCCCATGCACTATTGACCATAGAAGCTATCACCAACAACATCATTACAATTTTTTTCATTATTACCCCTCCTCCTGTATGATCAATAAAGACCTTATTCTATCCCTTAAAAGTCAATCACTTACCATGATTCAAGGCCTGGAGCAAGACTTTTATGAAAATCGCAGGTCTTTCTCCAAATTACCTTGACGTCTTCCATATTCAAGGTATAGTAGAGTTCGGATAAAATTTGTAATCTCTTGCTTTAATTATGTATTGATTTGACTAACAACAATTTAACTCTCCACTTTCTCAGCGTGAAAATCATGAAAAATAAGACCTTGCAAACCCTTCTCTTTCTGACTCTGATTGGCTCAGTCACCCTTGTTGCCGGAGGTTGCAGCAAAAAAGAGATAACCTCCCCAAAATCCGGGGAAGATCTCTCCGGGGGCAGCAATATTAATTATCCAGATTCCAGCGCCACAGAGGGTACTCTGGATGACACCAACAGTCAGCAAAACGGCAGTTTTGGCCAGGACGAACAAAGTGATGAATATAAACGCCAACATGGTCGTTCTTCTGCCCAGTTTCAACCCATCTATTTTAATTTTGACCAATCAAATATTCGTCAGGACATGACCCAGAATCTGGTGGCCAATGCAGAGTACATGAAATCCTCATCAGAGTCCATCGTCGTTGAGGGTAACTGTGATGAACGGGGCACCAATGAGTACAATCTGGCTCTGGGGGAACGACGTGCCATCAATGCCAAACAGTATATGGTTGATCTTGGTGTTAACGCCGCACGAATCCGTACAGTCAGTTATGGCGAAGAAAGACCACTCTTTGAAGGACAGGATGAATCAAGTTATGAAAGCAATAGACGTGATGACTTTGTGATTGAATAATCTTTTTCCGTCTTGAACAAAAAAAGGGGGCCAATACCTTTCGGTATTGGCCCCCTTTTTTTATGCTTTGTTTTAATCTCTTTTTTCAGGAAGTCTTTTTGCTCTGCACAAACTCCAGCATCTTTCTACACACCTCTTGAATATCAATAGAGGTGGTATCAATGACTATCGCATCTTCTGCCTTTTGCAAAGGAGCCAATGTCCGCTCCTGATCATCACGGTCACGCTTGACAATCATTGCCAGCAACTCCTCTGCATCAACCTCCTGCCCGGCAGCTCGCAGCTGCGCCTTTCGTCTGCGAGCCCGTTCTTCAGGATCAGCTTCAAGAAAAAATTTCCAGCAGGCATCAGGGAAAACGACAGTGCCCGTATCTCTTCCTTCGGCAACGATTTTCCCCGCTTGACCGATAGCCTGCTGCATCTCAGTCAACCTTTTTCTGACCACCGGAATCGCTGAGACCTGTGAAGCCAGCATCCCCATTTCAGAGGTACGAATAGCATTGCTCACATCCTGCCCATTGACCACAACCCCTACATCCCCATCTTCCTTTGCTGCCGGCAACAATTGTAAATCCAGAGCAGCAAGGGTGGAACTCACTACCTGTTCATCGCTCAGATCTATCTGCAACTGCTGGAGACTGTGAGCCACCGCCCGATACATGGCCCCAGTATCCAGATAGGTATATCCAAGAGCGGCAGCCACTCTCCGACTGATCGTAGACTTTCCCACACCGGAGGGTCCATCGATAGTAACAATCTCACGCTTCTCAGACATAGGAAAGCTCAAGCAGACAGGCAGAGAGTGCCGCCAGGAAGCGATTGTTTTCCTCTTCATTACCCACTGTGATACGCACCATATCGGTATACCCATAGGGTTTCATGGAACGGACAATAACCCCTTTGTGAAGCATGGCTTCATACAATACCGTTGCATCACCCTTCACATCAATGAGAAAAAAATTGGTCTGCGACGGATAACTTTTACAGCCAAGTTTCTCTACTTCATCCTGCAGATAGTTCAACCCCTCACGGGTACGCCGCAAGGTTTGCTGATAAAATTCCTCATCCTCCAAGGCAGCAAGGGCTCCAATCTGGGCAAGTTGATTCACATTAAAAGGCTGCCGCACTTTATGGAGATTCACTGCCACTTGGGACGGCATGAGACCATAGCCGATGCGTAATCCTGCCAAGCCGTATGCCTTGGAAAAAGTACGCAAAGACACTACCCCGCACCGACCTTTGCTGTTACGAATCAGAGAAAAGATATCGACCTGCAGCTCACTATCCATAAAATCGACATAAGCCTCATCAAGCACCACCAGAACCGATTCCGGAACCGCACTGATAAAGGTATAGAGATCCGTAGGTTTTATCGGATTAGCAGTGGGATTGTTGGGATTATCAAGAAAAATGAGGCGTGTCTTGTCAGTGATAACCGCCAGAATCGTATCCAAATCGTGATGCATTCTCGCCAAAGGGATGACGATATTCACCCCACCACGGACCTGGATAATCTTCTGATACATGAGAAATGAGGGGTGGCTGGTAATAACCTCGTCACCATTCTGGACATAAGCCTTGACCAGCATCTCGATAATCTCATTAGAACCATTGCCGAGCACAATCTCTTCAGCTGAAAACCCAAGTTTTTCGGACAGGGCATGAACCAGATAATACCCAGACCCGTCCGGATAACGATGCAGATTTTCAAGTGCCCCGCGGATGGCCTGGATTGCCTTGGGTGAAGGCCCCCATGGATTTTCATTGGAGGCCATCTTGATGGAATTCCTGACCCCATACTCCCTTTCCAGTTCCTCCAAGGGTTTACCTGGTGGGTATGGAATTATGGATGCAATATTATCAGGCACTTGGATCTTCATCACTACCTCTTCACCCTAAAATTTAAAAACACGATACAAACTAGGCCCTTAATCAAGCACTTATTATTCAAAGCCTTTACGTAATCCCCGGCCGTTGTGGCAGCAGCTTCAAACCTCGTTCCAGATTATAGGCAACCTTGAACAATGAGTCCTCCCTGAAATGAGCCCCCTGGAGTTGGATACCGATTGGCAACCCATCCCGGCTGAAACCACCGGGCACCGAGATACCTGGGATTCCGGCAAGATTGGCAGAGATGGTCAACACATCCGAAAGATACATGGCCAGCGGATTATCGGCCTTCTCCCCTATCTTCCAGGCTGGAGTGGGGACAACGGGTGAAATCAAAACATCACACTGCTCAAAGGCACGATTAAAATCATTCAGGATCAGAGTCCGGACCTGTGAGGCCTTTTTGTAATAGGCATCATAATAGCCGGCAGACAGGGCATAGGTCCCAATAAGGATCCGACGTTTCACTTCTGCGCCAAACCCATGGGAACGGGTCTCTTTGTACATCTCCATGAGTGAGTGAACCTCTTGGTCTCGAAAACCATAGGAAACACCATCGTATCGAGCCAGATTGGAGCTGGCCTCAGCCGTGGCAATGAGATAATAAACGGCCACACAATAATCTGTGCGCGGCAGCGACACCTCCACAATCTCCGCCCCTGCATCCCTCAGCACCTCAATGCCATGGGTCACAACCGCCTTCACCTCCGGGTCCAGTCCCTCACCAAAATATTCACGAGGGACCCCCACTCGCATCCCCTGCACCCCCTCGATAATGGACGCCGTAAAATCAGGTGTCTCCTGTCTGACCGATGTGGAATCCTTTGCGTCATAGCCACTGATCGCATTCATCATCAAGGCGCAATCGGTGACATCACGAGTCAGAGGGCCAATCTGATCCAGGGAAGAGGCAAAGGCCACCAGACCATAGCGGGAAACCAGACCATACGTTGGTTTCATCCCCACAATACCGCAGAGAGAGGCGGGTTGGCGAATGGAGCCACCAGTATCTGAGCCAAGAGAAGCTGGACACTCCAGGGCCGCCACAGAAGCCGCAGAACCACCGGAGGAACCTCCACTCACAAATCCAAGTTTCCATGGATTTTCAGGGACTCGAAAGGCACAACTCTCCGAGGTGGAGCCCATGGCAAATTCATCCATGGCGACCTTACCAAGGAGTACAGCTCCCTGCCCTTTCAGCTTTTCAACAACCGTTGCGTCGTAGGGGGGAATAAAATTTTCCAGCATCCTGGATCCACAGGTGGTAACCACCCCTTTGGTGCAAAGGAGATCTTTTAAGGAAAGTGGAATACCACATAACGGTTTCGCCTCACCACAAGCCAGAATTTTGTCCGCCTCATCAGCCTGAAGCAAGGCCTGTTCAGCATTAACAACCAGAAAGGCCTTCACCTTTATATCAACTGCCTCAATGCGTTCAAGGCAACTTTGGGTCAATTCACGGGACGAAAGGCTTCCTGCAGCCAACTGCTTTGTTGCCTCGGCTATGGTCAACTCATAAGGATTCATTCATACCTCAAAAAATAAACACTCTGCTCTGTATACTAACAATCCTGACTTGTGTAGCAACGGCACCTAAATAACCCTTGGGACAACAAACGCCTCTCCATTCTGGCAAGGCCCATTGGCCAAGGCATCTTCCCTGGCCAGCGAATCAGTCACCTTGTCTTCACGAAAGGCATTGGATTCGGAAAAGGCATGGGTCATTGCCTGCACCCCGGTGGTATCAAGCTCATCGAGTTTCGCTACATAAGAAAGGATAGTATCCAGCTGAGTGGTCATGGTTTCCAGTTCCTCTGCACTAAGATGTAACCGGGCCAAATGCGCCACCTTCTCGACTTCTTCTTTTGTTATCTTCATTCCCTATAAACCTTCAAATCAGAGTTACAATGAAACATCGAATGTTAACACAAAATCCTGAACAGCACGGGAAAAAACATCCACCGTTTCCCCATCATACTGAGATCCAGAACACAGTTGCAGTTCACAAAGAGCCTCTTCCATATTTAAATTTCGACGGTAATTGCGCTTGGAAGTCATAGCATCATACCCATCGACAACAGTAAGAATTTTGGTCAACTTATCCAGATCATCCCCCATCAAACCGTCCGGATACCCCTTTCCATCTAACCTCTCATGGTGATGTCTGATAATAAAATGTTCCCGCTCCATGAATCCCAGCGGTTTAATAATATTAGCACCAACAACCGGATGCTTTTTGATAAGTATCCACTCTTCGTCGCTTAACTTCCCAGGTTTCTGAATACAGGAAAGATCTATCACCAGTTTGCCAATATCGTGAAACTGGGCTGCTCTCCGTAACACTACCAATTCTTTTTCCGGTAAATCCATGGCAATGCCGAGCATCAACGCATACTCAGTCACGCGCATGGTATGGCCGGCAGTATAGAAATCCTTCTCTTCCATTGCATTCTGGAGACTGCTCATCAACTGAACTGTTGCGTTCTCCAGACTATGGCTATAACTAAGTAAAAGTCTATTGCTCTCCTCCAGTTCCTGGGTTTTGCTTTGGACATCCCGTTCCAGGTTGTTTTTATATTGCCTTTCCCGAAGAATAAATGATCTTTTTTCTATGGCCCGCCGAATCTTTACATTAAAAATATCAAGGTCTTCAATGGGTTTAGTTAAAAAATCATACCCACCAAGATTAATCGCCTGCATCACATATTCCATGGAACCGGCACCGGTAAGAAAGAGGACCGGGATATCATACTGACGGGAGTTTAATACCTTGATTGTTTCAAAACCACCCATGTTCGGCATATTGATATCCAGGATGATCACATCATAGGAATCATCAACAATAGCAACAAGATCCACACCATCAGCAACCGTTATGACCGTATGACCAAACATCTCCAATACCGTAGTGACGGTACTGCGAACGGTAACATCATCATCCGCGAGTAATATTTTTGCTTTTTTTCCTTCCAAACCTTTTTCCTTTTCGATGGCCACGGACGGTGCTGGAGCGACTAAAATTCAAGAAACAACAAGATTGAAAAAGAGCTTACATTTTCCAATATTTTTTTGCAACATCCCATGCTTGGAGAATAGCCGGATGCAATGATTTTTCCCGGCTCAAACGATTGGCAGTATCATCATCCAGATTAGTCGGATAACCAGTATCAAGAGCCTGACCATACAACTCACCCAAAACCGCCAGGATACCATTCCGCTGCCCATCAAGATTATATCCACCCTCCAGAGTTACCAGCAACCGCCCACTGCAGACATCTTCAGCCAACTGGACAAGGGTTCTGGTCATATAGGCAAATCCTTGTGCTGACACCTCCATGGCCCCAAGGGGGTCTCCTTTGTAAATATCAAATCCTGCGGAGACGAGAATAAGTTGAGGTTTATATTCGTGACCAACGGGAAGGACCAGATCATTAAAAATAGTGGCATAATCCACATCTCTCTGATACCCGGGCAATGGCACATTTACCGTAAAACCCTCTCCTTTCCCCCGACCACTCTCCTTGAGAGATCCGGTACCAGGATAAAAGGGGTATTGATGGGTAGAGATATAAAGAACTTTTTCACTCTCATAAAAAGAATGCTGGGTTCCATTTCCATGATGCAGGTCCCAGTCCACAATCATCACCCTTTCCAGACCAAGGGTCTCTAAGGCATAATGGGCGGCAATAGCCACATTATTAAAGAGACAAAAGCCCATTGACTTATTGTGTTCTGCATGATGACCGGGTGGACGCACCAGGGCAAAACCATTATCAATATCACCCGCCATTAACAGATCAACCCCTTTGATCAAAGCACCCACAGCAAGACAGGCGGCAGCATAAGAATCCGGTGAGGTTTTTGTATCCGGATCAAGAGCATCAAATATTTTACCGGCGGTCTCAGAAACCCGCTCAATAAGGGCATCTGAATGGTTTAAACCGATAAGCTTATGGGAAGCCGACTGAAATTCAGGTTCAAGGAAACAGTTGCGTAAGACTGCATCATCATCAAGGAGCTTATAAATTCCCTTTAAACGCTTGGGTGATTCTGGATGATCAAAGCCGGGATCATGATCTAAAAAAAGAGAATCTCTGAATACTGCTGTTTTGCGCATATCTCTCCTTCTGTCACACTTTTTTATCGTATTCCTTGAATAATTCTTTTTTCGGTAACAATCAGATCAAGCATTTCATCATGAGCCTGTAAGGACAATCTGTCAACCATCTGCAGCTCAAAAGCCAAACCAATTCGTTTAGCCCGGGGTGCCTCATATGCCATGAACCGGTCATAAAATCCGCCACCATACCCCAATCTACCACCCCGCTCATCAAAAACAGAACCGGGCAAAATAATGGTTTCTACCTCATTGCCGGGCACAAGGTTACTCTTTCTGAGCTCCATTCGTGGTTCTGGTATGGAACAATAGCCTGGCACAAGATCTTTTTCCAAATCCCGAATCTCCACAGGAAGCAACCTCTTCTCCTTGACCAAAGTGACCGGAACCACCACCCGTTTACCCCGCCGTATAAGCTCAGCAATAAGGAGAGTGGTTTCGACCTCAGAGCGAAAATCAACATAAATGAAAATCGTGTCCCTGTTTATAAGCTCTTCAAGGAGAAGAATTTTTTGAGCAATAGCACAACTCATGGACCGACGATCCCGAATATGTAAACCATCCCGGGCAAGAAGAAATTTTTTTCGTAAAAAAGAAGAAACGTCCAAAGCTATGCCTTTTTTAAAAAAAAAAGTCGCAACCACTGTATTCACAGGAGTTGCGACTTAGATGGCTATTTATAATAACAACATCACATAGGCAGTATCAGTTTATTGGTGTCTTCATTCCAGGTCACCACCAGATACCAGATCCCCATAATAGCAGCTATAAAAAATAAAGTGCCACCATATCCCATAACTTCTGGCAGATATACTTTGGAACCAAGAAGACCTTTACCCTCAAAATCATTGGCCTTAAACCATGCTGTCATGATCGAATTGGAAATAGCGAAAAAAGGAACAACCATTATTAACTTTACCTGTCCCTCCCCTACCCGCCACAAAGTTCCAGTACCACATCCACCAGCAAGCATAGCGCCAAGACCAAAGATAAAACCACCAACAACCCCACCCCAACCAAAGGTTCCACGCACATAATTAGCAGGATCAAGAGCTGCAACACCCTCAGCCCGCATCGGAACAGAATATTTCAGAACAGCCGCACCTATGGCAACAAGGAGGATAGAAAGGGCCACGGATTTTGCAAGAGTACTATTTCCAGTCATGTGTGGCTCCCGAAACCCCTGAACCATACACCAGCGACCACGCTGCATGGTATATCCCAAGGCGGCAGCAATCACGATAACCCCACTCAAAGAGACCATATAACCATTCTCAATATGTCCGGCATAACTGTATGCCCACCAAAAAATACCAAACAGAGCAGAAATACCAAGCAGATAAATAAGTGAACTGGGCAACTCAATTGTTGCAGAACCACCATCACCCCAGGTAATATATTCCATTTCTACATAAAGCAGTTTCAAACCCAAAAGAACTCCTGCCACTAGACCTATCCACATGGCAAAACCATGTGCCGAAAGATTACCTATAGCATTATAGAAGCCACCAACATTACAACCACCAGCCAGTGTTGCCCCAATCCCCATGAGTATTCCGGCAATGACAGCCTTAACCATCTCTCTATAGGGAGGAATTCGAAAGGCAAAATCTTTACCAAGGCAAGCAGAAATAAAGGCGCCTACTACAAAACAAATACCAATAACAGAACCGGAATCCATAAAAACTGATTTAGGGGCCTCTCCATAATAACTGAAAATACCAGCGCTGGATCCAACAAGACTGGTTATTCCGTACATAATCCAGTCACCCCAGTTTCTAATGGCACCAACAGCACCCCAGGGCCTCCACCACGCCATAATTATCACGGATAAAAAAGCGACCAGAACACCGGTTACCGTGGCATTCCACTCTGACTGACACAGGGTTTTATAAAGCTCTTTGACCTTACGACCCATTACACTTTCCTCACTCATGTCCCCCCCTTTTTTTAATCAAAAAAATGCTAAAAACCTTTTTACAGAATAAACAAAATTTTCTTTACCCTCGAAGACAAGTTTTGTCAAGCATCTAAGAGATAAACGAGGCCGGCATTTATGCATTGTATTTATATAAATAATATATAAATACAATGCATTACAGTTAAAACACACCGTGAATAGTCATTCATTTTGCCCTTGACAGATATTCTTTGCTAAAGTATAGGTCACAAGGGTTGATTTATTCATTATTCAGGTTTAGATTCAACATCTGAATATGTATTTTTATTTCTGGTATAAAAAAAATTTATACCTAATTACATTATTTTTTTGGAGGAAAATTAAATGAGTGACATCAAGGTTGCCCCAGAAGGACTGGCAATAGCAGCTACACTTGACACAAAAGGATTAAGTTGTCCAATGCCCCTTCTTCGTACTAAAAAAGAGATTGGCAAGATTGCATCTGGTCAGATTTTACAAATCGACGGTACTGATCCTGGTTCACGTAACGATATTCCAGGTTGGTGTGCCCGTGGAGGACATGAATACCTGGGCGAGAAAGAGCAGTCTGGCTATATCAGCTTCTTTGTTAAAAAAGGTTGATTTTTCCCATTTTCGTATTTTTCTCTAACGGAGGATAAAGCCAATGGCTGCAGATCCAAACAAATTTGCTATTTTTGTAACCTCTCCGCAAAATATGCGGCACGTTGTAGGTATTGCTAATGCTGCTGAAAAGGCAGGAAAAACACCTATGGTTTTTTTCACCTACAAATCAATTCATCTCACCAAAGATTCCAGATTTAAGGCATTGGCTGAAAAATGCGGTGAAGATAATATAGCCATCTGTGCTGATAGCTACACATGCGAAGGATATGATTCAGCAGCAGATATTCCTGCTGGATTATCTGCTAAACAGATGAGAACTCAGGCTTTTCATGGCGCTCTGCTTGACGAGTGCGGCAAGTACATCGTTCTATAAGGAGTAAAACAGAATGGAATCATTAAAAGTATATTTTCTGATCGCTAACCGTATGTATGGTGATGGTGTTCGCTCTGGTCTGGGTTTAGCTGTAGAAAATCATTATGCCTTTCCAGTTATCATGAATGGAGAATTTCCTTCTTTTTCTACCTATATGACTGAGAATATCGCCTGGGTTAAGGATATGGAAGGTCAGGTTTATTCCTGCGGTGCCCCTGCTCCTGATAATTGCGTGGATGAAGAAGGTGACAAACTGATTGATGAAATTTCTCTGGAAGAGCTGGGTGAGGCCATGCGGGATGCTGATTTTATCATTCCTTACGGTCTGCCTAAACAAACCAATGAGCCACCACCTGCCTGTGCTGAATAGCTGAATAATTAAAGGAGTTATGTGCAATGAAAATTTTACAAGTATATCGTTCAGAGCCTAATGATAATGTGAAGACACTGGTTGGAATTCTAAACAGAGATCGTGAAGCAGATGAATTTGATCTTAATGTGGAATCCCCTGACTATGATACGCTCGTAGCTAAAATTATTGCTGCTGATAAGACTGTATGTTGGTGGTAATTTTATAAAATTTTAGCTTTACAGCATAATAAAAAAACCCCTGAATTATGAATTCATGATTCAGGGGTTTTTTTATTATTTTCTCTTTGCAGACAACCCATAACAGTGTCATGAAAAAGTGGTCTGAATTTCCTGATTAACTCATTATTTTTAGCGCTGGAATGAACTCTATTAGTTAAGAGTACAACAATAAGGTCTTTTTGCGGATCAATCCAAAAAGATGTGCCAGTGTAACCCAAGTGACCGACACTTAATGGGGAAAAAAATCTACCACTGCTTGATCCTTTTATGGATGGAGTATCAAAACCGGATGTCCAGGATGATTCACCCACTTTTTTAATAGCCTGTCTTAATATTTCATTTCCAAAAAATGGATGTCTCGTTCTTCCTTGTATTTGAGAAAGGAGCTGGTCACACCATTGTACAACACCGTCTATGCTTCCAAAAAGTCCTGCGTGACCAGCTACCCCTCCCATGACTCGACAATTATCATCATGGACCATCCCTGACAGCATTTTGCCGGTCCATGGACATATTCCCGTCGCCGCATACTTTTGTTTCTCTATAGTACCTTTTTCGCCATAAAAAAGAGTATGATGGAGGTTAAGTGGTCTATATATTTTTTCTTGTATATAATCCTCTAAGTTTTTTCCTGATATTTTTTCTATAATAAATCCCAATAACATAAAACCCAGATCACTATAAATAAAATCTTTTCCTGGAAAATATATTAATTTTTCTGCTATTATCGAAGTAAATAACCATTTTTTTCGTTCACTCTCATTCACTTTTAATAATTTTTTAAAATACTCCTTATGGGCTGGTAAACCTGAAGAATGCGACATTAACTGCTTTATACTTATATTTTTTTTATCTTCTCTAATTATATTTCCAAAAATTTCCGTCAACGTTGAAGACCAAGAGATTTTTCCATCTTCCATCAACGATAATAATGCCGGAACTGTAGCTAAAGCTTTGGTTAATGAGGCCAGATCAAAAAATATTTTTCGGCTAAGTTTAATTTTTATAGGAAATGATTGAGCCAGACCATAATAATAATAAAAATGACAATATTTTTTTCCATTCCACTGTGAAATTCCCACGGCAGCCCCAGGAAACACTTCTTTATCCAGAGATGACGAAAAAATAGCATAAAGTCTCTGACTTAAACTGTTTTTATTTAATAAAATCACTGGAAAAAACCATTATTTTATTGTATATTTTACCTGTTTGAATTATTCTTAAAAAGTTAAATATATCAAATTGTTATTTTTCTTTTTAATAAATTTTAAACAGAAGAAAGTGAATACTTACTGGAAAACTCGTTTAATAATGTGTTGAAAACTTTATTTTAACAATAAACAAATTTAATGTACTTTTATTTGTTTATTGTTTTGTCTTTCATATCCAAATGTTACGATAAGTATAAACAAATAAACCTCATTAATAACAATAATAAAACAAATAAAAAATAAAGGTTATTTTTATATGGCTCTAAATTTTAATATTTCAAAAAATGTTTTTCTGGAAGGATTGAATGCCCTTCAAAATTTAACCAATAAAAGAGGTACATTGGCTATTATTTCTAATATCCTTATTGAAACAGATAATGATATTTTATATCTAACAGCCACCGATCTTGAAGTTGGTTTAAAAATTAAAATTCCAGCAGAAATAAAAAATTCTGGAAGTATAACTCTTCCCAGTAAAAAAATTTTTGAAATAGTCAGAGAATCTGGTTCTTCATCTATAAGTATAGAAGAAACAGAGAACAGTTGGGTTATTATCCATGCTGGACTGAGTACTTATAATCTTGCAGGAATGCCCAGTAATGAATTTCCTGAATTTCCTTCTTTTAATGAAGAAACATTTGTAAATTTTGAAGCCCATGTTTTTTCAGAAATTATTGATAAAATTATTTATTCAATAGCTAATGAACAGGAAAATAATTATGTCTTAACCAGTGTTCTCTTTGAAAAAGAAAAAAAGAATGACAGATATTATATACGAATGATTTCATCTGATGGTCATCGTCTTTCTATTATGGAAAAAGATGTTGCAGCAGATGTAGATAATCTCACTCTGAATAAGATGACTCTTATTCCTAAAAAAGGAATTCAAGAACTTAAAAAGTTTTGTGAAAATCGTGATAATGTACAAATTTCTTTTGAAGAAAAACAATTGGTAGTGAAAGATGATAATGCCATCATGGTTATCCGTTTAAAACAAGGAGAATTTCCTCCATACCGAGCTATTATAGATGCAGTACAACTTCAAAATAAAATTAAAATAAACAGAGTTCCCTTTTTAGAATCTTTAAAAAGAATAAACTTATTTACAGAAGATATATATCACACTATTCAATTAGAAATAATGGATGATATAATGATATTATCTTCGCAAAATGCGGATATAGGAAATGCAAAAGATGAGCAATCTATTATCTATAATGGAGAAAATCTCACTCTTGGTTTTAATTGTCGTTTTTTTATAGAAACATTACAAGTGATGGAATGTGAAACAGTAGATGCTTATATAAATTCAAACAACAGTCCATGTCTTTTGAAATCAGATTTTGATGAAGGTTTTCTAAGTATCATTATGCCCATGCAACTATAAAAATATAAACTATTGTTACTATTAAAAATATCCATTCATACTTCATGAATGGATATTTTTATTTTAATTGAACAAAAGGGTACAGAGTGACAGAAGAAAATAAAGCATACGGTGCGGAACAGATAAAAGTTCTGGATGGTTTAGAAGCAGTTCGCAAAAGACCATCCATGTATATTGGAAATACAGCTGAGTCAGGACTTCATCATCTTATATGGGAAGTGGTTGACAATAGTATAGATGAGGCTTTGGCTGGATATTGTACCAATATCCATGTAAAAATTCATGAAGATAATTCTATATCTGTTGAAGATAACGGCCGGGGCATACCCGTTGATATGCATCCAACTGAAAAAATGTCAGCCTTGGAACTGGTAATGACCACACTCCATGCCGGGGGAAAATTTGATCATTCATCCTATAAGGTTTCCGGTGGGTTACATGGTGTTGGTGTTTCGGTTGTTAATGCATTGTCTATCAAAGCCAGCGCTGAAATAAAAAGGAATGGCAAAATATACAGACAGTCGTACCAATATGGAGCAAAAGTTGGCGAACTGGAAGTAATAGGAGAAAGTACGACAACAGGAACACGCATTACCTTTAAACCAGATCCTGAAATATTCACCGAAACAACAGTCTATGATTATGAAACGATCAATAACAGACTACGGGAATTGTCCTATCTAAATAAAGAAATTCGTATTGATATAAAAGATGAAAGATCAGGTGCTGAAGACACTTTTTATGCCGAAGGGGGTATAAAATCGTATGTTGAATATCTGAATAGAAAAAGAACTCCCATAACCCCTGAACCCATTTATGTTTTTGGCGAAAAAGATATGGTTCAGGTTGAGTTGGCCTTTCAATATTTTGATGGGTATACCGAGAGACTTTTTTCTTTTGTAAATAATATCAATACACGGGAAGGTGGAACACATGTAGCAGGATTTCGGGCCGCTCTCACTAAATGTATAAATAGATATGCCAGTGACGATATTATTCCCAAAAGTTTGAAAGAAAAAATGAACGGGGATGATATGCGTGAAGGTCTTACCTGTGTCATCTCTGTTCGTGTACCCGATCCCCAATTTGAAGGGCAGACCAAAACTAAATTGGGAAATTCCGAGGTAAAATCAATTGTCGAATCTGTCTGCTCGGAAAAATTAACTATATTTCTTGAACAAAATCCTCAAGAAGCCAAAAAAATACTCATCAAAGTCGTTGAAGCGTCACGGGCCAGAGAAGCAGCTAAAAGGGCTCGAGACCTGTCTAGGAAAAAAGGGTCTACCAGTCTGCTTATGGCCGGAAAACTAGCAGAATGTCAGGAGAAAGAGCCAAGTAAACGGGAAATTTTCATTGTAGAGGGTGATTCTGCAGGCGGTTCAGCAAAACAGGGAAGGGATAGATCTGTTCAGGCTATTCTTCCTCTGCGCGGTAAAATTATGAATGTGGAAAAGGCCCGTTTTGACCGAATTTTAAGCAGTGAGGAAATAAAAAATCTTATTGGCGCCCTGGGTTGCGGAATTGGCAAAGATGAATTTGATGTGGAAAAATTACGTTATCACAAAGTTATAATTATGACCGATGCGGATGTAGATGGTGCTCATATCCGTACCCTTCTTCTCACGTTTTTCTATCGGCAGATGCTGCCGCTTGTGGAAGGTGGTTATGTCTATATAGGGCAACCACCGTTATACAGACTGGGGAAAGGGAAAAAAGAAAAATATTTTTTGGAAGATGAAGATTTAAATAGTCATCTTTTCATGGAAGCAAGCCAAATAATTGAGATTCATACAGATGGAACAGAGGATAAGGAGTTGGTCGGCGATGTCCTTGTAGAAAAACTACGGAAATTGTCAGTTTATCAAAAAATAGTTACCTATCTTGACAGGATGAATATATGGGAAGATATGCTCTATTTTCTCCTTGAAAAGGATGTGCATTCGGCAGATCAATTTGCTGATAAATCTTTTTTAAAAGGTCTTGTTGATCAACTTTCCAGCAAAGACCTTATCATTGGTCCCATTCGCTCCTGTCGATGGCGACCAACATGTTATGAGGTAGATATTGCCATAAGAGGAAAGGCCCATATTTTTATAACCCTGGGACCCAATATCCCTCTTATTAATGAGTACAGACATGCACTTGAATTATTTCCCTCTGTCCGGGACTATCTAAAGAGAACGTTTACCATTGTCAGGAAATCGACCACCGGTCAGGATAAGGGTATTCACGCGAAGGACTGGAGTGAAATGCTGCAAACTGTCCGCAGTGAAACATTTAAAGGAAGTCATCTTCAGCGTTATAAGGGTCTTGGAGAAATGAATCCAGAGCAACTCTGGGATACCACCATGAACCCGGAAAATAGAGTTCTTGTGCAGGTAACTATCAACGATGCGGAACAGGCTGATGATATGTTTACCACCCTTATGGGAGATAAAGTGGAACCAAGGAGAGAATTCATCCAGAGCCATGCCCTGGAGGTAACCTCTCTGGATATTTAAAATATTCACCATTTTTAATGGAATGAATTACAAATTATAATTCATTCCCTGATGATGACAAATCAAATTAGCATTTGTTGTGAATCCATCAATGTTTAATAAATAGAATTTTTATGAATACGGAAGAAAAAAATAAAGAGAAATACCCGACCATATCCATCGAAAAGGAGATGCAAAAATCCTATCTTGCTTATGCGATGAGTGTCATTATAGGCAGGGCCCTGCCGGATATACGGGATGGGCTTAAACCTGTGCATCGTCGGGCTCTTTTTGCCATGCGGGAACTTGGAGTTTTTTATAACAGGCCTTATGTGAAATCGGCGCGTATTGTCGGTGATGTCATCGGTAAATATCATCCCCATGGTGATACCGCTGCCTATGATACCATTGTCCGCATGGCGCAGAATTTTTCCATGCGCTATCCTTTGGTGGACGGTCAGGGAAACTTTGGCTCCATGGATGGTGATTCTCCTGCGGCTATGCGTTATACCGAGGCCAGGATGACCAGGATAGACAGGGAGATCGTGGCTGATCTGGATAAGGAAACGGTTGATTTTGTGCCGACCTATGATAATTCCATGACAGAACCTTCTGTTATGCCCAGTAAAATACCCACGCTCCTGATAAACGGTTCTTCCGGTATTGCTGTTGGTATGGCAACCAATATTCCACCGCATAATCTGACCGAAGTCATGGATGGATTACTTGCCCTGATCGATAATCCCGATATTACTGTTCATGAGTTAATTACCCATATTACCGGGCCTGATTTTCCCACCGGGGCACTTATCTGTGGGCGGTCAGGTATAAGAGAGGCCTATGAAACAGGCCGTGGCAGTGTTTTGATGCGCTCCCTGACCCATATTGAAAAGATGAAGGATGGGAAGCGTGAAGCTATCATTATTACAGAAATTCCTTATCAACAGAATAAGGCAACCCTTGTTGAAAAAATTGCCATTCTTGTAAAAGAGAAAAAGATAACCTCTATTTCAGAAGTCCGTGATGAATCGGACAGACACGGAACGCGTGTAGTCCTGGAACTGAAAAAGGATGAGATAGCGGAGATTGTCATTAATCAGCTCCACAAAATGACACCCTTGCAGCGTTCATTCGGCATCATTTTACTGGCCATTGTCAATAACAGACCAGAGGTTTTGAACCTTAAACAGATATTGGAACACTTTGTCCTTCATCGAAAAACTATTGTTTATCGACGAACAGCTTTTGAGCTGAATAAGGCCCAGGAGAGAGCCCATATGTTGGAGGGTCTCAAAATTGCCATTACCAACCTTGATGAGGTTGTGCAATTAATACGCGCTTCCCAGAATGGCGTGGAGGCCAAAGAGGAGTTGATCAGACGTTTCGAATTTTCCGATATTCAGGCCCAATCGATACTGGAGATGCGACTGCAGCGTCTTACCGGTTTGGAACGAGAGAAGATCATAAGCGATTATAATGAGGTCATTCTGGAAATAGAAAGGCTGGTAAAGATACTGGGTGATGAAGCACTGGTCATGCAGATTATTCGTGATGAGTTCGTGGAAATTAAAGAGACTTATGGGGATGAGAGGCGAACAGAGATTATTGATGCGGTTGATGAGATCTTACCTGAAGATATGATTTTACCCGAGGATATGGCAGTTACCGTTACCCATTCAGGTTATATAAAGCGGAATCCTGTAAATCAGTACCGGTCACAGCACAGGGGTGGAAAAGGCGTTCGTGGTGTAACTAATATTGATGAAGATTTTGTCACCAATCTGTATGTGGCCTCTACGTTGGATACCTTCCTCTTTTTCACCAATCACGGAAAAATATTCTGGCGCAAGGTTTATAACCTTCCAATGGCAAGCCGTACGGCCCGTGGTAAGGCCATTGTTAATCTTCTTGAGTTGGCTGAAGGAGAGAAGGTTGCAGCTATCCTGCCTATTTCCGATATAGCAGACAAGGGTGGAGAAAAAACCATTCTGATGGTTACACGATCCGGACGGGTGAAAAAAACGAGTCTCCAGGAGTTCAGTAAGCCTTTGAAAAGAGGTAAAAGGGCTCTGACCATCAAAGAAGGGGATGAGATTATAGCTGCCCATATCCTCAATGGTGATGATACCGTTCTCCTTATCTCCTCCAAGGGCATATCCATTCGTTTTCATGAGTCAGATATTCGTACCATGGGGCGTACAGCTGCCGGTGTCAATGGAATTAATCTAGCAGAAAATGATTTTCTGGTTGGCGCTATTGTAATTTCCTCAGAGACTTCTATTCTGACGGTGACCGAAAATGGTTACGGTAAAAGAAGTCCGGTTGATGAGTATCGTGTTCAGCGAAGGGGCGGAAAGGGCATTTTTGCCATTAAGGCCAGTGAGCGTAATGGTGCAGTAATCGGCGCAATGCAGGTTGAAAATGAGAGCGAGGTTATTCTTATTGCTGATTCCGGAAAGATGATTCGAATGCCGCTTGAAAATTTGCGGATTATTGGCCGAACAACTCAAGGCGTTCGTCTGATAAATTTGGAAGAGGGTGAAAAGGTAGTTGCTATGGATATCGTGGCTCGCGATGAATCTGATGACGAGGAATCAACAGATAACGAATCAACAGATGAATAACAATATAAAAATAGCAGTAATCGGAGCTGGTTCCTGGGGTACGGCCATTGCAGGTATTTTATCTGCTAAAGGCTATCAGACAAGCTTATGGGGCCATCATCCAGACCATGTGGCTACCTTGAGTCGGGATCGGGAAAATAAAAAATATCTTCCAGGATATCAATTTGTTGATATTTTGCGACCTACCCAAGATCTGGCTGATGCCGTAAAAGGATGTACAACCGTTTGTATGGTTGTCCCTTCCCATGGGTTTCGCAAGGTATTTAAGGAGGTTGCTCCTTTTCTTGAAGAAGGATCTTGCGTCGTTTCGGCAGTAAAAGGTATCGAAAATAAGAGCCTTCTGACCATGACTCAGGTTATGACCGAAATATTAGGAGCAAGAGGTGAAAAAGAGATATCACTTGCAGTTCTTTCTGGACCCTCTTTTGCGAAAGAAGTGGCTTTAGGTATGCCTACAGCTGTGACAATTGGTTGCAAGCAGATAGAAAAAGCCAAACAATTACAGCATATTTTTGGCACAGAGCGGTTTCGAGTCTATGCCAGCAGTGATGTGATAGGACTTGAGATAAGTGCAGCCTTGAAAAATATAGTAGCCATTGCCGCAGGGATTAGTGATGGAATTGGTTATGGACTCAACAGTCGGGCGGCGCTTATTACCAGGGGACTAGCAGAAATAAAAAGACTTGGAGTAAAAATGGGTGCGGATCCCCTCACCTTTTTTGGCTTGAGTGGACTTGGTGATCTTGTGCTTACCTGCACCGGGGATTTGAGTCGTAATCGAACAGTGGGACTTAAACTGGGTCAGGGGAAAAAATTGTCTGCTATTCTTGATGAGATGGAAATGGTGGCCGAAGGGGTTAAAACAACTCAATCTGTTTATGATCTTGCCAGGCGACTTGATGTTGATATGCCTATATTGGAACAGGTGTATCAAATACTGTATAAAGATAAGGATTGTTCAGTTGCCGTTATGGATCTCCTGACGAGAGAATTAAAAATTGAGTGATAGATACTCTGTTGTACGCCCCTTATTTTGACCAATCATTGTGTTCAAATTCACTATGATCTGGTTTTGGTGGTTTTTCTTCTAATAATCGTTGAGTAAGCCATTTGAGTACCTGAGGAAACTCTGTTTTTAAATCTGCAAGCGCTTTTCCACGATGACTTACTCTGTTTTTTTCTTCCATTGTGCATTCAGCAAAAGTTTTTCCCAAATTCTCAAAATAGAAGATGGGATCATAACCAAAACCGCTTTCACCTCTTCGTTCCTCCAGTAGAATACCTTCACAGCTTCCTTCGTAGGTCAAAGCCGGGCCAGACGGTACTGCTATCGAAAGTACGCAGTGAAAGGCGGCATTTCGATTCTTTATCCCTTGCATTTTGTGCAGCAGTTTATCAACGTTTTCCGCATCCGTCGCGTTTTCCCCGGCATACCTTGCTGAATAAACCCCTGGGGCTCCATTTAAAGCCTCCACGGCCAATCCGGAATCATCGGCGATAGCGGGGAAACCGAGTATTCTGGCTGTATAGATGGCTTTTTTGTAGGCATTCTCATCAAATGTTGCACCATCCTCAATGGCCTCTGGCAGAGGACCAAAGTCGGCCAGTGATCGAATTTCAATGGGAAAGTCCTTAAGCATTTCTTTGAATTCTTTCACCTTATTTTTATTGGTTGTGGCAAGAATCAGGATGGTAGTCATGGTGCTCTTCTCTTTTTATAGTTTTATTTTTTCAGCATACTTTTTGAATGCTTTATCGTAACGCTCCTGTTCACTATATATACACCCACAGTATGACTGTCGATATAAATCCATGGCAATGGCTTGTTCTATCCCCTCTTTCCACCCTTCTCTGAAGTCTTCATAGTAAAAATCTATATCATATTGTATTGCCAGCTTTTCACCAATGTTACGAATGCGCTCATGGTCCTGATATTTACTGTATAGGAGTGTGGTTGAAAAGGCCTCATATTCCCTTTCTTTCGCTTTTTGAACCACGACCTCAAGGCGCATAGCGTAACAGAGGGGGCATCGTTGCTGTTCATGAAAAACAACCTTTCTTAGATATTCTGTAAGACCATACGTGTTATCGATCTCCACTTTTAAATCGCTTATCTCAGCGAGTTGTTGTACACCCTGGATTCGCTTTTTAAATTCACGATATGGATGAATGTTGGGATTATAGAAATATCCATATACCGCTATCCCCTTCAGGCGTAATTGGGCCAGTGGAAAGGTGGTGCATGGAGCACAACAAATATGAAGAAAGAGGTTCATTTTTTAACAATTTTAAATTTTTTGGGGTCGATATTATATTGATGAATCTTATAATTGATAATCCTCAAACTTGTATTTAGGGATTTAGCTGTTTTGGTTTGGTTTCCATTGTGGTGTTTTAGGCTTTCTATAATCAGCTCTTTTTCAAAATTTTCCACAGATCCGGCCAGTGATAACAAGTTGTTTAATTGACTTGAATCCGATGTCTGCAGGGTTGGTGGCAGATGAACGCTTTTTATAGATTCATCATCACAGATAAGGACAGCTCTTTCCATACAGTTCTGTAGTTCCCGCACGTTTCCTGGCCAGTGATACTGAATAAGCATATCTATTGCTGAGGTAGAGATACGTTTAATAATTTTTATATTTTCGCGTGAATATTTTTCTAAAAAATACTCCGCCAGAAGGAGTATATCGGTACGCCGTTCTCGTAGAGGTGGCATATAAATCGGGAAGACATTGAGGCGATAATAAAGATCCTCTCTAAAGCTTCCTTCCTTTACTGCCCGTTCCAGATCTTTGTTAGTGGCAGCAACCAGCCGCACATCGCATTGTATGGTGCGTGTTGACCCCAAGCGTTGAAAATTCCTTTC
Organism: Desulfocapsa sp.; assembly: GCA_013792135.1. Taxonomy (GTDB): domain Bacteria; phylum Desulfobacterota; class Desulfobulbia; order Desulfobulbales; family Desulfocapsaceae; genus UBA2270. The sequence continues at coordinate 8,312 of VMSP01000165.1, read as the reverse complement.
CTGGACTACATTAAGAAGTTTTACCTGTACAGATGGGCTTATTTCGCCAATTTCGTCAAGGAAGAGAGTTCCCCCTTCAGCTTGTTCAAATCGTCCAATCCTGCGCTCTGTAGCCCCTGTAAATGCCCCTTTTTCATGTCCAAACAGTTCGCTTTCCAGAAGTGTTTCAGGAAGTGCGGAACAATTCACAACCAGAAATGATTTATTTTTCCGATGACTATTATAATGTAGGGATTTAGCAACTAATGTTTTTCCGGTACCGGATTCACCGCGCAGGAGGACGGTGGCGTTGGAATCGACTACTCGATGCACCATATCATACACTTCTTGCATCTTGTTTGAGTTGCCAATAATATTATTGATTCTGTTTTTTTCTGAAAGCTCACGTTTAAGTTTCAGGTTCTCTAAACGTAATTTTTCTTGTTCCCGGTTTACGATCTGAATTCTTCTGGTGGTCTGGCCAATGAGTCCACTGAGGACAATTAAAAACCGTAAATCTGCATCAGCCTGATGGTTCAGGCCTTCTTTATACATACGGTCAACGCTTAGAGAACCAATTATTTGTTGTTTATCTCTGATTGGGACACAGAGAAACGATTTGTTTTTATGGGTAACTTCTCCCCTTGCCCCTGTTTTGTTGAGGAAGAGTGGTTCATTGGCAATATGTGGTACAATTATTGGTTCTCCCGAGGCTACAACTCTTCCGGTGATTCCTTCACCAAGTACATATTTTCCCCGCTTTTTACTTTCTGGAGTGAGTCCGTGCGCCACTTCTATCTCCAGTTTTCCGGTAAAAGGGTTGATAATCGTGATCGTCCCATTTTCCATGGATTTTAGATCGGCCAGGGTTTTCATGATTTTTTCCAGGCAATCACTCAAGTTGAGTGCTGTCGCAAGTGCCTTGGTTATTTCATAGAGGCAGGTTAAGTCCTGGAGGTGCGCAGAAATTATTTTAGGCTCCAGCATAATAATAGCTTGTTATTGATCGTAGAGGATATGGAGATACAATGGGTTGCTGATCTTTATTTTAATTAGTTTATAACAGAAAATGCAATATTTTCCGACAGGATATTACAAATTTGTTTTTTTGTAAGGTAATGATTCTGCCAGATGTTGACAGTTTTTCGTTCAGATGGTAAAAGAGCTCAGAATGATGGAGGAATGGCCGAGTGGTTTAAGGCGGCGGTCTTGAAAACCGTTGTACGAAAGTACCGTGGGTTCGAATCCTACTTCCTCCGCCATTTTACATTGGAGAGGTGACCGAGAGGCCGATGGTGCTCGCCTGCTAAGCGAGTGTGGGGGTTAAACTCCACCGAGGGTTCGAATCCCTCCTTCTCCGCCAATGCCATGAAACCCCTTTTAAGTTATTAACTTGAAAGGGGTTTTTGTTTTTTCGATCATATAACTTTGGACAGTTTTTTAGAGAAGATTTATTGAATTTTTTTTCTAAAACCCCCAAACCAGAGATTTTTCAATCCATCCCTCTAGTCCAGATTCATGCCTTACTTTTACCCACCCTTTTTTCTGTTCTTTTTTTTCAAAGACGACACCGTAATATGCCTTCCCCACGACGGAATATTTGGGTCCAGGGCCACTTCGTATATTGATTTTTTTATTTTTACCTTTGTTCACTTTAACAATGATGTGAGGCTTGTTGTTGAGCATGGAAGTATAAACCCATCCACTGTCATTTTCAAAGTCTTGAACCTTTGTCCATTTTCCTTTTTTGGAAAGAATCTTTACTGGAAAACCATTCCCAAACTCCCATTTTACATTGTATTTTTCACCTGGTCCTGTCCGTAGACTTACCTTTTCACCACTTGTGCTTTTCATTTCCGCAAAAGAGGTTGTAGATACCACCAGAACTAAAATAATTATTGTATATAGTATAGTTTTTATTTTGGTTAACATTGTACTGTTACAGTAAGGTTGAGATTATAGGTCTTTGTATTAATGAATAATTTTTTAAGATTGGTCAGATTGTAACAGACCCATTTTTGGTGCCCTTGTTTTTTTAAGTGGAACTGAGAGGGGTAGTCCTGCGCAATGTATTGATATGGCTTCAAACTTACACGCTTCAGTCATACAGCGCATGCAAAGTATGCATTCAGGACTGTTGACGTTTTTATTGAATTGAATATCCATGGGACATACCTGCAGGCAGGCACCGCAATCAGTGCAATTTTTTTTGTTTAGGCGCAATTGGAGTATGCTTATTTTATTAAACATGCCGTAAAAGGCACCTAGAGGGCATGTTGTTTTGCAAAATGGACGGCTTGAAAAGATACTCCAGATAAGGAAGCAAAACATCCAAAAAAGTTTATTATAAAAAAGATATCCTACAGTTGCCCTGAGGTCCGGTTGTAAAATGAGCATGGGTATTCCTGCTTCAATAGTACCGGCTGGGCAAACAAACTTACAGAACCATGGTTTGCCTATACCCCATTGGTCCGTTAGTATAAGTGGAAGCAAGATAACAAAGAAAATAAGCATTAAATACTTTATATATCTTAGATATTGAGGTATTTGAATTTTTTTCCAGGAAGAAATTTTGTATAGGAGTTCTTGTAAAAATCCAAACGGGCAAAGCCATCCGCAGGTTAATCTTCCTGTTAATGATGCGATTATCCCTATGGTTCCAAAAACATATGAACCAAAATAATATGATCCTGTTTCAATGGAAAAACGTATTCCAAGGAGTAATTGCTGAATTGCCCCTATTGGACAGTATGTGGTTGATGCTGGACAGGAGTAACAATTTAATCCTGGTGAACAAAGTGCTTTTAATGGTCCTTGATAGATGTTTTTTGTCCATGGAAAAAGGAGATACCCATTCGTTATCAGTGTGAAAATAAATTGTATGAATTTTCTGAAAGTTTCCATGAGATTATAAAAAATGACCATGATGAGGACTTCTTGTGACTGATCTGTTATTTTTCCTCTGTCAGAAAGAGAGAGTTATAGAAAGAGAGAGTTACAATCATAGAAAGCTCTACTACCTACCCTATTCCGACGCACTCCAGGCAGATATTCCATGCTTGTTCCAAAACTCTTTGTGGTTCGTTCAGTGCAATTCCAGTTAGAAAAAGAATGACGAAGAATATGAGCGGAATGAATCGGTAGATTGGTATGGAGTTTTTTTTAGTCATGGTTGCTTGTTTCCGGTGAGACATATCGGCTTAGAATTGATTGAGTCTTATCACCAATTTTCACTTTTTTGTCTCTTTTGTCGTCAATAGTGATCTGAGTTACTACCCGTACAACTCCCTCAACAAATGGGCTTTCATAGGGAGCGATGACCAGCTTGAGAAGTTCTGTTGCCTCACCCTCTATTAAGGTCCCCATATCGTTGAGCGTAAATATTGCACCCAAATCCGTCAGCCGTTTCTGGATTGTTAGAACATAGTCGCCAAGATTTGGAGTTGAGGTCCCTTTTGGAATTATAGTAAGTTGTAATAATGCCATTATGTTCTTTTATTTCAGTTTGTTGTCTGCCTTGCTGCGATCAGCTCTATGACTCTTTCCAGGTCGTCCAGTGAGTAATATTCGATTTCAATCTTGCCGCGATTTCCACTTTGTGAGATTGTAACCTTTGAGTGTAATACATTGGTGAGTTGATTTGTCAGGGCAGTACAGTAGGATTGAGAAAGTTCAACCGACTGAGATGCTTGGTTGGCCAAAATGGACGGTTTTCCTGTCCCCTTTGTTTTGCGTATACTTTTCTCGGTTTGCCGTACGGAGAGATTTTTTTGAATAATTTGATCCCGTAAGTTTTGAAGCTCTATTGGAGTATCAAGAATCCTTAAGAGAACCCGAGCGTGTCCTTCAGTGAGGGCGCCCTGTTCCAAATCATTTTTGATGTATCCTGGAAGTTGTAGTAATCTCAGTATGTTGGTTATTGTTGATCGTTTCTTCCCCACCCTTTGCGCTGCTTGTTCTTGGGTGTAGTTAAATTTTTCTATAAGTTTGTTGTAGGCCTCTGCTTCTTCAATGACGTTCAAGTCTTTTCGTTGAATATTTTCAATGAGCGCTAGTTCTAACAGGGAATCATCGTTCTCAACAGCTCGGACAATAACGGGGACTTTTTTTAATCCTGCTCGTTGAGAGGCTCTCAAACGTCTTTCTCCGGCGATTAATTGATAATAGCCGTCATGTTGATTGGTCACGACAAGAGGTTGGATGACTCCATGCTCTTCGATTGATTGAGTGAGCTCCTCTAGTCCCTGTTCTTCAAAATAGCTTCTTGGTTGATGTTTATTGGGAATGATTTTATCGATATCACACTCGAAATATTTTTCCTCTTCATCTTCCTGGGCAAAAAGGAGACTAACGCCCTGCCCTAAACCAGTTTTTTTTACTGACATACATTAAGCCTCTGTTGTTTAAGAAATTCACTAGCCAGGTTCATATATGCTATTGCCCCACTTGAGCGGATATCATATTCAACAATGGTTTGACCGTGACTTGGACATTCGCTGAGTCTTACGTTTCTAGGGATAACTGTCTTGAATACTTGATCGCCAAAGTGTTTAGCGACTTCTTCGGCCACTTGATAGGTTAGTTTATTGCGTTTATCATACATAGTGAGTAAGAGGCCCTCAATAAAAAGCTCTTCATTGAAGGCCTTTTTAACGGACCTGATGGTTTTTACAAGTTGTGCCAGGCCCTCCATTGCGTAGTATTCGCATTGCATGGGGATTAATACCGAGTGTGCTGCCGTTAGTCCGTTAATAGTTAATAATCCCAGAGATGGTGGGCAATCTATCAATATATAATCAAAACGATTACTAACGGTCTGTAGTATTTTTTTGAGATTAAATTCTCTCTTTTCCATGGAGATGAGTTCTATCTCGGCAGCCACCAGGTCTATGTTTGAGGGGGCGACAACAAGATTGGTTACTTTCGTTTTTATCAGTACGTCCGTTAAGGGAACTCCTCCGGTATAACTGTGGTAGAGATGTTGTTTGAGGGCGCTTGTGTGGATTCCCAGGCCGCTGGAGGCGTTTCCTTGGGGGTCAGAATCTACGAGAAGCACTTTTTTTCTTTTTTTGGCCAATGCTGCTGCTAAATTAACTGCGGAGGTAGTTTTACCCACCCCCCCTTTTTGGTTGGCGATTGCAATTATTTTGGCTTCTTTCGCTTGTTCCATCTTCGCCACCCTGTTAAATTTTTTTGGGAACTTGTGTGTTTGTACGTACTACTTTTATACCAGTTTCCAATCCCCAACAATAGAAAACTGCATGATTTGTCTTCTACTTGTGTTTTGGCGCTGTTGTCTTCTTTGTTTGTTTGCTTTTTGATACTGTATTCGATACATTAAGATAAGTGCCTGTATGCAATTCTCAGCAGAATTTACTGAATTTCCCAGCAATGGGGTTCTTCAGTAATAGCTACCTTTCGGCTACAATCAAGTCTCAATCGGCCCGAGGTAGCCTCTTTAAACATTTCTTGCTGAGGATTGCGTAGAGGCATATTAAGATATGTCGCTTGTAATTTTCTTATTAATGTTTCACGTGAAACATATGGAAGGTCGGGTTAGATTATGAAATGTGATTTTTTGATTATTGGTAGTGGAATAGCTGGACTCTCATTTGCTTTGCGCGTCGCTCAGTTGGGTTCTGTGGTGATTGTAACCAAAAAGAATGAGATTGACACGGCGACCAACCTTGCTCAAGGGGGAATCGCAGCTGTATTGTCGGACAATGACTCAAAAAAGAATCATATCGAGGATACAATTATAAGCGGAGCTGGATTGTGTGATGAAAATGTCGTTGCTCTTGTTGTGGGTAATGGGCCGGAGAGGGTAAGGGAGTTGATGCTGCTGGGGGTTGATTTTGTGAAAGATGCCAGAGATTCATCAGGGTTGGACTTGGGTCGGGAGGGAGGGCATTCCGAGAGACGCGTTGCGCACGCGCATGATTTCACGGGCAGGGAAATAGAGCGTGCCTTGTTGGTTAAGGTAAAACAGAATCCAAAAATACAAATTCTGGAAAACCATAGAGCGATAGATCTGCTTATGGTGGGTGAAAGGAGTGAAACGGAAAAAAAAGGACCATATTGTGCCGGCGCCTATGTACTGACTGAGGATGGAAATGTTGAAACCTACCAGGCTAAGGTTACGATTCTCTGTACGGGGGGGACGGGGAAGGTGTATCTGTATACGACTAATCCTGATATTGCCACAGGAGATGGGTTGGCTATGGCGTTCAGGGCCGGGGCGGTGATGGCCAATATGGAGTTTGTGCAGTTTCATCCAACCTGTCTTTATCATCCGAAGGCGAAGAATTTTTTAATATCCGAGGCCGTACGCGGAGAAGGAGCAATTCTTGTAGATCGGGAAGGACGGCCATTTATGGAAAAATATGACAGTCGTAAGGATCTTGCCACCAGGGATACTGTGGCCAGGGCTATGGATAAAGAAATGAAGGAAAGTGGGGTCGACTGTGTATTTCTAGATATTACCCATAAAGACAAGGCCTTTGTGAAAGAGCGTTTTCCCACGATTTATGCACGATGCCTTGAGTATGGTATTGATATAACTAGTGAACTTGTTCCTGTCGTACCGGCAGCTCATTATATGTGCGGAGGCGTGCAGACGGATACATGGGGAAGGACATCTGTTGATGGGCTTTTGGCGCTGGGGGAGACCGCATGCACGGGATTACATGGTGGAAATCGTCTTGCAAGCAACTCTTTGCTCGAAGCAGTAGTTTTTGCAGAAAGGGCCTATGAATATTGCGCTGATCATTGGTCGGAAATAACCCAAAGGCCCTTTCCGGAGATTGAACCATGGCAGGCTGGCGGAGCTAAAAAATTGAATGAAGAAATTTTGATTCATCATAATTGGGATCTCATCAGGCGTATTATGTGGAATTATGTGGGCATAGTGAGGACGGTTAAAAGGTTACAGCTAGCCCAAAGGCATATTAAAGGGATCTTCCAAGAGATTGAAGAACATTATAGAGATTATTTTGTTACTCCGAATATGATTGAGTTACGAAATATAGCCCTGGTGTCGCTATTAATAATTCAATCGGCATTACTCAGGAAGGAATCTCGTGGATTGCATTATCTTGTAGATTATCCTGAATCACTCGATATTTTTAAAAATAATACGAAGTTCAGGAGAAAAAAAGGCGGACTGTTGGGAGAAATAGAAAAATGTTAGGAAATTTTTTTGTCTATGCCCATGAACATGGGCATGGTTGTTGTATGTAATGGGTAAATACACAAATGGGTGCGGATTGGCCGTATCCTGTTTTCCGTCCATCAAGATAGGAGGTACTTATGGCAGAGGAAGTAGCCGTTGGATGTGCCAGGCCAACAGGCGGTCCAGTAGGTGAGGAAAATAAAAATGAGACTCCACGATTACATGAAATTTTAAAGGAAGAACAGATAATGATTAAGGTAGGACAAAAGGCGCCTGATTTTATTGCTCCTGGTTATTATAAAGGGGCGTTTGTGAATGTGAAGCTTTCTGAATATCTTGGAAAGTGGGTATTGCTCTGTTTTTATCCAGGCGATTTTACCTTTGTCTGAGCAACAGAAATTTCAGCAGTTGCTGAAAAATACCCGGAATTTCAAAAGCTTGGCGCTGAAGTACTTTCCATGTCCATAGATTCCATGTTTGTCCACAAGATGTGGAATGATCATGAGTTGGAGCATATGGTTAAGGGAGGAGTGCCCTATCCAATGCTTTCAGATGCGGGCGGGAAGGTTGGAACTGTGTATGGTGTCTATGATGAAAACGTTGGTGTTGAGGCTCGCGGTCGCTTTATCATTGATCCCGATGGTGTTGTTCAGGGCTATGAAGTATTGACACCACCTGTTGGTCGCAATGTTAATGAAACATTTCGCCAACTTCAAGCTTTTCAACTGGTGCGGGAAACCAAAGGTGGAGAGGCAACACCATCAGGATGGCGTCCTGGTAAAAAGACCCTGAAGCCAGGTATTGATCTTGTAGGAAAGGTTTGGAAAGAGTGGAAAACAGCGGATGCCTTTGATTGATTTTATTACAACCAGTCAGTCTTTTGCAATTAAGATGGCTGACTGGTATATCCCTCATGAGGAAATGTGTTAAGGAACTCTAGTGATTTATGGATGTTATAGATTTCTGGGGAGACATTCTCAAAGAATCGGTGAGTTGTTATGAGAGTCTCATTGAAAACCCGTTTAGTACCTTACTCCTGAACTTCTGTGATAAAAAACAAGAAAATTAAACGGCAATTTTCATTAAATCTTCAGTAGATGCAGCCCAAAATGCATTCACTATGTTTATCAACCGGACTCCTTTAAGTGTTACCTGGTATCTG
>VMSP01000030.1 GCA_013792135.1 Desulfocapsa sp. | reverse complement strand
TGCGGGAAAACTGCACGTCCGGTTTGATGAGGGGAAGCTGAAGGACGATTATGCTGGTTGACACGTAGTAGCCGCGAGCGGCGAGGCGTCAAGCAAAAGTCCCATGCGTTGATTGGTAAATCAGCTTCCTACTCTACCCGATTTTTCTTAAAAGGAATGATTTGATTATGATCCAAAAACAAGAGTTGCTCGAACAAGCGGCTCAAACTGGTTTAAAGTACGAACAAATATATCGCGGCTGTGCACAATGTACGATTGCTGCTGTACAAGATACGCTTGGTCTCAAAAATGATGCTCTTTTTAAAGCGGCCAGTGGATTGGCTGGCGGTTGTGGGGGAACATGCGAAGGGGTCTGTGGCGGATTATCCGGCGGTGTCATGATTATGAGCTCCTGTTTTGGACGTTCACGTGCAGGTTTTGGCACTGAGGACAACGAAAAACTATGTTCTTCGCGTATGGCAAAAGTCCTGTACTAAAAATTTGTTGATACCTATGGTGCAGCGATCTGTAAAGAAATTCACGGAGAGATCTTCGGAAGAACCTTTGATTTCTGGAATGCTGAAGATAGACAGGCCTTTGAAGATGCCGGAGGACATACTGAAAAATGCCCGTCGGTTGTCGCGAATGCCTCCAGATGGACGATGGAACTCATTCTGGAAGAGCTTGAGCAACGCGGCATAGATCTGAAAGATTTCAAGTTGTGAAGTTGTGATGATAAGTGAGAAAAATTTTAGAATGAGAAAATGATTCTTTGTGTTTTTAAATATTTAGCTTGGCCAGACCCCCATTTCTTCCCCTCTGGAGAAAAACCCGCCCTCACCCGATTGGCACCATTACTGCCCACCTTTACGGTATTTGACTAGCTCAGATTTTAGCCAAGCTAATAAGATTACGGAATACTTCTACGAAGTGGCCCACGACAAGAAGACTTCAATGCTTATTAAGGCTATTGCCCATCACAAGCCCCAAAATATCCTGGTTTTTTTGCAATACAAAAGTAGAGACACAAGATGTTGCTGATGCTTTATCTGCTGCCGGGATTGATGCCCTGGCTATTCACGGCGACCTGGAACAGTATCAACGAACCGATGTTCTTGTCCGCTTTGCTAACAAAAGTTGTTCCGTACTGGTGGCAACAGATGTGGCGGCTAGAGGGCTTGATATTAAAGAACTTGAAATGGTGGTTAATTACGACATACCCCAAGATGAAGAGACGTATACCCACCGTATTGGCAGAACAGGACGTGCGGGTAAAGAGGGCTTGGCTATTACCCTCTTTACCGACCATCAAGCATTTGCAATGGGAAACTATCGCAATACAACGCGCAGATTTGATGATATTAACAAGCTGAATAAGGTTGAAGATGTCACACTGACCCCACCAAATGTCACCATTGTTTTAGAGGGCGGGAAAAAGGACAAAATGCGGCCTGGCGATATTCTTGGAGCACTCACTGGTGAAGCAGGTATTGAAGGTAAATATATTGGTAAAATAGATATCTATGATCGGCAAAGCTATGTTGCAATTGAGCGCAGTATGGTTAAAAAAGCGTATTCTTATCTGAAGAACGGCAAGATTAAAGGACGCACATTTCCAGTCTGGCTCTTTTCTGAAAAGAATTCAGGCACTGGTGACAAGAAAAAAAAGGTCAAGGCCCCCAGAAAGCAATATTAAGTCAGGTATCATAGAGTTCACTTTCAGTTTTCCTCCCCGACACGATACAAAACTACAATCCAAGCCAGTTGGGGTCTGGCCATGCTAACCAACTATTGCGATATCAACAGCCAATATCTCAAACCATTGGGTATTGGTAACATACTGATATTACAAAGAGACATTTCTTGAAGCAATCCTTTTACGATCTCAATCATTCTGATTTAGAAATGGTTCTAAGTCAGAATGAGTTAAACCACTCAGCAGCGGCAATTCTTTTTAATTGGCATTATAAGAAAAAAGAAAATGCTCAATGCCATGAGAAAATTGCCAAAGGTTCATTGGCCTTTTTTCAGAATAATTTCGACTTTTCTCTCCCCGAAATCGATACGGTTCATGAGTCAGAAGATCGAACAGTAAAATTTCTTTTTCAGCTTAAAGACAAACACACAATTGAAACCGTCCTTATTCCGTTTCATAATAAATATTCCATTTGCCTTTCTTCACAGGTCGGCTGTGCGATGAATTGTTCTTTTTGTTCTACCGGAACCCAAGGATTTACCAGAAATCTGGCTACCAGTGAAATTGTTGGCCAGTTTCTCCAGGCTTGGCGTTGGCTCGCTAAAAACAGGCCTGGAGAAGAGAGAATTTTAAATATTGTTTTTATGGGACAAGGCGAACCTTTACATAATTTTGATGCCGTCAAAAAAGCGTGCGAAATATTTTTATCAAAACACGGAACTTCAATTGGTGTTCAAAAAATCACCATTTCAACGGCTGGTTATATTCCCGGACTTAAAAGATGGAGCCGGGAAATTCCCGGAGTAAACCTTGCGTTATCTCTTCATTCACCCTTTAATGAAAAGAGAAACGAACTCATGCCCATTAATATAAAATATCCACTGGACGAAGTATTGACCTATATTGACCAGATACCTTTACATAAAAAACAATTTATTACCTATGAATATATTCTGATAAAAGGTTTTAATGATTCTCCAGATGATGCTAAAGAATTGGGAACGCTACTGGCTGGTAAAAGTGCTTATATTAACTTGATTCCTTTTAACTCATTCCCAGGATCACATTATAAGCGTCCGAATTTGGATCAAGTTGAAAAGTTTAAAGAAGTTTTAGATACTTTTAAAATTCCGACGTTAATAAGAAGTGCTAAAGGCGATGATGTATCAGCCGCATGTGGACAACTCAATTCTAAAAATTAAAACTTGGCTGCAAGGTGTACGCATATTGCCTGATGACAAACCATGTCCACCTCGTCATTGACCCCGGCTCCCAGGTTGAAAACCTGACTCTTCTCATGAAACGCATTGCCGGCCGCCAAACCCGCGACATCAATACAATAGAAAACAGGAGCAGTTCTCTCTGGGAAGGCCGTTTTAAATCCAGCCCAATCAAGACCCCTGAAGAGCAATCCCCAAAATATCAACAATGGCTGAGCGAAACATTCCCGGATGGCGAGTGGAATTTGATACGAGAGGCAACTCAGCAGGGACAAGGCAGACCAAGGAATGGAAAATAGATCTGTCCCCTTTTACCCATTCATTTTACCCACTCTTGAAGGCTTGACCATCGCAATAGTGCCGATACAAGAAACATGAACGTTCTCTAGCCCTCTACAAAAAAAATCACTCTTACCACCCATCCGACATGAAATATATACCATCCCAACTTGCCTTTTTCACTCGCAACAAGAAAGCGAAACGAGATACCTTTCTCCTGCTCAGATTCTTTGTGATCCTGCTCTTCATCATCACCACATACAGTATTCTTTTCCATGCTCTGATGCAGCTCGAGGGCAAGGAATTCAGCTGGATTACAGGGTTCTACTGGACGCTTACCGTCATGTCCACGCTCGGTTTTGGCGACATCACCTTTTCTACAGATATCGGCCTGTTATTTTCAATGGCTGTCCTTTTGACCGGTATCGTCTACCTGCTCGTCATGCTCCCCTTCACCTTCATTCAATTCTTTTACGCCCCCTGGCTCGAGGCACAGGCCAAAACAAGGACACCAAAAGAATTACCGGAAGACACAAAAAACCATATCATCTTAACAACGCTCGATCCCATCACGATCAATCTCATAAAAAAACTTGCTTCCTATAATTTCGAGTATGTCATCCTGGTGGACGAATTACAAAAAGCCCTGGAGCTCCGTGACGCTGGATATGAAATAGTCCTCGGCGACTATGGTGACCCTGAGACCTATACCCGACTGCGGGTACATCAGGCGGCCATGGTCGTCGCCACTAATGATGATATGATCAATACCAGCATAGCCTTTACCATCAGGGATGTTTGCCCGGACATACCCATCGTCACCAATGCCAATGAGGACCATGCCTTCGACATTCTGAATTCGGCAGGCAGTACGCACACATTTCAATTCACCAAGATGCTGGGCAGGTCCCTGGGAAGAAGAGTACTCGGGAGCAGCATGGGCGCCAATATCTTATGGCAGCGCGACCAGCTTCTCATTGCCGAAGCACCGGCAATGAGAACATCCCTGGAGGGAAAAACCCTTGCCAAGACGAGACTGCGGGAAAAAACAGGCGTAACGGTGGTCGGGGTATGGGAAAGGGGGCATTTTGAAAGTGCACACCCGCAGACAAAAATCAGCTCCTCCACGGTACTTGTGCTGGCCGGCTCTGCTGAACAGCTTGAAAAATTCAACAAGCTCTTTTCTTTTAGTTGTTCAAGCTTCTCCAGCGACTCCAAAGCCCTGATTCTCGGTGGAGGAAGGGTAGGAAATGCAGCGGCAGAGGCCCTTGAGGAGCAGAATATTCCCTATAACATAGTGGAAAAAAATCGCGTCCTGACAAAAAACAGGGGAAATTCCATCTACGGAAATGCGGCTGATTTTGACACATTACACAAGGCCGGCATCATGAATGCGAGGTCTGTTCTCATCACTACCCACAACGACGACATGAATGTCTATCTCACCATCTTTTGTCGCCAATTGCGCCCTGATGTCCAGATAATCAGCAGGGCCAATAATGAAAGAACGGTTTCCAAACTGCACAGGGCAGGCGCTGATCTGGTAATGTCATACGCCTCCATGGCTGCCAACAGTATTATCAATCTGATCAACCAGGAGCAGCTACTCATGCTCGTGGAAGGTCTCAGCATCTTTCGCGCCTCAGCGCAAAACTCTCTCGCCGGCAAGTCACTCTCTGAAAACCATCTCAGGGAGGAGACCGGATGCAGCGTGGTCGCAATCACCAGAGAGGGCAAGCTGATTCTCAACCCGGACCCGTTCAGCCCTCTTGAATTGAATGACGAGCTGCTCCTGATTGGTACCGCAGATGCAGAAAAACAATTTAAGGAGAGATATGGTTCTTCGATAACGTAATGGGCTATCACGAATGATGGAGTGGCGCCACTTCGCAATCAGCCTGATGTCATCCTATGCTTGAAGGCGAGCCCTTTTTCTAACTTATCTGTACAATAAGTTACAAGAAAGAGGGAGGGCCAGGACACGCTACTAACGACAAAAAAAAGGGGACAGATCTATTTTTGACTTCCACTTCAGTGTGTGATAGCCTTCCTTCATGCCTCGACATGCCAGATTAATCATCAATGATTGTCCACATCATATCATCCAGCGCGGCCACAACCGTCAGGTCGTGTTTGCCAGGGACGACGACTACAGGTATTACCTGGAGACTCTCCAGGAATGGAAATCAAAACTTGGCTGCAAGGTGTACTCATATTGCCTGATGACAAACCATGTCCACCTCGTCATTGACCCCGGCTCCCAGGTTGAAAACCTGAGTCTTCTCATGAAACGCATTGCCGGTCGCCAAACCCGCTACATCAATACAATGGAAAACAGGAGCGGTTCTCTCTGGGAAGGCCGTTTTAAATCCAGCCCAATCAGTGCCAACGAATACCTTCTTGCCTGTTGTCGATATGTGGAACTCAATCCTGTGCGAGCCGGAATGGTTGAAGAGCCTTGGCAATATCCATGGTCAAGTTGCCAGGAGAAGACCGGGGAGAAAGAGCTATCATGGCTTGACGCAGATCCTTTTTATCTGAGTCTTGGCAAGACCCCTGAAGAGCAAGCCAAAAAATATCAACAATGGCTCAGTGAAACAATCCAGGATGGTGAGTTGGTTTTGATACGAGAGGCAACCCAGCGGGGACAGCTAACGGGCAGCAGAAAGTTTGAGCAAGAAATTTCAAAGAAAATAGGCCGGCGGATTGAACTGCGGGGACAGGGCAGACCAAAGAAAGAAAAATAGATCTGTCCCCTTTTATCTTTATCAGTTGCGGGAGGTGTTGTCCAGGATATAATGCAACTTGTCGATATTGTTTTGTAAGCGAGTTAGGATAAATTCATCCTGACCATTACCCACCCGAAACAGCGAGGAGCCTTAAAAGACGATATCGTTTTCTATAAAGGGGCGAAAAGATCATTTTTCAAGGCACCCTAAGGTTAACAGATTACAAGACAATGAAAATAGCATTATTCAGCGATACCCATGCATTACATGAGCAAATCAACATTCCGGACGCAGATATTTTAATTTTTGCTGGTGACATGACCCATTGCAGAACCGCAAGGGATGTTTCGGACTTTAATAATTTTCTAGGATCTCTGCCTCATAAGCATAAAATCGTGGTTGGTGGCAACCACGACCACAGGCTTGCACATGATCCGGTAAAAGCCAAACTTCAACTATCGGAAGCGGTATATCTTGTGGATGAATTTGTTGTCATTTCCGGGATAAAAATCTACGGAGCACCTTGGCAGCCGTTATTTAACGACCGTGCGTGTGATGCTTTTGCCTTACCGCGAGGAAAAGCGCTTAAAGAAAAATGGAATATGATCCCGCCTGATGTCGATATTTTAGTAACTCACACTCCTCCGGCTGGCATTCTCGATCAAAACGGTCCCGTCGCCCATGGTTGTTCGGACCTCACAGCCGCTGTGGCCGCACTCAAACCCAAGTATCATATTTTCGGCCATATCCACAGCAATCACGGAGTGATTAAATATGGCTCCACCATTTATATAAATTGCAACGTACAAGGAGAAAACGGTGAATTAAGATCCGCACTCTTACTTGACTACAACGCAGGTAAACTCCTGTAAGATGGGAGTCCATAAGATGTCAAAAGGGGGGACTCTATTTTTTACTTCCACTTCACAAACGACCATTTAAAAGCCCAAAGCGGGCTAACCGCCCGCAACCCAAATGATCGAGCAATATGAGCCGCCACTGTTGTATAATGAAAGATCCTCACAAATTTCAATACAACAGGAGGCAGCTCATGAAAGAATTTATAAAAAGATTTTCCGATCTGGTC
>VMSP01000112.1 GCA_013792135.1 Desulfocapsa sp. | reverse complement strand
GGAACATATCAAGGGGCTGTACTGCCTGTGCATTTGGATTACTACCTTGATGAATATACCTTTCGCTTTAACCGTCGGACATCACGCTCCCGCGGAAAATTGTTCTACCGTTTGCTTCAACAGGCAGCTGAGGTACGGCCCCCCGTAACGATACAAGAAATCCATGGGCGAAAAGCCAGCCAGGCTGCAATATTCGGCTAATGGTGACCACACAACATATGGTATGCGCTTGAGTCAAGTGCATACCCACATATTGAAAATTTGCCAAAAAAAATTATCGATTTCCTGATAGCAGAAAATGAAAAATCAGAGAACAAAACCTCTCAGGGATTTATATTGTAACCAAAAATTGTCCAGCACAATGGTCATCATAACCTGATCGCGAGAAGCTCAACGACTCGGACGGTTCCCTTAATGTTCAATTTTTGAAGTTGAGACAAACTGACTGCACGAGTCAATAACCAACCAGAAAAACAGGACAACTATGTTTGAAAAAATTCTCATTGCCAACCGCGGTGAAATTGCCATCCGCATTATCCAAACCTGTAAAAAACTCGGCATCAAGACCGTTGCCGTCTATTCAGACATTGACTCCCGCTCTCTGCACATCCGGGAAGCTGACGAGGCCGTGCATCTGGGCCCATCGGCTTCATCAGCCTCATACCTGGTCAAGAGTAAACTTATCGAGGCCGCCCTGGCACATCAGTGCCAAGCCATTCACCCAGGCTACGGGTTTCTGTCCGAGAGCGCAAGTTTTGCAGCCGAGGTGGTTGCTGCAGGTCTGGTGTTCATCGGTCCCTCTGCACAAGTGGTCGCCACCATGGGCGATAAAATAGCCGCCAAAAACATGGCGATCAGGGCCGGAGTGCCGGTCGTTCCGGGATATAACCAGGCCTTGTCTGACATGGGAGTTATCACCGAGAAGGCGGCAGAGATCGGCTATCCAATACTGTTCAAGCCGGCTGCCGGTGGAGGTGGCCGGGGCATGCGTATTGTTCACAGTCCAGATCAATTGGCATCCGCCCTCCAGGCGGCCCAGGACGAAACCCGCAAAGCCTTTGGTGATGACCGTATCTTCCTCGAACGTTTTATCGAAAATCCCCGTCATATCGAGGTTCAGATCATGGCCGACCAGCACGGCCGGGTGATCTCACTGGGCGAGCGGGAGTGTTCCATCCAGAGACGCTATCAAAAAGTCATCGAAGAGTCACCCTCGCCGGCTGTAGACACCGTCCTGCGACGGCAACTGGGTGACATGGCCTGCTCCCTTGCGACAGAGTCTGGTTATACCAATGCTGGAACCGTGGAGTTTATACTCGACCAGCGGGGTGATTTTTTCTTCATGGAGATGAATACTCGCCTGCAGGTCGAACACCCGGTCACCGAAATGGTAACCGGCCTTGACCTTGTCGAACTGCAATTACGGGTGGCAGCAGGTGAACCTCTGCCTCTCACTCAGGAGGAAGTGAAGCTGAACGGTTGGGCCATCGAGGCCCGGATCTGCGCCGAAGATCCATGCCGCAGCTTTCTGCCCTCGACTGGTCTGGTCACCAGATACGCCAGACTCCGCGGCGATAATGTCCGGCTTGACAGCGGCATTGAGGCCGGCAGCATTGTCAGCGTCTTTTACGACTCCCTGCTGGCCAAAGTAGCCGCTTGGGGTCAGACGAGGGAGGAGGCCCGCAAATCCCTGGTTCAGGCCTTGAACCGCTATCACGTTGAAGGAGTTATCACCAATGTTGATTTTGCCAACGCCATTCTCAATCACCCTGCCTTCATTGAAGGCCGGATGACCACCGGGTTCATCGAGGAACATTT
This sequence comes from Desulfocapsa sp., assembly GCA_013792135.1. Classification (GTDB taxonomy): domain Bacteria; phylum Desulfobacterota; class Desulfobulbia; order Desulfobulbales; family Desulfocapsaceae; genus UBA2270. The sequence goes on along the minus strand of VMSP01000112.1, from coordinate 51,244 downwards.
CGATGAAGGGGTATCCCGGCTGACCCCGCCCCGCGAGCAGCTTGAGGCCATGGTCATTGCCGTCACCATGGTCTATCATAACCGTGATAACCTGATGCGGGAATCACTGAAACCCATGACCGCCAAAGTCGGATCCTCTCCTAAATCAAAGGGAGAACACCGCTATACGGTCAAAGGGGAATCAGATATCTTCACAGTTGAATTCCAGGGGGATGCAGCAACAGGATTATGGGATTTTCGTATTGACGGCACTGCATACCGCGTGAGCTCTCCGGAATTTGAGTTTTTCCGCCGCCGCCTGCGGCTTGAGATCAACAACGAGAGCCAGTATTTCCGACTGCAATACCGACAAAATTTCATCTGGGCGGCCTTCTGCGGGATCAGCCGAATCTTCGAAATCTACACCCCCCGGGAATGGGAGCTTGCCCACTACATGCCCAAAGAGAAAACCAGCATGCACAGCAATGAGCTGACCTCACCGCTTCCCGGCATGGTGGTCGGAGTTCTGATCAATCAGGGTGAGCGCGTCTACCGGGGCCAGGATCTGGTCATTATCGAATCGATGAAAATGGAGAGCGGAGTTTCCTCTCCCTGCGACGGCATTATCGAATCGATCAGAACCAAAACGGGAGTGGCCGTGGAAACCGGTGATGTCCTCATCACGTTCAAGACTTGAACAGACGAAACCATATGCATGGGGATGCCTGCTCTCCAGATTCCTCATTCATCCCTTCATCCGGTAGCCGATCCCGCGCACGGTCTCAATACATTCTCCGGAGGCCCCCAGCTTCTTTCTAAGGCCGAAGACCTGAACGTCCACGGCCCGTGGAGTAATGACATAGTCATAGCCTCGCACTCCGTCAATAATCTGCTGGCGGCTGAAGACCCAGCCTGGACGCCGCGCCAGAAGATCAAGGATGCTGAACTCAGTAACCGTCAGAGAGACAGGGCTGCCCGCCACCACTACTTCGTACCGTTTCGGATCAATGACAATATCATGGACCTTGAGCAGTCCATCTTTTGCTTCCCTTCCGTCTTCACCGGACAATTCCTCCCGCCTGCGCAAGATCGATTTGATTCGGGAAACAAGGATCTTGGGGCTGAACGGCTTGGTGATATAATCATCTGCACCCAGATCCAGACCGGCGGTCACATCATTTTCCTCACTCTTGGCAGTCAGCATGATAATGGGCATGGTTCTGGTCTGCGGGTCCTTGCGCAGAATCTTGCACACCTCAAAACCATTGAGGCTGGGCAGCATGATATCCAGCACCATCAGGTCCGGCAGCTCACGTTTTACGCTCGCCAGAGCCTGCTCGCCATTATCGGCGTAGAGGACATTAAATCCAGCTTTAGCGAGGTTATAGCCAACCAGCTGCTGGATATTTTCGTCATCTTCTACAATTAGGATAGTTTCTCTTACCACTCGTTACTCCTTGTGCATAATAATTTTCAGCATATCACAGCCTGAGCCCCTTGAATACAAAGAAGAGGGTTTGAATGGATCCTTCAGAGAGACGGACCGACCCAAATCTGAAAAATAGTATTCTACCATAGGGTTCACTAAACCTTTTTATGGCGGATAATCTTGCCTTGTTGCATGTAAATGATGTCTTCACAGATATTGGTACAGTGATCGGCAATACGTTCCGTGCTTCTGGCCACACTGAGCAACTTGGCCAGATAGATATGCTGGGCAGGAGTCGTCATGATAATCTCTTCCAGCTCATCGGAAATGGTACGCTTCGCCTTATCCACTTCATCATCGGCCAGACAGACCTTGTAGGCAAGATCCGTATCCTCGTTGATAAAGGCCTCCATGGCCTGTCTGAACATGCACAGAGTTTTCTCAAACATCCCATTGAACATTTCCGGCACCTGCATCGAATCGCTCAGGAATTTCACCGGATCCAATTTATAAAGCAAGAGAACCTTATCGGCAATCTTAGCCACCAGATCGCCAATGCGTTCAAGATCACTATTCACTTTCAAGACCGTGACCAGAAAACGTAAGTCACTGGCAACCGGCTGATGCAAGGCCATGATACGCAGACATGCCTCTTCCACATCGATCTCGAGAGCGTCAACCTCAACCCTATCTGTCTGCATGACCTGATAGGCCAGTTCAGAATTTTTCTCAAGCAAGGCCTTGATCGCACATTGCAAATTCTCTTCAACAACGGTGCCAAGATACACAATATGGCCTTTCAAGGTCGCAATTTCAGTCTGGATATTTGGTGCCATCAAGGTACTCCTTCTTCCCTTTCAGAAACATTATCAATCAACAACAAACAAGACGAATACGTCACCTCTAAACCCCAAGAACAATTCCTTCGGGGCAGCCGCGATTTTCAACCAAACCGGCCGGTGATATAGTCCTCGGTTTCCTTCCGTTCAGGAACGGTAAACAGTTTTTGGGTCGGTCCGTATTCAATCAGTTCACCCAGATACATGTAGGCGGTATAATCAGAGATGCGGGCGGCCTGCTGCATATTATGGGTCACAATAATAATTGTATATTCTCCGCGCAGCTCCCGAATAAGCTCCTCAATCCGGGACGTTGACCGGGGATCAAGGGCGGAGCAGGGTTCATCCATGAGAATAATCTCAGGATTGACCGCCACTGCCCTGGCAATACAAAGACGCTGCATCTGCCCCCCGGAAAGGCCCATGGCCGATTGCTGCAAGCGGTCTTTGACCTCATCCCAGAGGGCCGCTCGTTTCAGACTTTGCTCCACGGCCTGATCCAGCACATTCCTATCCTTGATCCCGGCAATTCGCAGGCCATAGATGACATTTTCATAAATAGATTTAGGAAAAGGATTCCACTTCTGGAAGACCATACCCACCTTGCGTCGAAGTTCAATGACATCAAGGGAAGGATCATTGATATTTTCACCATCAATGGAAATTAACCCTTCGATCCGCAGCCCCTCGACCAGATCATTCATCCGGTTGATACAACGAAGAAAAGTCGACTTACCGCAACCGGAAGGACCGATCAAGGCCGTCACCTGACTTGCGGGAATCCCAAAGCTCATGTCCGTGAGCGCCTGGCTGTTACCATAAAAGAGATTCAGGTGCTCAACCTCAACCTGTGGTTTCTCAATAGACATGATGGCAGTAGCGGAGTGTGACATAATATATCCTTCTTAGGAGCCGTAACGAAATAACCATTTCGTTACGGCTCCTTATGCCGTTTACGGCATTCCAATGTTATGATTAATTTTGCATGACAGCTTAAAGGTCAGCGACGGAAAAGCGCTCTCGCATTCTATTGCGGAGATAGATTGCCGTGCTTGTCATGATGAGTACGATCAGGATCAACAACAAAGTGGTGACATAGACCATGGGTTTTGCAGCCTCGACATTGGGCGATTGAAAACCGATATCATAGATATGAAAACCCAGATGCATAAACTTACGGTCCAGGTGCAGATATGGGAAGCTGCCATCAAGGGGCAGCGCCGGTGCCAGTTTGACCACACCGGTAATCATCAGGGGAGCCACCTCGCCTGCGGCCCTGGCCATGGCCAGAATAAAGCCGGTCAAAATACCAGGGGAGGCCATAGGCAACAGAATCCTGGTAAGGGTCTGAAATTTAGTCGCCGCCAGGGCCTGTGACCCTTCCCGAATACCAGGTGGAATCGCCCCCAGAGCCTCTTCAGTGGCAACAATGACCACGGGCACGGTCAGAAGGCCCAGAGTCATGCTGGCCCAGAGAATTCCGCCCGTACCAAAGGTGGGGGTGGGCAATTTTTCCGGGAAAAAAAGCAGATCAATCTGACTGCCGATCCCGTACACAAAAAAACCAAGTCCAAAAATACCGTAGACAATGGAAGGGATACCAGCCAGATTATTAACGGCAATACGCACCATCTTGACCAGATATCCTTCCCTGGCATATTCACGCAGATAAATCCCGGCAAGAACACCCAAGGGAAAAGAAAGAATGCTCATCATGAAAATCAGCATGATCGTGCCGAAGATCGCCGGAAATAATCCTCCTTCGGTATTGGATTCCCGGGGCTCGGCAAACAATAACTCCTTCAACCGTTTCCCGTAATAACTCCATTTCTGCACCCATGACATGGAGTTGGGTTGATAAAAGCGGACGATATCGGCCAGGCGGATCGTTTTCTCCTGACCATTGGCATCGACGAAAACGGCCTCATTAGCTGCTACTATCGCCTGCTTGCTGCCAAGTACCACAACAAGTTGTTCAAACTCCGCCTTAATAGTGCTTACCTTCTCGTGCAAGGCAACGGCAGCCGCTGTGTGCTCTTCCTTCTTGTACCGTAACTTGAGAAGCTTGTTATTGTTCTGTTCAACCTTGTCATTGAGGGCAGCAATCTGACGGTCAATTTTTTCGACCTCAAGTCGTTGCGGCTCAATGGAATCAAGGGCTGCCTGCAGACTTTCATTCTTCTCTACAGGCAGGACCAAGCCGGGGGTTTTCAACTCCTTCAAGGAACCGTAGAAGTTTCCATTCTCCTGCCGTTCCAAGACATAGATATCGGGCGGAGTGCTGAAATTTGTAATCTCCTCGGCGTCAATCCATTTGAAATCAAGGCCATACAAATCACGGTTGCCAATCTTGAATTGAAATCTTTTTTTACCGGTTCCAGGATTTTCTTCATCTTTAACTACCTCTCCCAGTGCATATCCACCATTGTTCAAAGTAGCCAAGGTCACATTTTTGGGCCAGAAAACGGTTATTCCGTTAGCCAGCACCACATAAAAGAGAAGCAAGGTCATACATAGGACCAACGTGAGCGCCAGAGCTGTGCCCCACACAAACGGTTCTCCTTGCCGCCAGAATTTAGTTGTTGATTTCTTTGTCGCCATGATTGCTCCTGTTAGTAGCGGCCATATTTTTTCCGCAGCCGCTCTCTGATCAGTTCTGCCCCGGTATTTAAAATAAAGGTCAGGGCAAAAAGAAGAGTGGCGCAAAGAAAAAGCACCCGATACAAGGTTCCATTCAAAGGTGCTTCCGGAATTTCCACCGCAATATTGGCCGATAAGGTTCGCATGCCGTTAAAGATCGACCAGTCCATAATAGGGGTATTGCCGGTTGCCATAAGGACAATCATGGTCTCTCCCACGGCCCGGCCGAAACCGATCATGATGGCCGCAAAGATTCCGGGACTGGCAGAGGGGAGCACCACTCGCCAGATGGTCTGCCAGCGGCTGGCACCAAGGGCCAGGGAGGCACCAGTCAAACTGGACGGAATATTGGAGATGGCATCTTCGGTAATGGAAAAAATAATGGGAATGACGGCAATGCCAAGACCAAAGGCAATAATAATACTATTACGCTGATCATAACGAACGCCCAGATCGCTGTAGAGCCATTGCAGAAAATTACCGCTGAAAAACGCTTTTTCCACTCCCGGGGCCAGCCATACCGAAAAACCCACTGTGGACAAGATGACCGGCACCAGCAGCAGAAATTCATAGCCGTTACACCTGTTCTGCAGGGTAGGGGTTTTGTAATAGGGCTGCATAATCGTCATCATGATAACCAGAACAAGCGGCAACAGCATACTGAAGAGGAGAACCTCGACGATGAATTTTTCAATAATGGGACCCAGCCATAAAGCGATGAGAAAACCAATGACCACCGATGGCACTGAGGCCATGATCTCAATCAGGGGTTTGATATTCTTTTTAAAGCCATAGCTGGTAAACTGACTGGTATAAACAGCGCCAAAGATGGAAAGCGGGATCGCAAAGATCATGGCATAGAGCGTGCCTTTAATCGTTCCGAATAAAAGGGGAATAATGCTGAATTTCGACTCAAAATCATCACTGCCGCCAGACGATTGCCACACATACTCCGGTTGATTGTAGCTTTCGTACCACACCTTGCCAAAAAGGGTCTTCAAACTCACTTCAGGATGTGGATTGTCAATATTCCAGACAATTAGATTGTTGCTCCGGTCAAGACCGATCAGGCTGCTATCACTCCCGGCAAGGGCAAAATTGGTCAAATTATGCTCAATATCAAGCAGGTGGTTTTCACTGGTCATATGATCATAATGGACCTTGCCGTCAGCTCCGAAACTGACTAAGGCTTTGGTACGGCGTGAGGCCACAATAGTTGAAACAGCGGCCTTGTGCGCAGTAAGTTCATGGATTTTCCGAAGTTTGGTTATCCTTTGATCTCCATCCCCGGTCCAGATAGGGCTCCAGGTTGCAAGCCCACCCTTGGCGTCACCAACTGCCACCGAGATATCACCAAAGACCATGGTCAAGGCCGTAATGGCATCTCCATTGGGAACAGCCAGCACATTATCTGTGCGCAGTCCCTCCTTGTTGCCGCTTACATCCCAACGCAAGAGACTCCCTGAGTCCGTGCCCACAAAAAGGGTATCTCCCTTTTCATCAAGGGTAAAATCCGTAATTTTTCCGGGAATATCTTCGTGCACAGGGAAAGAGACAACCTCTTTTTTTTCATTGCCAAAAAGGTCGGTGCTCATCACTTCACGCGCTACCCGAAAACTGTTGTCGTCGAGAAGTACTACTTTGGTAAGCCGGCCATCTTCTGTCTTGCGGACAGCTACACGCAGGATTTCAATGGCTCCCGTCTCAGCAGGAAATTCAGCAATGGTCTTGATCTCAGGCTTGATGGTACGTTTTCCATCCTTATCAAAGTGAAAGCGGAAAGCAACCTCGGTCATGCTGACACTGTTATCGGCCCATAGCATGCTGTACTGGTTATTCTTATGTAACTCGATAGATTTCAGAGGAACGTTCTTGTCGGCACCACTCTCCAAACTCAAAAATGATGCCCCCTTGGCCAGGTTGTAAAAGGTAAAAACACCCCTGTCATTCAAGGTAAAAGCTGTCTCCTGGTAATTATCAACTCCCATAGCCAGCAGGGATTCAGACCCGGAAGAGAGAGGAAACTGAAAGATAATATTGGTCCTGGCTGGCTGAAAGAGAGGGATAGTCACGCGGACGATCAGGACCAGAATGGCAATAACACTGGCTATAACCAACAGGCCACCAAAGGTAATGATCCGGGTGGCAATACGATCCTGAAGACGGACTTTTTGAATGAACTGTGTATCAAGTTTCTGCATGGAATTCTCGTTTCATTGGCACGAACATGACTGAATAAAGGAACAGGAAGAGAGCTCAGGAAGGGAGGTTCAACAAAAACCATTTCATCACCTTGCCCTTTCCCTGTTCCTTTTTCAATTAATTGAGTTTCGCCAGCTCTTTTTCAACAACTTCAGAGGGCAGCGGCAGATATCCATCTTTCACCACAATCTCCTGACCCTCTTTGGAGAGGACAAACTTGAGAAATTCAGCAGTCACTGCCGGTAAAGGCTTATTGGGCTCCTTGCCAACATAGATATACAGGGTCCGTGACAGGGGATACTTTCCGGACAGAACATTCTCATAATTCGGCTCGGCAGCAGCTTCACCCTCTTTGGCGCTCAAGGCGATTGCCTTCACTCCGGAGGTTTTATAGCCAATACCGGAATAGCCGATACCAGAACGATTCTCAGTCACGCCCATAACCACAGAAGCGGAACCTGGCTGTTCTTTGACGGTATCCTTATAGTCACCTTTGGACAGGGCATGTTCCTTAAAGAAACCATAGGTGCCGGAAGCAGAGTTACGACCAAACAGACTGAGAGGCAAATTCTCCCATTCACCGGTCAGGCCCAACTGTCCCCAGGTCACATAATCCTGTGCGATTCCACCCTTATGGGTCTTGGAGAAAATGGCATCAACCTGGGGCAGGGAGAGAGACTTGAGAGGGTTGTCCTTGTTGACAAAAACAGCCAGAGAGTCCAGGGCCACACCAATACGGGTTGGTTTGTAGCCATACTTGCTGACAAAAGCATCTTCTTCCTCGTTCTTCATGGTCCGGGACATGGGGCCTAACTGAGCGGTTCCGGCGATCAGAGCCGGCGGCGCAGTGCTTGAGCCTTTGCCTTCGATCTGGATACGAACATTGGGATACTCCTTGCGAAATGACTCCGCCCAGAAGGTCATCAGATTGTTCAAGGTATCAGAACCGATACTGTCCACATTACCGGACACACCACTGGTCTTCTGGTACGGGGCAATTTTGGGGTCAACATCGACTGCGGCCAAAGCACCGGAAGTAGTTACTGCCACCAGACAGCTTACCACCATTGCCTTCTTCACTGCCTTTCCGATCAAACTTTTATGCATTTTCATCATGAATCTCCTTAACAAAAATTTTTATGGCTTATACCCGCGGGACAGATAATTCACCGGTAAGTGATGCTGCCTACAATGCCCCCCTCTTGTTAGGATATGATTAGGATCTCATTAGGAGATGAACAAGGTTTCAGTGGATATTTTCAGTCTCAATTTTCAAGATGATCACTCGAACCAACAATTAACGATTTTCTAACATAACGATAACCCTATCCTAAAACTGCTCCGCTATTGTCACGGCATCATTCATCGTCAAAAAATGAATGGATATCAAGTTCGTTACAGAACGCCCGACGGGGGTAAAGATGGTAAGTGATGAAAATTAATGAAGTAAACACACAATTTTACGAAGGAAGGAGAGAAAATGAAAAAGGTATTATCAACGGCAGCCGCCCTCGGCCTCTGCCTGTATCTGCCCGGAGCCGCCCTGGCCGGCGGAAGCCAAACCAATGATGAAATTTTACGGGAACTTCAGGACTTACGGTCAATCGTTTCATCCCAACAGGCGGAGATCGATATGCTCAAAGAGCAGAAAAGTACCGCTCCTGCTGAAGACATGGAATATCTGAAGAACAAGGTTACTGCCCAGCAGGAACATATTGATGCGATTGAAGCGAAAAAAGGCTTTGTCATGGCCGACAATAAGCTCATCGACCAGATTACACTCAAGGGTGATATGCGCGTTCGCTATGAGATGCGCGACAAGGAATACAAGGAAGGCAAGGGGACTGATATTACCCGCGAGCGCTTTCGTACCCGTTTTCGTCTGGGAGGAGTCTGGGACAATAAGGAAGAAAACTGGCAGGTGGGCGCAGGTCTTGCCACCGGTGGTGATGATCCAACCAGCACCAATGACACCTGGAGTGAGAACAAGCCCTTTGAAACCGGCAATATCAATCTTGATTATGCCTATGCAAAACATACATGGAATGATTTCAGCATGACCCTGGGTCAATCCGAAAATCCCTATAAATCCTCCTGGGTTTTTTGGGATGGCGATGTCCGTCTTGCCGGTATGACCCTGGCCTATGGCCAGAAAGAAGGCGTCTTTGCCACGGGCGGCGCCTATGGTGCCAAACTGGTACAGGACGATGACACGGCCATGCTCTATATGGGACAGGCCGGATACAATGGCACGTTCGGCGAAAAAGGCAAATTCACGGTTGCTGCCGGCTATCAGGCCTATGACAATAAACTCTTTGACGATGCTGCAGCTGCTGATTTTAAACTTGATAGCATAGATCCTAACGTCTATGACCTGAATATCGGTGATATCTATGGCGATATAAGCTTTCCTGCCGGACCGGCAAAAGTCAAACTCTATGGTCAGACCTGGATGAACTTTGGCGCTGATGGTCTGATTGGCCAGAGCCAGGCCGGCCACAGCTTTACCCAGACCCCTGGAGATAATGACTTAGGTTGGGTTCTTGGTACAGAAGCCAAGATCAATGACTTCAAAGTGGGCTATGCCTACTCCATAGTCGAAGCCGACTCCCTTTTCGGTTACCTCTCAGATTCTGATTTTGGCGATGGTCTCTCCAAAACAAATAAAAAAGGACACAGGGTTCAGCTTGGCTATAGCCTCAGCAAAAACTGGTCCACTGATTTTACCTATCTCAACTACGAGCGCCTTGAAGACTATGCATCGGCCAAGGAAGATCAGGTCAGCATCTATCAGATCGACGTCAGCTACAAGTTTTAATCAGTACTTCTTCTCCTGATACATATCGAGAGGGGTGAGATGAGTTCAATTCTCACCCCTCTCACACAAAACTGTAAGTACGTGCCCCGATATACAAACCTGATTATTTTCCTTCCAAGTGAAACAAAAAAAAATCCAGTTGTTATTACGCCAAGATTAAAGAGACCGCACTGCTTTGTTTTTATTCAAATTTCAAGTCCCTTCTGTTCACATGATTGAAAAATAACTCCTTTCTAATCTCACTCTAATACAGAACTGCTACATTTCTTTTTCATAAACATGCAATCACACAATTGTTCAAAACAACTGAAAACATTGGAGCAACGTAACCGCATAAAGAGCCGTTACGAAATGTCAGGTCATACACTCGCCATCCATCCGTGGAGCTGGAGATCACTTGGCCATCCATGGCCTGTAAAAAGGGAATGGTTATTGCGTAACGGCTCCTACAATTCGACTCATGGAGGAAAGAGTATGCACTGTCAATATCTCTCTTGTTATACCCCTGCCGACAATACCTGGTCTGTAGCCAGTTGTTCGTTCAAGGGAACACCCTATATCCCAAGCGTGCAGGAGCTGGAAAAGTACTGTAAGGCCAGCAGAGATAAGCATTGTCCTGCATTTGTGCAGTCTCTTCCGCCTCTGCATGATGAATATTTCAGCCCGGAGTTGGAAATTATAGCTCTGGCTCAGTGTCGTTAGCAGGACGGATACACTTGTCTTCTCTGTTGTGCGATCTCTATCCCCTGTTCTTTCGAGTAATCTTGAAGATTGCAAGAGGTATAAAACGATGTTCTTAGAATCATCTATTCTTGAAAAAAATGTGCAGACAACGGTGTCGCGGGAGTTGCTGCTCCATCTTCTGGATACCAATAACCTTACCTCCTGGTTTCAACCAATATTTTCCCGGCAGAACGGTGTGATATACGGTTATGAAGCCCTAACCAGAGTTCGGGAAGGCGGTGTTCCCCATTTTGATATCTCCAAACTGTTTGCCAAGGCCCAGGCTGAAGGCATTATTGCCAGTCTGGACATGCAATGCCGGGAAAATGCCTTTTGCCGGGCGGCAGAATTGGGATTCATACAAAAAAACGCCTATCTCTATGTAAACATCTGCCCCGGCACTCTAATCCACTCAGACCACAGGGGAGGGGTTACCGATCGTCTGGCCGAGGACTGCGGTATTCCCAAAGACAGGATTGTCCTGGAGATCACCGAGCAGGAGGCCATCAAGAACTATGATCTGTTCCAACGGTCCATTGATCATTACCGCAAGCGTGGCTACAAGATTGCCATTGACGATTTCGGCGTTGGCTACGGCGGACTGAAGATGCTCTCCATTGTTCAACCTGACTATGTCAAGATTGACCGCCATTTCATTGATGAGCTCGATCGTTTTCCCTTTAAATATAATCTGGTGGATGCCATGGCCACAGTCTGCCATAAGCTTGGTATCATGGTTATTGCCGAGGGAATTGAGCGCCGGGAAGAGATGGAGATCGTTTCCCGTTTTGGCATTGAACTGTTTCAGGGCTATTATCTTGAGCGTCCAGGACCAGGGTTGTCGGATGCCAGTGTCGATATCCCAGGTAAGCAGAATGATGTCTATGAGTGCACCGATTCAGTAGTCTCCTCCTGCGTGATCGGCAGTATCTGCCGCTATGTGGAACCCCTGGCGCCTACAGCCTCGGTGATGGCGGCATTCAAACGTTTTCATGACAACACCAATCTGCAGGGAATAGCCGTAGTCGCAGAAGAGCGGGTGATGGGCATGTTGCCCCGCATGCGTTTTCTGGAACAACATTTGATCGGACCGCACGGCTTTGGCTATGCCCTCTGCCAGCACCGGATGATCAAGGACGTACAGGAACCAGATTTTCTGCTGGTGGAGGCCTCAACTCCGGTGGAAGAGGTTGTTCGCCTGATCCAGGGACGGCGCGGAGTCTCTTTGTATGATGATCTCTGTGTGAGTAAACATGGCAAATATATAGGTACAGTCGCCATTGCGGCCTTGCTCGATGCCATTACCCAAAAAAGCATCCAGTTGGCTAAAGGGGCAAGTCCACTTACTGGTCTACCCGGCAATGAATTTATCCAACGCACGGTGGTCCGTCTTATCGAACAAAGGGTGACCTTTGATGTTTGTTATATCGACATCGATGATTTCAAGCCCTACAACGACTACTACGGCTTTGAAAAAGGTGACATGGCCATCAAAGGAATTGCCCAGCTTATTGTGGATGTGGTGCAACCGGACGGCCATAACGATCAATTCCGCTTTGTCGGCCATATCGGCGGCGATGATTTTATAGTCATCAGTCGGCCGCACGCCTCCTTATCGCTCTGTGAACAGATTATTAACAGGCTGCAACAATTGTTGCCAAATTTTCATGGTGAAAAGGAATTTGAGAATGGATGTTACCAAGCCATGGACCGACAGGGAAAAGTTCGTTGTTTTTCTCTCCTTTCATTATCGATTGGGATCGTCAGCACAGAAGATTGTGCGGTGAATTCCTACGCAGAATTAGCATATCTTGCCACGGGAGTTAAACAAGCTGCCAAAAAGTTACATGGATCAGCCATTGTCAGCAATAGAAGAATGACAGCGCAAGCAGAGTTACCATCTCTAGGAGCCTGTCGGGTTTAGAGTTATGCAACGACAATGAAAAGTTGCACGTTGACTAACGCATCATATTGATTTAACAATATAAATTTTTGACACTCCCTGGTGGTTACAGTTAATTTCTGTGTAGTTTTAACAAATCTGGAGTTTGGAGTTTCAGCCAACAGTATGGCCGAAATCATACGTCTAAAAAATTAAAAAATTTGCTAAAAAACTATTGCCATAGTGGTCAGAAATTGTGCCGTTTTCTCAGCCGAATTGAGGCAAACAGTAAATCTAAACAGTCCTCAATTCGGCTGAGAAAACGGCCTGCCAGAGGATAAATTTTCACCTAATCTTCTGGAGGCCGCCATGGATAACAAGGGATACGGCAATATCCCCAGCACTCTGTCTGAATGTATCACATTCATTGTACAGGCACTACCAATTCGTTCCGTTCCTACGTTTATTGAATTCCTGAACAGTCGTATCAACATTGATCCGCTTGAGCTGACTCGTCTTGACCGCTTTCAGGCGCAGACCAGCCTCAAGGGTCTCTTTCAATAATTCTTCCGCGCCTGCTTCACCGATTCGCTTACACCATCTGGTCATGCTGGAGGGGTGAATCGGTAGTTGATGCTCGAAAAATTTCATCCCGCTCAGATATTGCCAATAGGGATTCTCTACCCAGCCACTCACAACCTCTTCATCACTGAGATTGCAGGAATATTTGAGATAATGCAGGGCAACCATCAAGCGGGTACTGATTGCCGGTCGACCATTATCGGAACAAAAAGAAGCTCCAAAAGTTTCATCCAATCTCTTCCAGTCTACTACCATCGACAACTTGACCAGGGGATGACTGGTATTGATCATGTTCACAAGCTCTAATCGAAACAGATCATATTGACTATTTTGTTGTGGTGATTTTTTTGGTTTCATGGGCAAAATTTGCAAGAAAATTGATCTATAACACGGGGTTTCTTGCAATTCTTATAAAATAAAACACAAACTTTTACCTGTAATTACTGCGCTATATGTATTTTTTCAGGACCGACTACCTTATCTTTGCCAACCTGTCTGTTTTCGACAGATCTTTCTTTTGGAACCTCCTGAACTGAGGATGTCATTGAGATAGGGTGAAAGATGTTGACTCCCAACCTACCGTATTGTAATCCATTTTATAATGGCTTATATTATTAATAACATCCGCTAATGATATCATCACCGTCCACCTTTAACCAGAAACCCCTTTAATGGAACAGGAAGTTCGGATACCTGAGACACTACGACCCTTTTCAGAAGCCTTGCAGCGTTCCATACAACTGTATGAACAGATCCGGTTTGATTTTCACAGGGATTCCCTGCTCAAGGCCTTTGTCGACATCGTCCACGATGATCAATCACTCAAGCGCTTATTCCAGATCAGCGTCACCATGCCCCTGTTGTTAGGAGGATTACAGGCCCGCTTCTATCTTTATGAGAAGAAAACGGATCAGTTCCTCTGTGTTTGTGACAGTGAAAACGGCCTACTGGAACCTCCTCGACCTGCCAGTTCCGACCTGCCATCTGTCAGCCATGAAGTTCAGGAATATGAAGGTCAGCTTTTTTACCCTCTTTCCCCCCATACCGAGACCATACAACAGGAAGGCCAGGCTTGGCATGGAGGTCAGGAGATATATGATCCGGATCCCTATTTTGCCAGCCACTCGCTGCTGGGCCTCTATGCTGTCTCGCCACTGGCGAAGATCAGCGACGAGGACAAAGAATTTTTCCACATTCTCAGCCGCTGGATCGGCAACAAACTCAACAACCGCCTCATTGCCAAGCGCCACCTGGAGCACCTGAAATTTATCAATGATCTGGGGAGAGATATCGGTCATAATATCATTATCCCCAACATGTACCTTAAATATCTGCTGGGGCAGATGAAGAAACAGATAGTGGCTCTCAAAGAGACAGAACAGAGCGCAGAAGCCCTGGACGTCAACGATGCCAGCACCAGGGAATACGTCACCTTCCTTGACGGCTGCCGGGAAACGCGACAAGCACTGGAACAAACGCACCGCGATCTACTCAAACATCACAACCAGATCACCCTGTTCCAGGAAAGCCTGTTCAGGAAACAACATTTCAGCGAAGGCCATCTCGTCCTCCAGCCGACCAGCTGTTTTGTTGAGCGGGATATCATCCTGCCCCAGCTTGATCTCTATCTGAAAAAACTTGAGCGGCATGGCATCACCATTGATAAACCCAGCAACCTCCACACCCAGGAGTTTCCGCTGATGGTGGACATTGGCCTCCTTTCCCAGGTCTACGCCAACCTCTTTGCCAATGCGGTCAATTACACCGGAGAGATTATCAATCACCAGGGACAACCACGCAAAGCATTGGCTTATGGTGCTGAAGTGATTAATGATTTTCCTGACTCCGGGCACCGGGGAATCAAATTTAATGTCTTTACTACCGGACCAGCCTTGCCTGCATCTGAACGACAGAAAATCTTTGAAGAAGGCACCCGGGCAAAAAGCAGCCAGGAGATTGAGGGTTCCGGTCATGGCCTGAACTTTATCCGCCGAGTTATTGAGGTTCATGGCGGCAGAGTCGGCTGTGAGGCAACAGAGGAGGGCAATAACTTCTATTTTATTCTGCCGCTTCCCAAGACAGAACAGCAGGGTAACGAGTAGCATCAGGCATGAGAATTTGATAAAAAACAGCACTGAAACATTCCTCACACGGCTTCCGTTCACTCACGCAATGACCTTGCCATAGCATGATGAAATGGAGTGCCTGCCCCCCCGTGCAGGTTTATTGATATTTCCTTTTGGATGGTTGTGATTATTTGGAATCTACAAGGATAGGTTTTGTCCTGCTCTTTCGAAGTTTGATACAAATTTACAGAAAACATGGTACATGAAGCAGATGAAAAAAAAATTTATTACAGGATCAATCATCCTCTCCACATTATTCTGTCTCGCGTCCCTGGCGTTTTCTGCCCCCATGGATGTCTTTGTCTCCATCCCCCCACAAAAATGGCTCAGTGACCAGATAGGAGGACCGCTCGTAACCACTCATGTTCTGGTTGACAAAGGGCAGGACCCTCACACCTATGAACCCACTCCGAAACAGATGACAGCCCTGTGCCAGGCAAAGATCTATTTTACCCTTGATCTTGATTTTGAAGGACAGATCATTCCCCGACTTGAAAAAACAGTCCCCGGCCTGCACATGATTGATACGGCAGATGCCATTCCTAAGATTGCCATATCCGAAGCTGAGCAGAACGATCATGGCAGCACAAACGAGGGGCACCATCACCATGAAGGCCTTGATCCCCATGTCTGGCTCTCACCCCTGAACCTGAAAATCATGGCTGCAGATATGGCCAAGGCTATGATTAACTACGATCCTGCCAATAAATCCAGTTATGAAAAAAATCTGTTGAAGGTAAACGGGATTCTTGACCAGCTGCATCAAAAGATCAAAGACGAACTGGCTTCTTTTCAAGGCGCGTCCTTTTATGTCTTTCACCCGGCCTTTGGCTACTTTGCCCATACCTATCACCTGCGACAGGAAGCCATAGAAACCGGCGGTAAATCCCCAACCCCGAGACAGCTCTCTGCCCTGATTACCCAGGCCAGAGCAAACAAGGCACACGTTATCTTCGTCCAACCCCAGTTTGATCCCAAAAACGCCGCAGCCATAGCCGATGCCATTGGCGGTGAGGTTATACCCCTTGACCCCCTGGCCGAAGATGTGATCACCAATCTGGAAGTTATGGCCAAAAAAATTAAAGCGGCATTCGCCAAATGAGCGTTGTAAAGATACGCGCACTCCTTTAACCTGTTCTTCAGCTCCCATCTAACAATCTCCATGGATTTTTTGATTGCCAGACAACCCATTTTTAATTCCAACCAGAAGCTCTTTGCCTATGAACTGCTTTTTCGCGGAACAGAAGGACATAATATCGATCAATTAGAGGGGGATCGGGCAACCACCAGTCTCTTGTCTGCCACCTTTCTCACTGAGGGCATTGATCGAATATCTGGATTTAAACCATGCTTTATTAACTTCACCACTAAACTGCTGCTCAAGAATATTCCAGCGTCTTTTCCCAGTAGTAAGATTGTTATTGAGATACTCGAAGATGTGAAACCAAGTGCTGAGGTTGTAAGCGTCTGTCGAGAATTATCCCAACAGGGGTATACTATTGCCCTGGATGACTTTGTCTATGCTCGAACACTCGAACCGCTCATTGAACTGGCTGATATTATCAAAATTGACATCATAGCCACACCACTCGACACCATCCGCAGAACCCTCTACAACCTTTCCCGTCATAAAAAGATAAAATTACTGGCCGAAAAGGTGGAAACACGTCAGGAATTTGAGCAGGCCCTGAAACTGGGATTTACTTATTTTCAGGGCTTTTTCTTCAGCCAACCGGAGATTCTCACAATCAAGGAATTGACGACGGCCAAGATCAACCTCTTGCATCTTCTGGCCGAAGTTACTGCAAAAGACACATCCTTTTCCCGCTTAGACCAGATCATATCCCGCGATGTAGCCATCAGTTACAAGTTGTTACGCTTTCTCAACTCTGCCTGGTTTTACCGACTGGAAAAAGTCAAATCTATCAACCAGGCCATCGCCTTTCTTGGCGAACGTGAGCTCAAACGCTTTCTCATGCTGATGATTATCTCGGAGATGACCACCAACAAACCACAAGAACTGGTTCGCCTTGCCATTGTGCGAGCAAAATTCTGTGAGCTGCTGGCCACGGCAAGCGGCAGGTTCGGAAAAGAAAATAATTTATTTTTACTGGGACTTTTCTCCCTGCTAGATGCAATGCTGGATACACCGATAGAAGATCTGCTGAAAGAACTGCCCATTGATGATCTGATAAAGCAAGCCCTGATCAAACAAAGCGGCCCATGGATGCCCTATCTAAATGCCGTCATCACTCATGAAAGAAGGGAAGCCAATGAATGTGTCCAAGCCTTAGAAGCAATTGGTGTTGGCATAAAAGATGTCAATGAACTCTATCTGCAATCCGTGGAATTTGCAAAAGCGCTTACCTATCCCTAAATCCAGTCACTCATCGTCATTCAGTAAAATAGCCCTCAGACATTTATTGGTGAGTGACACCCTTCCGGACCCAGCCCCTGATGCCAAACATGCATCCACCATATCATCTCGACATCCCCCTTAAACGCTGCCCGGAAGATTAATGGTAAAGATGCTGCCCTTGCCCGGACTGCTCTCCACGGTGATGTGACCATGATGGGCCGCAACGATATGTTTGACAATGGAAAGTCCTAAGCCAGTCCCCCCCAGCTTGGCACTGCGCGCTTTGTCAACACGGTAAAAACGTTCAAAGATCCGGGGGATATCCTGCGGGGCAATTCCAACCCCGTTGTCACTGATTCTGATTAACACTTCGTTCGCATTCTTTTCGGCCTCAACTCTGATCTCACTGCCTTTGCCGCTGTATTTAACCGCGTTATCCAGCAGATTGACCACGGCCTGTTCCAGCAGAGCGGGATTGATTCTGGCAGTGATCTCTTCCGCACAGACAAGACTGATCGTCATATCTTCCTCTTCCACCCTGGAACTGCAGCTCTGAATCGCCGATTGCAGTATCTCCGCCACCGGTAGCTCCTGCAGGACAATTTCTTCCCGTCTGGCCTCCTGTTCAACCCGGGAAAGGGCCAGCAGATCCTCAACAATGGCGTGCAGGCGTGAGGCCTGTTTGCCGATAATTTCTACAAAACGACGGGCATCTTCCGGCTCGTCCAGAGCGCCATCAAGCAGGGTTTCGGCAAAGCCCTCAATGGAGGTGATCGGCGTTTTCAGTTCATGGGAGACATTGGCTACAAAATCACGGCGAATGGATTCCAGCCTCCGCAGCTTGGTCACATCATTGAGAACGATAAGGGCGCCGGCAATATGGCCTTGGCGGTCCTGCAAGCGAGTGCCATGAGCATAAAAATATTTTTCCTGGCCATCCGCACTCATCCGGCTGGTGAATTCACCTTCAATGGGAGAGGCACAGGCCAGTGAATTTTTAACAAAATTCTGCAGATGGGTATTGCGTACGGCCAGCAGGATACTTTTTCCCTTAATTTTTTCAGGATCGACATTGAGCAGTTGGGCGCCGGACTGATTCACATCAAGAATCCGCTCCTCGGTATCCACCGTGATCACACCCTCAACCATACTGGAAAAAACCGCCTGTAATTGGCTGTGCTGGCGGACAATGGTTTGGATGCGAATATCAAGCTGGGTTGCCATTTCGTTCAGGGCACGGGCAAGAATTGCCACCTCTTCCGCACCTTCTTCCCGCAATCTCACGGCAAAATCACCCCGGGCAAACCGTTCAGCCCCAGATCTCATCTGCTCCAGCGGCTTGCTGATACGGCGGGCGATAAACCAGGCAACAAGGGCCGCAATCACTGCCACGACAAGACAGCCCCAGACAATTTTCTGATAAATTGCTGAAAGCGCTAGGTCTATAGCGGTCACAGGGATAGCCGTGCGGAGCACGCCTATCCTCTTCCCCTCATTATGGAGAGGGATGGCCACATACATGAGATTTTGCTGTAAAGTCTGACTAAAACGCAGGGAAGGAACAATCTTCCCCGCAAAGGCACCGATAATCTCAGGACGGTCATTATGATTTTCCATCCGGAGCGGATCTTCGTCCGAGTCGGCAAGGACCTTGCCGTCAAGGGCAATCACCGTCAACCTGGTAGCCGATGCTTTCCCCGCCTGACGACAAAAGTCTTCAAGACCTGCCCTGTCGTCATGTCCCAAAAAGCCAAGAACAGTGCCGGCCACCAGATGGGCCCGGGCCTCAAGGCTGGCAGCAGTCTCGTTTAATTGAGAAGAACGGATAGAAGATGTGCCGTACCAAGTAAAGGCCAGCAAAGCTGCGAGGGTAATCAGAAGCTGACTAGGATATAGCTGCCAGATAAGCCGTTTGTGATGCATGGGAATCCCCTTTCTCGGTTGAAGTCAGAAAACAACAAACTTCAGCACTATAGCACGGGATTGTTAGGATATGATTAGCAAGGAAAAATAATTTTCTCCCCTTCACTGAAACTGTTCAGTACGGCACTCGGGACTCCGCTTACCGTACTGAACAGGTACTTCCTTTCTTATTCTTTCCAGTCCGGACGAAGATAGAGCTCCGTCAACTGTTTCCTGGCAACAGAAGCCGGGGCATCGGTGAGTGGACACGTTGCCTTCTGCGTCTTGGGAAAAGCGATGACATCACGAATGGAGTCGCTGCCGGTAATCAGCATCATCAAGCGATCAAGGCCAAAGGCCAAGCCCCCATGAGGTGGAGCCCCAAGCTCAAGAGCCCGGAGGAGGAAGCCGAATTTATCCTGAGCCTCTTCTTCGGTGATACCGAGCACAGAGAGCACCCGGCTCTGCATGGCCCGCTGATGGATACGGATGGAGCCGCCGCCGATTTCCGTGCCATTTAACACCAGATCATAGGCCCGGCTGTACACCGCACCCGGATCGGTCTCCAGCTTATCCTCATCTTCTTCCTTAGGGGCGGTGAAGGGATGATGCAGGGCCTGATATCGTTTTTCCCGCGCATCATACTCAACGAGAGGAAAATCTGTAACCCAGACAAAGTTGAAAACACCTGTTTTCAATAGACCCAGACGCCTTGCCAGCTCCAGACGTAGTTCCGACAGCACCTGCAGGACTACCGCCTTTTTATCGGCGCCAAAGAAAAGGAGATCGCCTTCCTCGGCATCAAGCACCAGACTCATGGCCGCCCGCTCTTCATCGCTGAAGAACTTGGCAATGGGCGACTGCCACTCACCATCAGCCTTCATCTTCACCCAGGCCAGTCCCTTGGCCCCGTACTGAGCCACGTATTCGGTCAGATCATCGAGATCCTTGCGGGAAAAGGTAGCGCAACCCTTAGCGTTAATGGCCCGTACGGTTCCGCCTTCATCAGCAATGGCGCGGAAGACCTTAAAGCCACAGGTTCTGGCGATTTCAGTCAGATCGGTCAGTTCAAAGCCAAAACGGGTGTCAGGGCGATCCGTACCAAAACGGCTGACCGCCTCGTCATAGGTAATCCGGCCGAAGGGCGGGGCCACATCAAGGTCAAGGGTCTCCTTGAAGAGTTTGGCAATCATCCCCTCGGTGATCTTAATAATCTGCTCCTCATCAACAAATGAGAGCTCCATATCGATCTGGGTAAATTCCGGCTGGCGGTCAGCCCGCAGGTCTTCATCACGGAAGCACTTGACGATCTGGTAATAGCGATCCATGCCCGCCACCATCAACAACTGCTTGAAGAGCTGCGGCGACTGGGGCAGGGCATAGAACTTGCCGGCATTGACCCGGCTGGGCACCAGATAATCTCGCGCCCCTTCAGGGGTGGAGCGGGTGAGCATGGGGGTCTCAACCTCAAGAAAGGCATTATCATTGAGATAGGTGCGGATGGCCTGTACCGCCTTATGCCGCATAATCAGTTTGTTGGCCATGGCTGGACGTCTGAGATCCAGATACCGATATTGCAGACGCAGGGTCTCAGAGACCTCAGATTCCTCATCAAGTGGAAAGGGCGGCGTCTCGCTGGTATTGAGAATCCGCAATTCATCGACGATGATCTCGATTGCACCGGTCGCAAGCTTGGAATTTTCCATGCCATCAAGCCGGGCCACAACCCTGCCACGCAAGGCAATCACCCACTCACTGCGTAACTGATGCGCCTTGGCATGGACCTCGGAATTGATCTCCGGATTAAAGACCACCTGGGTCAAGCCATAGCGATCACGCAGATCAATAAAGATAACGCCGCCATGATCACGGCGACGTAAAACCCAGCCCATGAGCACAACTTCCTCACCGACATTTCCCTTACCAAGATCGTTGCAGAAGTGTGTCCTGCATAATTTTCCCATTGATTCCATGAGGTTTTAAACTAGAGGTAAAATTTTTAAGAGTGTTTAAGTATAATTACAAAATTCTTCTCTTCCACAGAGGCACGGAGAAACAGAGAAAAACATTGTTCAAAATCATTCATACAACAGGTAACGATAAATCTCATCCAGTCTACACTGAAACTCAAAAAGCAGCTAAGTTTACATCACATTTCTGTGTCTCTGCGCGAGACCTATCTGTTCACCTGAAGCATCAGGGTTGCCACTGTCGTTGCCTCGTCCTGCAACAGGATCTCCTGCTGCTCCTGGGTAGCCATGTTCCTGAGTACAGCCTTGCCTTCGGCCAGTTCATTCTCTCCCAGGATCAGAACATAAGGTACGCCAAGCTTTCCCGCCTGTTTCATCTGACTCTTCAGACTCCGGCCCTCAAGATCCATGACGACCCGCATTCCACCTGTACGCAAGGCATGGGTTAAACCAAAACCATAGCGTGACGATTGTTCGCCAAGGCCGGCCACCAAGAGATCCACCCCTGAAGCTGCAAGCTCCGCTTCTTTTTGCTGCAACAGTAAAACAAGACGTTCCATGCCGAGGGCAAAACCAATCCCAGGTACCCCCCGCGGCCCGCCCAGTTGTTCGATCAGGCCATCATAACGCCCACCAGCCCCAACTGCTGCTTGGGCACCGAGATCACCGGTGATGAATTCAAAGGTGGTACGGGTATAATAATCAAGGCCACGCACCATGAATTTATTCAGGCTGTACTGCACGCCAAGTTGTTCAAGCCCCTCCTGCACGCCGCTCAAATGGTCAGCACAATCAGCACAGAGATGCTCCAGAAGAGACGGCGCGTCCAGTACCTGTTCCCGGCATTTGGGATTTTTACAATCAAGAACTCGCAAAGGATTGGTGGAACTGCGTCTTTTGCAGTCATCACAAAGCGCCTGGTGACGATCATCAAGGAAAGCCAGAAGGCTGGTACGGAACCCGGGACGGCAGACCGGACAGCCAAGAGAGTTCATCTCCAGGCTCACCGACAGCCCCAGCTCGCCCAGCAACATGGCACCCATGGCCATCATCTCGGCATCAACGCGCGGATTGGCTGATCCCAGCACCTCGGCATCCATCTGATGAAATTGACGAAGCCGACCCTTCTGCGGTCGCTCATGGCGGAACATGGGGCCAATGGTAAAGAGACGCTGCACCGGTTTCTGCACATGCAGGCCATGTTCGATATAGGCCCGCAGTAGTGAGGCCGTGGCTTCCGGTCGCATGGTGACCTGCTTGTCGACAAAGGTGTACATCTCTTTCTCGACGATATCCGTTGACTCACCAATGGCACGGGAAAAAAGATCGGTCTTCTCCAGGATGGGCAGTCTGATCTCAGAAAAGTTAAAACGGGCAAAGATATCACGGGCCAGGGCCTCCAGCCGCTGCCACAATTCCACCTCTCCTGGAAGTAGGTCTTTAAAGCCATTTAAGGCTTTTATATTCACAGTCAGATCCTCCCAAATTCATCACCGATTACCAAATCATCTTATTAAAAAAAAAAAATAAAATTAACTGCAATTCCGGGAAAAAGTCAAGGATGGCGCGGCGGACACGGAAAAATTCAGCCTTTTTAGTGACAGGCAGAAGAGAATAATCTGTCTTAATCCCACTCACCTCTCTCTTTCCTGCAATTTACAGCGGCGATGCTTGACAAAACGTGGTAAGCAGTGCATTATATTTTTTCAAATTATCAGACCATTTGTTACAGGAGTTTTTTAGACACATGAAGCTACCGCCATTAAAAATTGCAAATTTCACTGCCCGAGTTCCTTTGATACAGGGCGGTATGTCTATCCGTGTTTCCACCTCCGCTTTGGCCATCCCCGTTGCTAATTGCGGCGGTATCGGTATTATCGGCGGCTCGGCCATCCCTGTTGAGGAGTTGCAGGCCGATATTCGCAAAGCCAAGGCCAATACTGACGGCATTGTGGCCGTCAACATTATGTACGCCATGAAGGATTTTTACAATCTGGTGATGGGTTCCATCGAGGCCGGAGTTGACATGATCTTCACCGGCGCCGGATTTTCCCGAGATATCTTCAAGATTGGCCGCGCGCACAACATCCCCATTGTCATGATCGTCTCCACGCCCGGGATCGCCAAACTGGCGGAAAAATTAGGGGCCAGCGCCATCGTGGTCGAGGCCTGCGAGGCAGGTGGGCATCTGGGTACAGATCGCCCTTTACGCGAAATTTTTCCCCCGATCCGTGATGTAATTACCAAGGTGCCACTTATTGCCGCAGGCGGCATCACCAATGGCTACGAGATGGCAGAGATGATGGATAAATATGGTGCTGACGGCATCCAGATCGCCTCCCGTTTTGTTTTGAGCGAGGAATGCGATGTGGCCGACAGCTTCAAGCAGACCTTTCTTAATGCCAAGAAGGAGGACATTGTCCTCACTTCGTCTCCTGTCGGCATGCCCGGCCGGGCGATCAACACCCCCTTTATTCAGGCTATGGCCAGAGGCGAGGACGTCTCTACCAAAAAATGCGATTACACGTGCCTGAAAAAATGTGACCACCATTACTGCATCAACGAACGGCTCATGATGTCCAAAACTGGAAATGTCCAGGAAGGGTTGGTCTTCTCCGGTGCCAATACCTACAAGATGAAAGAGATCCTGCCCGTTGCTGAAATATTCCGGCAATTTGTGACCCAGGCTGAATCCGTCTATAAGGAAGGGCACGGCTTCGCTCCTGCGACCTGAGGCATCCCCAAAATATTATATGTCCAATCCTGAAAAAAAAGCTGCCAAAAAAAAACCTGCTCCTTCTCCTGCAGCACCTCACGTGATCACGCCTGGAGGACATCCGATCACCCGTGCAATGCTTGACGCAGACGCCCTCTTGGTGCTGCGCAAACTGCATGACGCCGGATTTTCCGCATATCTGGTTGGCGGCGGGGTTCGGGATCTCTACATTGGCAAGGTCCCTAAAGATTTCGATATCAGCACCAACGCCCACCCCGGCCAGATCCGCAAGATCTTCCGCAACAGCATGACCATCGGCCGCCGTTTCCGGCTGGTTCAAATTTTCTTTCGTAATGGCAAGACCATCGAGGTCTCTACCCTCCGTTCTCTCAGTGAATACGATCTCGATGGTCCCGAAACCGTACTTGCCCCCAATAATACCTTTGGCAGCCTGGAAGAAGATGCCCAGCGACGGGACCTGACTATCAACTCTCTCTTCTATGAAGTTGAAGATAATACCATTCTCGATTACGTGGGAGGCATAGCAGACCTGAACAACGCCATCGTTCGCATTATCGGTGATCCGGACAAGCGAATCAGCCGCGACCCGGTGCGCATGCTTCGGGCCATCCGCCACGCCGCCCGCATCAACTTCACCATCGAGGAAGAGAGCTGGCAGGCCATCTGCAGACATCACCAGGAGCTCACCCTTTGCCCTCCATCCCGCTTACGGGACGAACTCTTCAAAGACCTGCACAGCGGTTCACTCCTGAACTGGTTTCACCTCGCGAGTGACTCAGGCCTGTTTGTCAGTATCCTGGCTCCATACAAGGAAATCCTGGCCTCAGACCCCTCCTGCAAAGAGCTACTGATCAACTTGTTTACCGTTGTCGATCGCGTCAGCACTAAAATGACGGAAGAACAGCTCGGGCAACGGCTGCCAAATGAATTTCTGCTCGCTTTGGTTCTGCTGCCCTGGGCCATTATTAAATTTAACTTCATCAAAGAGGAGCTGAAAGGTTCTGCGGCCTATCAGTTCAGCAAACAACTGCGGGCCAATCTCGATCTGGAAATCGGCACCCAATTGAATCTGCCCCGCGCCACCCGTCAAGAGATGATAAGCCTCATCAGCAGCCTGCCTATTTTCCTCCAGCATCAAGACAAAGACTCATGGCCACAATGGTTGACCCGAAAAAGCTATTTTAAAAACAGTCTTCTTTTCTATCATTTTTATCTGGAGTCCACAGGTGGCCTACCTGTTTCCGATAGCCTGCTGAACATTGTTCCTCTGCCAGTGCCAGAACCAAAACCACGTTCCACCTCCAACGGAAAACGTTCTTCCCGCCCCGGCATTACCGGGCCAGCTTTTTCCTCTGATGCCCCCGGCGGTATCTTCGGCTTTAAGAAAAATTCCCCTGCCAAAGGGAAAAACAACAAGTCATAATCTCTCGTTTTCTCCGTCCCTGTTTCACTCTCCTCTGCAAACGATCAATTCGAACATAGTTATCAATATTACTGATCAATAAGCCCAAGCAAACGATCAATTCGAATTGGGTTATCAATATTACTGATCAATAAACCTAAAATACCCAGTAATGCCCGGTTAGAAGATTGGCGTCAGTTAACCCCGAAATTTTAAAAAATAATGTATTTTTTTCTTGACAAATCAGCAAAATACTGCACGCAACCCCTGGCCGGACATTACTGTAAAATATCTCCAAATGTTCCAAAATGCTCCTTGACAAAGGTATCTATTATCAAATATCATCAATATTATTGATTGATTTTAGTTATCCGGTTTCCATGCACCGCTGAAAAAAAAAAAAACAAAGCGGTCATTTGGATGTTAAAAACGGCATCAGGAGAATAATATGACAGACACAGCACAAAGCACAGATCTGAAGTTACAGGTTGATCGACGCGGCTTCCTCAAAGGCTGTACCATGGTTGCAGCGGCACTTGGCATCTCTGAGGCCATGATTCCAAAACTGGTCGAAGCAGCTACTTCCGCGCAAAGGCCGCCTGTGATCTGGCTGCACTTTCAAGAATGCACAGGCTGTACCGAGAGCCTGCTGCGAGCCTCGCATCCCGATATCGGCCGCCTGATTCTCGATATCATCTCCCTTGATTATCACGAAACAGTGATGGCGGCAGCCGGACACCAGGCAGAAAAGAGCCTCCATGATACCCTTGATAAATATGCGGGGAAATTCCTCTGCGTGGTAGAGGGCGCAATTCCCACCAAAGACAAAGGCATCTACTGCAAGATCGCGGGACGCACCGCCGTTGACATCCTGGCAGAGGTCGCACCCAAGGCCGCGGCCATTATCGCCATCGGTTCCTGTGCCACCTATGGGGGCATTCAGGCGGCAGAGCCCAATCCCACCGGTGCCAAGGGGGTACAGGATCTAGTCTCAGGGACACCGGTAATCAACATCCCCGGCTGTCCACCAAATCCCATTTCATTCATGGGCACCGTCCTCCACTATCTGACTTTCAACCGACTGCCTGTAACCGACAACCTGGGCCGACCTCTTTTTGCCTATGGCCGGCGGATTCATGACCATTGCGAACGCCGGGCTCACTTTGATGAGGGCCGTTTCGCCGAAGAATTTGGTGATTTTGGCCACCGGAACGGCTACTGTCTCTACAAGGTAGGTTGCAAAGGGCCGGAGACTTTCTCCAACTGTCCTTCCGCCCGCTTTAATGATGTGGACGTCTGGCCGGTCAGTGTTGGCCACGGCTGCATAGGCTGCACAGAACCCAATTTCTGGGACACCATGACTCCCTTCTATGAACGACTGCCAAATGTCAAGATCCCCGGAATCGGTACGGTTACCGACATTGACAGCGCCGGTAAAACAATTCTGGGCGTTGCCGCAGCTGCCGTCGGCATTCATGCCGCGATCGGTATCGGCAAGAAAGTAATCAAAGGCTGCGGCTGCAAGAACGAAACTAAAGAGAGCTGATCAGCTTTAATGCTGAACTGAAATCATAGAAGGAGGATGCACCCATGGCTGAACGAATTACTATAGACCCCATTACCAGAATTGAGGGTCACTTACGCATAGATGCCGAAGTTGATGGCGGAAAAGTTACCAAGGCCTGGTCTTCAGGCCAGATGTGGCGAGGGATTGAAGTCATTCTTCAGGGGCGCGACCCTCGGGATGCCTGGCTCTTCACTCAGCGCATCTGCGGAGTCTGCACCACTGTCCATGCCCTGGCCTCGGTGCGAGCCGTTGAAAACGCCCTGCAACTGGAAATTCCCCTCAACGCCCAGTACATCCGCAATATTGTCATGGCGATCCATGCCCTGCAGGATCACATTGTCCATTTTTATGTCCTCTCCGCCCTCGACTGGGTGGACGTAGTCTCGGCGCTATCAGCTGATCCCGCAAAGACCGCGGCCCTGGCCGGGAGTATTTCTTCCTGGCCGAACAACAGCGCCAAACGCTTCAAGGCGGTCCAGGAAAAGTTGCAGGGTATCGTTGACAGCGGTCAGCTTGGCCCCTTTGCCAACGGCTACTGGGGACATCCTGCCATGAAACTACCACCGGAGGCCAATCTGATGGCAGTTGCCCATTATCTTGAGGCCCTTGATTATCAGCGTAAGGCAACCCAGGCCCTCGGCATCATTTCCGGCAAAAACCCCCACATCCAGAATCTTTCTGTTGGTGGCGTCACCACAGCCCTTAACCCGGACAGTGATTCCGCCCTCAACATGGAACGGCTTTACTGGATCAAACAACTGATTGAAGAGGTGCGGGGGTTCATCCAGCAGGTGTATCTTCCTGATGTGGCGGCCATCGGTGGCCTTTATAAAGACTGGCTTCCCTATGGCGCCGGGGTCACTAACTACCTTTCCGTGCCTGACTTGGTGCTGGACACCAAGGCCACCAAATTTGACCTGCCCGGCGGCACCATCATGGGTGGCGATCTGAGCACCGTAAAACCGATCAGCAGCTTTAACGACCCCTACTTTCAGGACAACGTGGTCGAAAACATCTCCCATGCCTGGTATAAAGGTGACTGGAGCAAGCACCCCTACGAAGAAGAGACCGTCCCCGAGTACACCGAGTTCCAGGATGATGGTAAATATACCTGGCTCAAGGCCCCGCGTTTTGCCGGACAACCCATGCAGGTTGGACCCCTGGCCCAGTTGTTGGTCGGTTACGCCCAGGGACATCAAGAGATCATCAAAAATGTGAACAATGCCCTGGGGCTGGTCAGTTCCGTGGCCGGAGTCACCGTTGGCCCTGAGGTTCTGCACTCCACCCTGGGCCGCCATGTGGCACGAGCGGTACGAGCCTCCATGCTCGCCGATCTGGCATTGAAGCACTGGGGACTGCTGGTGGATAATATCGGCAGGGGTGATCTTACTATCTTCAATAAACCAGTTTTTCCTAAAGGCGAGCAACGAGGTGTTGGGATTCATGAAGCCCCACGCGGCGCTCTCTCTCACTGGATTGTCATCCAGGATGGCAAAATCAAGAACTACCAGTGCGTGGTACCATCTACCTGGAACGCCGGCCCCCGGGACAAGGAAGGTCTGCCCGGCCCCTATGAGGCATCGCTTGTCGGCAACCCCATTGCCGACGCTAAACAACCACTGGAAGTCTTGCGCACCATCCACTCCTTTGATCCCTGTATCGCCTGCGCCGTTCATATGCTTGATCCGCAAGGACGGGAAACAATCAAGGTCAAGGCTCTGTAAGGACGGTTTCAGCAGTAACACAGGTCAAGTCAGATGTGGCAGCACCATAAATCTACCTGTTTTCGATAATGATAGCTGTCTGTTTTACAGCTATAATAAATCACCACTTCCGGTGTCGTCCTGGAGAGGAGTAAATCATGATCTATGAGGAAAAACACGTATGGAGCATATTGCTTCGTCTGTACCACTGGTCTCTTGTTATCGCCTTGATCGCGCTTACGGTCACCGGATTCTACATCAACGCTCCCTGGACCCAGACCACTCTGGAAGGCACCGGCCTCTATCCCGTACAGACCATGCGCAATATTCATGGACTCGCGGGCTATCTGTTTACCGCAGCCATCCTGGCCAGACTATTCCTCCTGCTCTTTGGCAATCGCCAGGAGCGAATCATGAGCATGCTGCCTCTTACCAGGCGCAATTTCAGGAATATGATCAACGCAGTCCGCGCGTACCTCTACATGCACGACGACTACACGGAAGTCAGGCTGGGCCACAACATCTTGGCCGGAACATCCTATATCTTAACCTTTATAATTGCCCTTTTCCAAATAACAAGCGGTTTTTACCTCCGTCTTCCTGAAAACACATTCTGGCAGAACTGGGGTGTCACGTTCTTTGGTAACCAACAATATGCCCGCTTTATCCATCACCTTTTAATGTGGTATTTCATCATCTTTACCGTTGTCCATCTTTATCTGGTGATATGGAATGAACTGAAGCACAGGGACGGGCTCATCTCCTCCATCCTGAGCGGCAATAAATTCAGGCTACGCAAGCTAAAATGACAACTTTGTCCTGCCTCGAGACAGAGCCGAATTCTCTTTCACAGGAAAGAAAAGGGGTGGAGCTCACCGTTCAAGGCACCGTTCAGGGAGTAGGGTTCCGCCCTTTTGTTTATCGTCTGGCCAGAGACTTTAAGATAGGCGGAACCATTGCCAACACCAGTCAGGGAGTAGTGATTCAGGCGGAGGGACTCACCGTAGATCTTGATAATTTTCTGCAAGCCCTGAGCGAGGAGGCCCCGCCTCTGGCCCGCATCTCCTCGATCAGCCAAAAAAGACTCCCGATAACAGACAGACAAGCCTTCACTATTCTTAAAAGCAGCAGCGAGCACAACACCACCAAGACAATAATCCCGGCCGACATTGCCCTCTGCGACGATTGCCGAAAGGAGCTCCTGGACCCGGCAGATCGACGCTATCGCTACCCCTTTATCAACTGCACCAACTGCGGCCCACGTTTTACCATCGTCAGCTCCATCCCCTATGATCGCCTTGGAACCTCCATGCACTCCTTCCCCATGTGCAGGAACTGTCAGGCCGAATATGATGATCCTGACAACAGGCGTTTTCATGCCCAGCCCAATGCCTGTCCCGAATGCGGACCACACATCAGCTGGCACGCATCCACGGGTGAACAACTTCCCTGCCATGACCCCATAACTGAAACTATCCAGGGCCTTAACGATGGCTCTATTGTCGCCATTCGCGGGATGGGTGGTTTTCATCTGGTGGTTGATGCCGGATCTGAACCTGCAGTGGCACTTCTCCGCAAGCGAAAACAAAGGCAGAGCAAACCCCTGGCCATCATGGTCGCCGACCTTGAGGCCGCAGGCTTGATCTGTCACCTCTCTGCCGTTGCCAGCCAGACCCTTGCCAGCCCCGCCCACCCTATTGTCCTTGTACCCAGAAAGGAGACGGTCTCTCTTGCCGTCAATCTGGCGCCGGGTATGGGAGAGATCGGGATCATGCTGCCGTACACCCCACTTCACCACCTGCTGTTCGCCACCCCCGGCTGCCCGCAGGCCCTGGTCATGACCAGCGGCAACCGCAACGGGGAACCCCTATGCACCGGCAATAAGGAAGCAGTATCCCGCCTTGGCGATATTGCCGATTTCTTTCTCCTCCATAACCGTGAGATTGTGACCAGAATTGATGACTCGGTTATCCGCATCATGCAGGGCCGTCCCAGACTGCTGCGCCGCGCCCGGGGTTATGTGCCGAACCCTATTCCGCTTACCCAATCTCTGCCACCTCTGCTTGCCTGCGGTAGCGGTCTAAAGAACACTTTTTGTCTGGTGCGGGACGATATGGCCTTTATCAGCCAGCATATCGGCGATCTTGCCAATATGGAATCACTGGCTTTTTTCCAAGAAAGCATCTATCATTTGCAGGAGCTTCTGGAGACCCGGCCACAACTGGTGGTCTGCGACCTCCATCCTGATTATCTAAGCAGCCGTCATGGGCAGGAACTGGCATGGGAGCTGGGAATACCGCGCCTCCTGGTCCAGCATCACCATGCCCATGCCGTGGCCGTGATGGCCGAACATGGCCTGAAGGATTCAGTTCTGGCCATTATCCTTGACGGCACAGGACTTGGCCCTGATGGCACCATCTGGGGCGGAGAGATCCTGGAGGTGACGCGCACCGATTTTATCCGGCGCGGCTATCTGGCACCCCTGCCCCTGCCTGGTGGAGATGCCGCCGCCGAGCAACCATGGCGCATGGGCCTTGCGGCCCTGTATCACAGCTTTGGCGAAGAAGGTTTGAAAGAGTCACGACTGCCGACCGCACTTCTTGGTGTAGCCGAAGAAAAAAGGACAGCCGTCCTCGCCATGATACAGAGCGGATTCAACAGCCCGCTCACCTCAAGTGGCGGGCGTTTGTTTGACGCGATCGCCGCCCTGCTTGGCATCCGCCTGGACTCCGATTTTGAGGGTCAGGCCGCCATGGAAGTGGAGGCCATCGCCCGGCAATGGCCGAGACCAGAAGAACACAGAGAAAGATTAGAGGAACCAGTGGAAGAGAACGGACTCTTCATCATCGACAGCGGCCTGTTTATCCGCAGAATGCTCCATGACCTGGAAGCCGGGAAATCAATTGCCGAACTGGCTATGGGGTTTCACTCCTGGCTGATCGACAGCCTTGTAGTCACAATCAGAGAACTTGCAGTCAGCAGCGGTATCCGTACCGTTGTCCTCTCCGGGGGCTGCCTGCAGAACAGAATTATCATGGAAGGTCTTTTTCAGGCCCTGGAACAGGACGATTTTCAGGTCTTCACTGGTCAGGAAGTACCGGTGAATGACGGAGGAATCTCTCTGGGACAGGCAGTTATAGGAGGATTACGATATGTGTCTGGCAATACCCATGCAGGTCATTGAAATTAGAGGTGACGCCGATGATTTTCTCAGCGAACAGATCGCCGTGGTGGATGCCGACGGCATCCGCCGGGAAACCCGTCTCGATATCGTTGACCGCTGGCCGCAGGTTGGCGACTATCTCATCATCCACGCCGGCTTTGCCATCCACACCCTTGACCCTGACGAGGCGAAGATCAACCTGAAACTGATGCGGGAAATGGCCGACGGGCTTTCCCGGACAGATGGCACAGAACAATAAATATTATAAATATTGGGGAGTGTCCCTAATTATTTATGGATGAAATTAATGATCTGCTACTGCCCTACACGTTTGACCTGTCAATTTTCAACCATATTAGTGATTCCGATGTGGTTGAGCATATCCAGCGCGCAGGTATCACTTTTTATGAAAAAGGTGGGCAAGCATTAAACAAGACATCCTGCGAGAAATAATCCATGAAATATGTTGACGAATTCCGGAATCCTGAACTGACTACGCAGCTGCTGCACGAACTGACCGCTGCAACCACCAAGCCGTTCCGGGTCATGGAGGTGTGCGGTACCCATACCATGGCCATCTTTCGTAGCGGCCTGCGCGCCATGCTGCCGCCGGATATTGAACTCATTTCCGGCCCAGGATGCCCGGTCTGTGTCACCTCGGCCTCCCACATTGACGCCTTCCTGCAGATGGCCGAGCTGCCGGGAACACAGCTTGCCGTCTTTGGTGATCTGTTCCGGGTACCGGGCAGCAATGGCACAACGCTTGCCCATGCCCGCGCCCGGGGCGCGAAGATTGATGTAGTCTATTCACCCATGGATGGCCTGGAGCTGGCACGCCAGAATCCAGCTGAACAGGTGATCTTTCCCGGCATCGGATTTGAGACCACCACCCCGGGCATTGCCGCCACCATCCTCGCCGCCAGGCAGCAGAATATTGACAACTTCATGGTCTTCTCAACCCATAAGACCATGCTCCCACCACTCATGGCCCTGCTCGGTGACCCGGCCTTGGCAATTGACGGCCTTCTCTGCCCCGGCCATGTGAGCAGTATCATCGGCGCGGCTGCCTACCAGCCTCTGGCGGAGGAGAACCACCTTTCCTGCGTGGTCGGCGGTTTTGAACCCACCGATATCCTCCAGGCCCTGATCCTCATGGCCAGACAGATCAGTGAAGGCCGGGCTGAAGTGGAAAACGCCTACACTCGGGCAGTCACCTGGGAAGGCAACGCCCGAGCCAGGACAATGGTTGCAAAGATCTTCGAGCCCGTGGACATGGAATGGCGGGGACTGGGTCTGATTAAAGGAAGCGGGCTTGCTATCAGAGAGGAATATACGCAGTTTGACGCCCAGTCACGTCTGTCGATCACGGTACCTGAGTCCAAAGAACCACCGGGCTGTCTCTGCGGACAGATCC
This sequence comes from Desulfocapsa sp., assembly GCA_013792135.1. Taxonomy (GTDB): domain Bacteria; phylum Desulfobacterota; class Desulfobulbia; order Desulfobulbales; family Desulfocapsaceae; genus UBA2270. Next base: position 17,807 of record VMSP01000112.1, on the reverse strand, counting down.
TTAAAGGAATGACCACGCCTCCAGTCTGCCCGCTGTTTGGCAGACGCTGCACCCCGGGCACCCCGATTGGCCCTTGCATGGTCTCAAGCGAAGGGACCTGTAGCGCTTGGTTTACTTATGGAAATTACTCAGAGAATAACCTGGGATTAAACACGATATGAAAAACGATCTCTCGCAAAAAACCATCCTCCTTGACCACGGCAGTGGCGGCTTGGCCAGCCAGGAGCTGATCAGCAATCTTTTCCTGAAGCACCTGGGCAACAAGGTCCTGTCGGCCCTGGAAGACAGCGCTGTCATGGAAAACCAGCCGGGACGGCTGGCCTTCACCACCGACAGCTATGTGGTCGATCCCATCTTCTTTCCCGGCGGCGATATCGGTACGCTCGCCGTACACGGCACCATCAACGACCTGGCCATGCGCGGTGCCAGACCGCTTTGCCTGAGCCTGGGGCTTATCCTGGAAGAGGGGCTGCCGCTCGCTGACCTGGAGCGGATCATCATCTCGATCCGGGACGCCTCGCAAAACAGCGGTGTACCCATTGTCACCGGCGACACCAAGGTTGTGCCCAGGGGCAAGGCCGACAAGATCTTTATCAACACCTCCGGGATCGGTATGGTGGCCGAAGAGGTGGAAATCTCTGCCACCAGGGCCAAAGCAGGAGACAAGATCATCCTGTCCGGCTCCATGGGCGACCATGGAATCACTATCATGACCCGCCGGGCCGGCATTGCCTTGGCTGGAGATCTGCGCAGCGACTCCATGGCCCTGCACACAATGGTCCGGAACCTGCTTGCCGGTCTGCCTCCAGACAGCATCCACACCCTGCGCGACCCGACCCGGGGCGGCGTCGCCACTACCCTCTGCGAGATTGCCGGAAGCTCCGGCCTGATGATTGAAATCGAAGAATCCCGCATCCCGGTGCGGGTGGAGGTGCGTGCCGCCTGTGAGATCCTGGGTCTTGACCCGCTCTATCTGGCCAATGAAGGAAAATGCCTGGCCCTGGTCGCTCCTGACATCGCTGACCAAGCTCTGGCTCTTATGCAGTCCTGTCCGGAGGGCACAGAGGCCGCCATTATCGGCACCGTCACATCCGGCGCCGCCGGCCGAGTCGTACTCAAAACAACTATTGGGGGAACAAGGGTGATAACACCCCTGCACGGTGCCCCCCTGCCACGAATCTGCTGAGGACATGCAAGAAATGACAGAACAAAAAAAAGCGGGGATTCTCGGGATTGGCAATCTGCTGCTCTCGGACGAAGGTTTTGGTATCCATACGATCCATTATTTGGAGCAAAATTATACCTTTCCGGAAACAATCCGGCTCAACGATGCCGGCACCGCCGGTATCTACATGGCCCCTTTTCTCGAGGAATGTGACCCGATACTGGTCATTGATGTGATTGACATGGACGCCAAACCAGGATCCGTTCATTGTTTCAACAGAAAAGATATCGGCGCTGGTACAATACCCAGAAAAATGTCCCCACACCAGCTGGGTCTGTTGGAGATGCTGGAGATCTGTAAATTCCGCGACTGCCAACCTGAGACCGTAGAGTTTTTCTGTGTCGTGCCCGCTGACCTGCAGACCTCCATGGAGCTGTCACCCCAGGTGTCCCCACGAGTCAAAGAGATTGCCGAACAGATCGTAGACCAGCTGCGCAAGGCCGGTCACACCATTACTGCAAAGATCCAGGCAACAGCTAAGGTCGTGCACCATGCATGAGATGTCGCTCGTTCAGGCCCTGCTCGCACAACTGGCAAGCCTGGCCGCCGAACATGACAAGAAACGTGTGATCACCGTAACCTTGGATATCGGCCCACTCTCCGGGGTGGTGATCGACTCATTTCAGTTTGGCTTTGATATCCTCTCGGCGGAAAGCAGCCTGACCAAGGGGGCGAAACTGATTATAATAAACCCACCGGCAAGCTATCAATGTATTCGCTGCGCATACAAACAAGCAGCAGTCGTTCGACCGGACCATTGTCCAAAATGCAACGAAACCCTTCTCATTCCCGAGGGAGGAGACACCATCATCCTTAATCAGGTGGAAATGGAATAAGCAGGGTAGAGGTGACAGATAAAAAAGATTTTCTCCGTGCCTCTGCGCGATACCAATAGTTTACTCTTTATGTTCCACAATCTCTCTTCAACAAAAGGTGCCCTATGTGTGATTCCTGCGGATGCGATCTTACAAACAACCCCAACCACAACCATGATCATGATCACGGTCATGACCCCCGCGTCATCGAAGTCCACCAGAGCCTGCTGGCGGCCAATGATGCCATTGCCGCCCAGAACAAAGTTCACTTTGAGGCCATGGGGGTCGTGGCCATCAATATGATCTCCAGTCCGGGTTCCGGCAAGACCACCCTGCTGGAGAAGACCATTGAACGGCTGAAGGGGAAAATCAGGATAGGGGTGATTGAAGGCGATATCGAGACCGACCGTGACGCCCAGCGGATCAGGGCTAAAGGAGTACCGGTTATCCAATTGACCACCGGCGGCGCCTGTCATCTGGATGCAGCCCAGATTCACAAAGGACTGCACCTGCTGGAGAAGGAGCCAGGCGGCGACAAACTGGACCTGCTCTTTATTGAAAATGTGGGAAATCTGGTCTGTCCGGCCACCTTTGACCTGGGTGAACATCAGCGGGTGGTGCTGGTTTCGGTGCCGGAAGGACCAGACAAACCGGCCAAATACCCCAAGGCCTTTATCAGCTCCCAGATCTTTATAATTACCAAGACCGACCTGCTGCCCTACTTTGACTTTCCCGTGGACGAGGCCAAGGCCGATGCCCTGCACCTCAACCCGAGGCTGCAGGTCATGGCCCTCTCCGCCACCAGCGGTGAGGGATTTGAGGCCTGGATTGATTATTTAGAGAAACTTAGCGGGGATATGATCACCTCGTAATAAGTCCGGCTTATCACAAGGGCATTTCGACCAGATAAGCGAGCCTGTTGCCAGACTCCGAGGTGAGAAATATTCATAATACCCATGTGAAGAGGAACAAGATTTCTCGCATCCACTCGAAATAACAGATTTTTGGGGACTTCTTACAAGATCATCAAACAGAAAAGCACACCAGTTCAGAGAGAAGAGGTGTCGCCCGAACCCGCCATTCGGCTCGCAAAGGATCCTGGCCGCTTTCTTCCAGATCAACCAGACCAAAGAAACCAGCAAAGCGTTCCAGCATACGCAGGGAATAACAACGCCGCAAAGGCTCTTCCGGGTTATCATGCCAGGGTCTGGGTACAATCTCGTCCATAAGCATGGGAAAGGCCTGGACAACAGCATCCTCGTAAAAACTATGCGGCCGCCACTCCTGGCCATAGCGGTGCAGCAGATAGAGGCTAAAGAGAAATGTCGACTGGAGAAAGGGCAACTCATCATGCCCGTCCTGATAGCTCCAAGCAAATTTTTCAATATAGGCTTTAAAAATCTGCGGATATATTACTTTGATACCGCCAGTTGCCATGGTCTTACCGGCCTTGGCGGTCAGGAAGATTTTTCCTTTCTGTTTCCGGATGAATCCGGCAAGCTGGACAACGAGATGAACAACGTGCAGGGGAAGGAAGTCCGTTTCTGTTCGAATACTCAGCGGCTCAAACCTCGCAGGCCACTGCTGATAATAGCCTTGAGCAATCTCCTGGATAAATTTACGCGGCAGATTCCCCTTGACGGTCAATTTCAGTCCACCCTCGCCGATCCCGTTCATAAGGCTGGTGATGAGAAAAGCTGCTCGAGATGTAACCCGCGGGCTTTCCAAGGTGTCGGGGAACACAACAAACTCTTCTGACTCAAAGGGAAAGTAGAGAAACCGGTACATCTGCCTGGGCGAGAGGCCATGAAACTCGGCAAGGGCTCCATCATTCTGTAGGTTCTGCAGTTCGGCTATCTTTATATTCACATCTTTGATTGAAGTAATGTTCCCACCTTCAAGAAACTGGGCGATTTCATCATGCAAGGCCTGCATGGAGTTGGAATCCATTTCTTCCTGAGCACCTTCTTTGCAGCTCTTGTCAACGACGTTGGGAAATGGAATAATCTTAGCCTTCTTTTTCATTTTAGTCCTCCTTTGAATAAAGTCTACAGTTTACACATTGGTAAGGTGCTGATAGCGAACAAACAGGAAGGCCACTCGCTCAGCCTCGGATTTGAACGCCTTGCTGCCGGGAGCGAGATAGGCGGAATCGACAGCCCGGTCCAGGGTTTGATGGACCTTGAGTAAAACAGGCGGCATGGTGAGCTGGTCGTAGAGATCAGCGAGGGTGGCTCCGGGGAACCGGGTGCGAGCATCAAGTACCGATTGGGCGGCAATCTCGATGGCAACATGCTGCTTGTCGGTGGAATCCGGCCAGGGGAAGGGATTGTAGACGATAGAGGCTGAATAGCGATAATCGCTTTTCAGCCGTCCGGCAACTGCCCGCATCCAGGCCATGTGCATGGTCGATTGGAGGACGCCGAAATGGTAGGGGGTAGCATCGGGGATGGTAAAAATTTCCGTACTGGCGATACATTCCTTGGCGAGCCAGCCAATTGGCATTATCGTCCGACGTTCCGAGGAAGTTTTAGGCACAGCCAGATAGTCACTGTTTGGCTGCCGGATTTCGGTAAAAATAGAGGGACGTTTCGCCCATTCACGGGTAGCAGCCTTTTTACTGGCCAGACGCATCTGACGCACTGCTTCCACCCGCTTCAGGACCTCCGGCATCCTTCGCAGTTCCACCGGCGGACAGTCCTTGAGCCATAAACACCAGCGGCTGACGTTGTTGATAAATTCCTCACTGCCCATGAATGGCCGTATCCAGATGGATGCGGCTGGTTCGACTGCCAGCAGGAGGTCCCGCTCTGCATCGGATAAGAGCAAGTTTCCCCCATCGGCTGGCTTGCTGCCGAAAATCATCTCGGGCACGGCACACAGCGGCTTGCGCCGCTTCACCACCACCACATCCGGCCCATCCACCAGATAGGGGTTGATATTGGCAACCTGCAGCGCATGGGGTTCACCCTGAATCGTCTCATAGTCAAAGATGTATTTCTCGGCAATATCCTGCAGGCCAAAACCGATAATGACACAATGCACCGCCGCCTTGCCCTGCGCCTCGCTGCTCCACTGGAAGGTGCGATGGGCAAAGTGGATCTTCACACCCCGCCTGAGCAGATCGGGCCAGAGGACACTGACCTGCTCGCCCTGGGTAATGGAGTTGGTGGAGACAAAGGCGGCCCGGATATTCCCACCACCCCCAACCCCTCCTGAATCAGGAGGGGAGCTAAAAGCCCCCTCCTTCTTTTCAAGGAGGGGGTGGGGGGTGGTTGCCATGTACTCCGCTGTCTTGCGATACCAGCAGGCCACATAATCAAGGAGCATGTTGCTCGGCAGCCCCGCAAAGATGCGGGCAACATCGGCTCGCTGTTCCTCGCTCTGATAATTCTTGCCGAGAAAGGGCGGATTGCCGAGGACGAAATCGCACCGTTCCGCCGGGATCACCTCGTTCCAGTCCATTGCCAGGGCATTGCCATGGACAATATGCGGGGCCTTGACCAGCGGCAGGCGGGCAAAGTACTGACCAAACTCTTCGGAGACCAGTAAATTCATCTGGTGATCGGTAAGCCACAGGGCCACTTCAGCAATGCGGGCCGGCCATTCCTCCAGCTCGATGCCGTGAAACTGATCGACATTGACCCCGATCAACTGGCTGACATCAAGCACCATCTGTCCGGATTTACGGGCGGCGCGGATGGCCGCCAGCTCAAGCAGCCGGAGCTCCCGGTAGGCAATGACCAGGAAGTTGCCGCAGCCACAGGCCGGATCGAAGAAGTTAAGGCGGGAGAGTTTTTTAAGAAAATCAGCAAGCCGATGCCGGTTATTTTTGATCTTCTCGAACTCGGCCCACAGCTCATCAAGGAAGAGCGGGCCGATGAGACGGAGGATATTGGTTTCACTGGTATAATGGGCGCCAGCGGCGCGGCGGGCCTTGGCATCCATGATGGACTGAAAGAGCGAGCCGAAAACCGCCGGTGATATACGGCTCCAGTCAAGGGCGCAGCAGTCAAGCAGGGCCTCGCGCATGGCGCTGTCAAAGGCGGCGATGGGCAGCGCCTCGCTGAACAACTGACCGTTGACGTAGGGAAAGGCAGCAAGACTTTCATCGAGGGTGGTGTGACGTTTGGCGGGCGGGGTATCGAGCACCTGGAAAAACTGGGCCAGATGCATACCGCAATCAGAGCCATCTTCGCCGGTGCGGATCTCCAGATAGTCCTGAAACTGGCGACGTTCAAAGAGAGCGGTGTCCTCGGCAAAGAGGCAAAAGAGGATGCGGACAAGAAGGACTTCCAAGGCGTGACCATCAAAACCGCTGGCCTTGAGGAGATCGTGGAGGCGGCCAAGCCGCTCGGCAGCACGAATATTGACCGGATCTTCCTGGCCAAAAGTACGGGATTGATAACCGGCAATAAAACCGAAGAGACGAATATTCTGATGCAGTTCCGCCAGGGTGAACTCGCAGGCCAAGGATGGCCCAGTGTCGCGGGTGCCAGGGACGGCACTGGAGCGACCGCAGAACAGGGACGGTCCAGTGCCGCGGGTGCCAGGGATGGCAGAGGAGCGAGCGCAGGAGTTATCCTCGTCGAGGTCGTGCAACCGGAAGCGGACGAAATCAGAGACCAACACATAACGGGGAAGATCCCGTTCCTTGAGGCCGGGAAAATAATCAAGGGCCTGTTTTACGGCACGGTCCAGGTCTTTGCCCCGAGACTTATGCTCAACCAGCAATACGCCACGCCATAACAGGTCAATAAATCCGCCCCTGCCATCTTCCTTTTTGACCGGGGCCTCAAAAGAGGCAACCCGCCGCCGGGTGACACCGAAGATGTTGAAAAACCCATCCCAAAAGCTCTTGGCCTCAGCATCTTCGGAGGACTCATCGGCCCACTCCCGGGAAAAGGCCAAGGCTCGACTGCGAATTTCATTCCAGGAAAGGGGCATAGGGTACTAACCGTATCGAGCCGGATAAGATTATTGAAACTCCAGAGTCACACCATACCGAGTAACAGACTCGCAATACGAAAAAATCAGTCTGCTGTCTCGACCTGTTATAAATCCATTACCCCTGACAGCGACGGATCTCCGCCAGCATTTCCCGGCCGCCATTGTCCAGGATATAATTGCCCAGTCGCGCTCCCAACTGCTCCGCATCCTGACGGGGAGCCTGTTCCGTCTTTCTGAGGATAGTAGTTCCATCGAGGCTGGCCAGACCAACGGTCAGGGTCAGGACGTCGTTATCGAGGACGGCCAGACCAAAGGCCGGAATCGAGCAGCCGCCCTCCAGCTTACGCAGATAGGCCCGTTCGGCAAGGAGACAGGCCTCGCTGTCAGGGTTGTTCAGACACTTGCGAACCATGGCCTTCTTCTCCGCAGCCAACCCGTCTGAGCACTCAATGGCAATACAGCCCTGACCCACCGGCGGCACAAACTCGTTCTCGGAAAAGATCTTGACGATCATCTCCTCATACTCCATGCGTTTGACCCCGGCATAGGCCAGCATCAAGGCATCACAAGCGCCGTCCCGCATCTTCTGGATCCTGGTCTGCAGGTTGCCGCGCATCTCAACGGTCTGTACATGGGGATAATAGTGTTTCAACAGGGCAATGCGCCGCACCGAAGAAGTGCCTATACAAATCGTTTGCGCCGGGTCATCCAGATTCAAGTTCGTATCCAAGGCCAGCAGGACATCGTTGACCTTTTCCCTTTCGGTAAAAGCGATGAGGCCAAATCCCGGTGGCAGGATTGACTGCATATCCTTGGCGCTGTGCACGGCAATATCGGTGTCACCGCTCTGCAACTGTACTTCAAGCTCTTCGGTGAAGACCCCTTTACTGCCGATCTTGGCAATGGAGACATTCAGGATCTTATCGCCCGTGGTCTCCATGGAGCTGATTACCGTCTCCATCCCCTGTTCATTCAACATGCGGGCAACGGTCTCTGTCTGCCACATGGCCAATTTACTCTTCCGTGATCCGATTTTTATGGTGGTCATGATTTCTTCCGTTGATTTACTTTTTCGTCAGCAATTTCTGAATATTGCCATACCATCAAGAAAGCGGTATCATGCTTCATGCGCTTTCTCCTCTACAACATACGTTACGCTACCGGTCACGGTAAGGGCTACCATCTGCCACTGCCCTTTTCCGGCTTTTTCAGACACACCACCAATAAACTGAATCAAATCATTGAGTTCATCGAATCAGTCAAACCGGACATTATTGCCTTGATCGAGGTGGATTCGGGTTCTTACCGTTCTGAGAAATGCTGCCAGGCCGATATCATTGCCCAAAAATTACATCAATTTCATATCGTCAAAACAAAATACGGTAAAAACTCAATGGCCTGCAGGGTGCCGGTACTCAACACACAATCCAATGCCCTGCTCACCAGCGAGAAAATTACCGCCCATCAATTTCATTATTTCGAGGAAGGGTTTAAGCGACTGGTCATTGAGGTGGAGCTGGCCAAAATTGTCATCTTCATCGTCCACCTGTCACTGAAATACAGGCACCGGCAGCAACAGCTTGAACACCTGCACCGCCTGGTTAAAAATAGTGACAAACCAGTAATCGTGGCCGGGGATTTCAACACCTTCAGGGGTGGCAGAGAGTTGGAACTCTTCAAGGCAGCCACAGGCCTGGAGGATGCAAACCCCATGCACTATCCCTCGCACCCCAGCCATGCCCCCCATCGGCAACTCGACTTTATTTTGCACAGCCCGGAGCTTGAGGCCGTGGGTTTTCACATCCCTGACATCAGGCTCTCAGACCACGCCCCGCTGATCTGTGATTTTAACTACAGAGGAAAAGATGAAGGGATTTGAGCCGCTGCTCAGTCGCCGACATATTCATTGATAAAGCGGAGATACTCATCACCGCCTTTGGTTCTCCGCTGGAGGGCACGATAGGTGGTAGCCATAACCCGCACCAGATCCTCCTTCGGGATATCTGACAGATCCTCCTCAATCACCTCGCTGAGAGCTGCATACCCCTGTTCCTGCACCTTATCAGCAAACTCCACTTCCGGATCCTTGAAATGATATTGATCAATGAATAATTCGAGAAGCCTGGCAGCATCTTTATCCATAAAATCTTCATCCTGCCCTGAAAATCCCAGACGACACAAGACGGACTCAATGGTGCTGGCAATAAATTCCAATTCCGGCGACCTGGACAGGATCTGAATTTCATAATGGGGAACGTTTCGATAGTTTCTGACAGGAGTGCCGGTGTTGTCACCGGGGCTAGACTTTTCCATGATATTGTTGGTGAAAAAGGGGGTTGATGATTAAAAATATTTTTCTTGTTGTCCCTGACATCTCGACGTCAGAAGGCTTCTCAACTACGAAGCCAACCTCTTCTCTACCATATTTATCCTTCTCTGCATATTTTTTCAACTAATAAGCCGCAGTAAAAAACAACATGGCCATCTGAATATCACAATTCGGCATAAGAGCCGGTCGCTCCTGCGCCATCCATGGCCTACGTAACGACATAGCTTGAAATGAATGGTCCAGTCATTTCGTCACGGCTCCTAAACAGCACGGCCCCGCACAACTACTCTCCAATTATTACCAGTTCTCAGAGTTCAGCCTGGGCAGATTTTCTCAGATAATAGCCGTAATCACCCTCATAGGTATGCATGGCGCCATGATCTATGGCAAAGACCCGATCCACCAGCAGGCGCAGAAAATGCCGGTCATGACTTACCAGAATAACGGTGCCGGTAAATTTCTGCAGGGCCTCAAGGAGCACCTCTCGTGACTGGATATCAAGATGATTGGTCGGCTCATCCAGGATCAGGAAATTAAGGGGCTGGGCCAGGAGCGTAGCAAGCACCACCCGGCTCTTCTCCCCGCCGGAGAGATGGGCAATACGCTTATCCACATCGTCTCCTTGAAAGAGAAAGGCGGCACACAGGTTACGGATCACCCCGATATGACCGGTGGGAATGACCGCTTGGACCGTCTCAAAGACGGTGAATTCAGGATTGAGAAGTTCCATGGAATGCTGGCTGAAATACCCAGGCAGGATATTGGCACCGATATTTACCGTGCCGTTTGTTGGCTCGACCTGACCGGCCAAAACCTTGAGAAAGGTGGATTTCCCGGCACCGTTCACCCCGACCACCGCAATTTTCTCCTGGCGGCGAATCACCCCTGTCACCCCGCCAAAGACCGATTTTCCCTGACCATCCTCTTGGAACCAGATCTTGGACAGATCTTCCATGCGGACCACATCATCGCCGCTGCGAGGCGGCTCCGCAAACTCAAAGCGCACAACCTTCTGTTCAGGGGGCAACTGAATGCGCTCGATTTTCTCCAGCTTCTTGATCCGGGACTGCACCTGAGCGGCATGGGAGACCCGAGCCGCGAAGCGGGCGATAAAATCCTCTTCCTTGGCCAGCATCTCCTGCTGCCGACGGAAACTGGCCAGCAACTGCTCACGCCTGATCTCGCGTTCCCGCAGATAAAAATCGTAATTGCCACTGTAAGTGGTCACGGTCTGGCCTGCTACCTCAATGATCCGGGTGACAATTCGGTTCATGAAATCGCGGTCATGGCAGGTCATGAGCAGCGCCCCTTTAAACTCACTGGCCAGCCATTCCTCCAGCCAGACAATCGACTCCACATCCAGATGGTTGGTCGGTTCGTCCAGAAGCAGAACATCCGGATTGATGGTCAGAATCCGGGCCAGGGCAATGCGCATCTTCCAGCCGCCGCTGAAGGACTCCACCGGCCGCAGATAAGCATCCGGACCAATGCCGAGACCGGTCAGCACGGCCTGTGCCCTGGCCTCCAGATCATAGCCGCCACGATGCTCGAACTCTTCCACCGCATTGCCGTACTGCTCCAAGAGGGCAGCCATGGCCTCATCATCCATAGGCAGGGACATGGACGCTTCCATCTTCCGCATCTGCTCGCCCAGCAGGGTCACCTCAGCGGCCGCCGCCATCACCTCTTCGAGTGCCGAACGGCCGGCCATATCCCCTACATCCTGGGAAAAATAGCCGATCACTGTCTTTTTGGCGCAGGAGATATCTCCCTTGTCCGGTTCTTCCTCTCTGACAATCAGGCGGAATATCGTTGACTTACCGGCGCCATTGGGGCCAACTAGCCCGACACGGCTGGAGGCCAGGATCTGCAGACTGGCGTCCTGAAAAAGTAGCTGGGAGCCATGCTGCTTGGTAATATTGGTCAGATGAATCATGAATACTTAGGAGCCGTTACGAAATAACCTGGCCTTATATGACTTTTTCGTTACGGCTCCTTATGCCGTAACGATTATCCATTTGGCCCTGTTATTTATTTACAACGGCTTATTTCCTTCTCCCTTTGTATGATCCACCCCTTGCGCCTGATCCGCCCCTGCTTCCCCCACTGGACCGTCCCTGGCCTCCACTCCTTCCTGATCTATCCCTGTCGCCCGCGCCACTGGGTCTGGCCTGACCTGGGGGTACGGCTGCCAGAAGGAGTTCATCGGGCTGGATACAGTGCAAGGTCTCGCCGATATACTCTTCAATCTCGGGCAGGACAAAGGCGTCCTCCTCGCAGGCGAAACTGATGGAGATCCCTGAGACACCGGCCCGGCCGGTGCGACCGATCCGGTGCACATAGTCTTCCGGTTCGTAGGGCAGGGTGTAGTTGATCACATGGCTGATGCCGGCAATATGAATGCCGCGCCCGGCCACATCGGTGGCAATCATCACCTTGACCCGCCCCTCGCGGAAGGCCTCAAGGCGCGCCGTCCTTTTTTCCTGGGGGACATCACCGGAAAGCAGGGTACATTTGACACCGTGACGCTCCAGTCGTTCACTGAGCCTTCTGGCCTCATTTTTCATATTGGTGAAGACCATGATCCGTTCATGCTCCGTATTGGCGATAAGATTATAGAGCACCGTGAATTTCTCGGCAGTAGTCGTCAGATAGACAATCTGCTGCACCGTGTCGACTGCCACCTGATCAGCCTCGGTCTCAACGGTAACGGGATCTTTGCACCACTGGGCCGAGAGTTGCCTGACCTCCGGGGTGAAGGTGGCCGAAAAGAGCATGGTCTGACGCTGCTCCTTGGGGGGCGTTTTGTAGATAATCCGGCGCACGTCGGGGATAAAACCCATATCGAGCATCCGGTCGGCCTCATCAATGACCATGATGGCGGCCTTATTCAGATGGATGATCTTCTTACTCTCATAATCAAGGAGACGGCCGGGAGTGGCCACCACCACGTCCACCACCTGCTCTGTCAGATTTTTTTCCTGTTTACGATAATCAGTGCCTCCATAGGCCGAAACGATACGCAAGGAGGTATATTTGGCCAGGGCCTTGGCATCTTTTGTAATCTGGATTACAAGCTCCCTGGTCGGAGCAATGATCAGGGCCCGCGGTGTACCCACCGGAGTCGCTTTGCCCCGTTCTTGCTCCTGCAATAATCTGGTGAAAATAGCAATCAGAAAGACTGCGCTCTTCCCCGTGCCGGTGCTGGCGCGAGCAATCATATCCTTGCCCAGAAGAGCATCCGGCAGGGCCTGAGACTGAATAGGGGTGCAGAACTGAAATTCAAGATCAGCAATGGCATGCATCAGGGCAAGGGGCAAATCAAGGTCATGAAAGCGGGTCTTATCCGCCACCGGATCGACCTGAAACCGGGCAAGATCCCACTCAGGCTTCTGCCGCTCTCGCTTGGGCCGAGGACGATGCGAATTAGATACATTTTCTGAGGCTGAAGACTCAATGTGCTGCTGCTCTGACAGGGCCTGAGCTGGTTGCAATTCCTTATGGGCGGCAGACTGGGGGGCCGCCGCCACGACAGCCGATTTTGCATGCTCTTTTTTGCCGCTACTGGCAATATTTCTGAGTTTGTTTCCGGCCTTTTTGAGAAATGCTTTTATCATTCAATTCCTTACAATAACGTTAAATTGGTTAATCATTCCGGCGCCCCGATGGCAAAGACCAACCAGAACACCTCGGTATCCAAGGGAAAAAGCCTGTACCCTGAACAACATTTTTTCCCGAAAGGTTGTAACTATACCATTTCCAGAGGGCAAACTCCAGATTATTGCGGAAAAATAAGAGTTCACAGGGCATGAATGTGCTCCTGCAGCCCACACTCCAGGGAATTGATCAAGATCAACCACAAGCCATAATGGCATATTTTTCAATGAAGATTTGAGCTCAGCGGGACAGCTTCCGCTGCCAATGGGAGGAAAACAGCAAAAAAGAGAACAAACCTCAAGGACTGATAAAGCCCGACGACACCGATCTCAATACGCTTCATGCTGAGAATAAGGCCATACCGGGAACTTTCCGGCATGGCCTTATTTTTATAATGCAGGATTGATTTTTACAGATTTGCTGACCATATCAACGATAGGCAGATCAGGCATGGAGGTGAGGCCATAAATGGCCGCAAGATCCATATCTTTCGGCACTGCACCCAGCAGGGTATGAGCGATTTCCTGTTCTGCCTGACGATAGCGAAGTTTTATATCAACCACCAGCGGTCCTTTCGCTTGTGGGGCGGACACGCCGTAATAGACTTCTTTATATCCTTTGGGAGGAATGGCGTCTTGCCGCCCGAAAGAGACAATCTCCCACGGATCATGGGAAAGATGGAATCCTTCTCCCATGCCGTCAGAATTGAACAGGCGGGCCTCAGCGGGAAGTGCGCCGCTCTTCGCATCTACTGTCCCGGTGGTCATAATTACTTTCCCATCCAGATCCTTGACCGTCATCTCAAGCCAGATCTGCCGGATATTGGTAAGGGAGGTTGGAAGTTTGTGACCTGCCCGGATATTCCTGACCCGCACCTTGATTTCCGCCAGTTTTTTGTCACGATACACCGGACTTACCTCAAGGTCAGCTGCCGCCTGCAGACGAGCAACGGCCATCTCGTATTTTTTATGAACATTAGCAGCAAGTTCGGCATCCCCGGCTTTCTTTGCCGCCTGTTCAGTCAGGGAATAGATCAGGAAATTCGCGCCATTGAAAAAATGCCGATACTCTCCCCTTTCCGGCTTCTTCATCGTGTCGGCCGAGCGGAGAAAAGTATCAAAATCAACCATATGGCAATCCTGACAGGCAATACCATGCACACCGTAGGGGCTATCCTTCCATTCTGTGTAGGTGGATTCAATAGGTGTATGGGTCTCATAATGATTCACCTGATGGCAATTGGCGCACAACTCCGCTTTTTTATGCAGAGGCTGTTCCACGCATGCATGAAAGCCGTCACCACAACCATCTTTCGGCTTGTACGGGCCGAATTTAGTCAGTACCGGTCCAGTCGGAGTATCCTTGCCCGGCGACAGGATCAATGAACCGTTCTCGGGCTGATGGTAGGGCGTCTGCCAGCCGGTATGTCCACTCACCGAATGACACATATCACAGGAAACACCGTTTATGGCGACATCACTCAGGCCACTTATGCCGGAGCCTTTAATTTCCCCGGTCACAACCCCGGCCGGGGTATGACATCCTTCGCACTGTCTGGCGATATCGTGACCAACGGCCTTCACCGCCTTGTTTAACTCTCCCTGATAAATTGGATCTTTAAAGGCGAGGGCATGCAGGGATCCGGTCCACTCCTCATACTGCTGAGGATGGCACTCGCCACAGGTTGCAGGGGGAGTGAACTCAGCAGCACTTTTTTCATACTGGAGGAGCGATGGCACGTATGGATACTCCTTCGGATCAGGCTTTTCCATGGTATATCCACTGCCTGCCACCAGAAGTGCAGCCACAGAAGCCCCTCCAAAGCCAAGGACAAACTTCATTTTACTCACCATTTACTCCTCCTTTTTATTAAAGAAATAAGTCACTGTCCACAATCAAGCCTGACGTGGACATATAAATATTCGGCATAAAGAACCGTTACGAAATAGTCAGAAATGTTCTGGTTCTTTCGCAATAGCTCTTAAATTTGCTGGAGGATGAGAATGCCGTCAGGGGTGAAGGGTTCTTGCAGGCTGGCTTGCAGAATCTGCTGGATTGCCATGAAACGCCCGTATTCCACCTCTTCCGGCTGCAGGGTGAAAGGGCCTTCATGGGTACAACGAAAGACGCGCCCCCAGACCCGGTTGCGTGCGTCTTCAAAATAGTGATCAAACAACGGGACAAGTGGAATTCCTGAGACGCCAAGTTCTTCGGCCAGCTCCCGGGAGGCGGAGTGTTCATAGGATTCATCACCGAGCACAACACCACCAGCGGCCACATCCCAGTATCCGGGATAGATATCCTTGGTGGTGGTTCGTTTCTGGACAAATATCTCCTGCTCAGCATTGAAAACCAGGATATAGCTCGCCCGATGGATCAGCCCTCGACTGCGCATGAGATGACGGGGCAGGATCTCTATCTCCCTGTTGTCCCGATCAACGATCTGGACCATCTCTTGCTCCGGCAAATACATATTTGTTCCTGATTGCTCAGTCAGCCGTTTCCATGGGACGACCGCAACAGACCGGCACCGCGTCACCACCATTCAGGTGCATGTATTTATTGCAGGTAGTACAGATCACCGTGCACTCCTCGACCACCTTATCCTCGCTATAGGTCGTGGCACCAAGGATACCCTCAATGACAAACCTGGCCAGATTCTGTTTCACCGGGATATATTCCCCAATGGCTGTCAAATGCTTATTCTCATGGGCGCAATCGACCACAACACGCCACAGGGTCTCCAGGGATGCGGTCTCCTGCTCATTCTCCGGCAGAAATTCAACAACATTCTTATCTATATGTATTTTCATGGTCACTCCTTGAAATATATTGCGTCGGGTTAAACCCTTACCTGCACTCAGCTGCATTTGCCCTGTCGAGCACCTTGCAGGCCAGGGTTTCAACCCGGTTTCCCTTATTTTTTTGCCTTCAACGCCTGGCCGACCTTTCGGCCCAGCTCAACACAGTTCGCCAGGTCTCCAGCTTCAGGGACATATTTAACCTTGATGCCGTCATCAACAATATCAAATTTCATATCGGTCATGGCCTCATTGAGCAGCTTTACCGCTTCACCAGACCAGCCGAATGAACCAAAGGCCGCGCCGATCTTATTGGTGGGCCGCAGACCGCGCATATACATGAGGAAGCCAGCCATTCTCGGCAGCAGACCATTATTCAGGGTCGAACAACCCAGGATAATGGCACTGGCATCAAGCGCCTCCTTCATAACATCACTACGATGATTATAACGCAGGTTATACAGTTGCACGGAAATCCCTTCATCCTGCAGGCCGTTGGCCACCTCTTTGGCCATTTTCTCGGTGGAATGCCACATGGTATCATAAATGATCATGGCATTACCCTTGCCCTCATTACGGCTCCAGCGGTCATAGGCCTCAATGGCCATCATAGGGTTGCTCCGCCAGATCACACCATGATCAGGGGCGATCATCTCGATGTCCAACCCGATCTCTTTGACCTTGGCGATCAGTTTTTTTACCAGAGGTGAATAAAGGGTAAGAATATTGGCGTAATATTTGGTCAGCTCATCCATGAGAATGGCCGGATCCACCTGATCATCAAAACGCTCACTGGTGGCCAGATGCATACCGAAGGCGTCACTGGAGAAGAGGATTTTATCTTCTTTCACATAGGTGAACATGGAGTCCGGCCAGTGCAGCATCCGGGTCTCAAGGAATGACAGGGTCTTGGCACCCAGGCTGACATCCTTGCCCGGCGTGGCAATCTCGTAAGGCCAGTCTTCCCGGTGAAAATGCTGGACCAGGGCCTTCTGACCCATGGTGGAGCAGATGATCTTCTCGGGCTTGATCAGCTCAATCATATCAGGAAGAGCACCGGAATGATCCATCTCCACATGGTTGACCACGATATAATCAATCTTCTTCGGATCAACAATTTCACTGATACGGGCGATCAGATCGGCCTTCATGGAACTCTTGACCGTGTCAATGAGGGTAATTTTCTCATCCATGATCAAATAGGCATTATATGTCGTCCCCCTGTTAGTGGAGTAACCGTGAAAATCACGCACATCCCAGTCAACAGCCCCAACCCAGTAAATATTTTCTGCCAGCTTAATTGGATTCAACGTCCTGCCCTCCTGTAAAAAATTTATAATTTCGTAAAAAGTCATTTATTGGATGGCTAAGCAAAAAGGCACAAAGACAAGACGCGCAGGTAAGCGAGCTTGCGAGACTCCGAATCCTGAGGAATGAGGCGTACAATAAGTACGCCGCAGTGACGGAGGATGTGTGCGCCCCGAAGGAAGTGCCCTTGGGGGACAACGCAGTATTTGGGACTTTTTGCAAGGCCATCAAAAATTTATAATTTCAAACCCCTGTTCAATATATTTCGCCATCCCCGGATGCCCTGCCATATCATCCAGAAGGGGAAGGCCTTCTTTTTTAATGTTTTCCAGCACCTGCATCTTGGAGGAACAGGCGCGACAGACTCCCTCAAGGAGCCCATTTTCCAGCATCTGACAATATAAGGCGTTCAAAAAATGTCCTTCCTGGCTGATCTCGGGAATCAGACGAGTGGCCTCACCCTCAATAATTATCTTGCACTGATGGCCATTTGCCTGCAGTTCCAAACCATTAAGCAGGACATGAATAAAACACATGGGCTGCCCTTGAAAAGCGACCAGCAAGACCTTTTTTGGCATAATAATTGGTAGCGTTGTCAATAGGAGACCTGAGGAAAAGCCCTCCCGATTACATTTCTATGCGTCAAAGCCGTTGTAGTAATAAGCCAGTCGAACCTTGGTGACATTAAGGGCGCCGCTCGGGCTCCACTTGCTCACATTTGC